>CAZJFB010000013.1:25257-47820 GCA_964545145.1 uncultured Chloracidobacterium sp. | reverse complement strand
GTCCGACATTTGTCCGGACAAATGACGTACACGCGAAAAGGAGTGGAGAGTTAAGGGGCGAGAGTGGACCGTGAAGAGTGAAAAAGCGGAAGTTTATCCTCCGTGGTCTCTGTGGCTCACTATTTCCGGGCGTGGAATAAAGCTGGCTCGATCAGATCACCGGCGTAAACAGTTCCTCGACGCGGTCCCGCAGCTCGGCCGCGAGCAGCTTCCGGTCTTCGTTATGAACGGGTTCATCGCCAAAGTTAATGACGGCTGTGTATTCGATAACGTGAAACAGCCGCCAGAGATGAGCGAAAAAGCTGATCTCTTCCCACCAGCAGGCAGCGAGGCTGGCGGGCAGTTCGCCGGCAGGCGTTTTGTAGCTGATCGCGGCGTACGAGACCGACAGGTCTCGGCGGGCGGCAAACTCGAGGAACGACGAATTAAAAGGCAGAACGGTCTCGCCCTTTGTGCTCGTTCCCTCGGGAAATACGACGACACCTTCTCCGGCGTCGAGGCGTTCCATTATCAATTCGCCGGCACGCGGTATGTCGCGGCGGTTCTTGCGGTCGATAAAGACCGTGCCCATGTCGCGGCAGATGCGGCCGGCGAGCGGCCACGTCTCGACCTCGGCCTTGGCAACGAAAACGCCCTTGACGACCGCCCTGATCGCAGCGATGTCAGTATAGCTAAGATGATTGGTGACAAGAAAATACGGCGGTTTGGGGGGCGTGCCATTAACCTCGATCGTCATATTCGAGATCCAGACAAAACTGCGAGTCCAGGCCCCGAATGTGACCTGCCGCCAGTACAGCTTGTTGGGAACGAAGAAATGGGTCACGAGCCAGCCCGACCAGAGTCCGATCGTCGATGCCACGAATAATACGAGTCGAAATGCGGCTCTGATGGTTCTCATTCTGTCGGAGGCTGTTCCTTATCGAGCTTTTTGAAATTGTATCGCAGCAAAAACCGCATCGGCAATGGCTTGCCGTTTCGCTCGGCCGGGCGCCAGTTCATGGAGCGGACCGCTCTTTCGACCGATCGGTCAAGCCCGAATCCGGCCCACCGTACGATCTCGGTCCGGGTGATAGTGCCGTCCGCGTCGGTATCGACCTCGATCTCGACTGTTGCGGCGACCTCATACAGGGCGGCCTGCGGCGTGTACTCTGGCTTGATCCGGCGATACGGGATCGGGGCTCGGAAATTCTTAGCATCGGGCGAGTCCGACTCGGGGACAGAGCCGATCTCGGGCGGATCAGGTTCGGCGAGTTCGCTTTTTGCGGCAGCCCGAACGGCCTTGGAAATATCGGCGGCCAAAGCCGCTGCATTTTCGTGGAGCAGGTTTTGTGCGGCTTCTGCGGTTCCGGCCTCAAAGCTGGGCAGCTGCCAATGAACAAGCCGTCCGGTTCGGCGGCTCACCACGTAGACCGCCGCGTAAGCCTCGTAGTACGCGGTCGTCTTAAACGAACTTCGTCGCTGGGTCGCCGACCTGAGGACGATGAAAAAGTCGCAGCCGATTACTGTACCGATGCGTTTCGACTCGTCGGCAGTCAGATTGAAAGGCGTCTTTGGAGCTGCCGAATTGTACGCCGCTTCGGCAAGCGAATCGTCCAGTACGTTGTGGGCGGAGGAAAGGCCTTCTTCGAGCCTTTCCGAGTAGGCGATGCTTGCCGCCGCCTTGTCAGGCGTGAGGACGGCGATCTTTTGAGAATGGGAGGTGATCGAACAGGCAAGGGTCAGTACGAACAGCAGGATGTGCGGCCGAGATCGTGACGAGAGGGTTGTAAGGAATTCACCGTTCGCCATGATAAAGCCTGCCGATCTGGTCTTTTAGCTCCGCCGGAAAGCAGATGCGGTGAATTCGGTACGCCTCCTGCAGCCCGCGGACCGCCGAGCTGACCGAGGATATCTCGCGGATCTCGGGCCGTGAGAAACCGTCCTCGACAAAGATCAGGTTCTTTGCCTCGGACGTCTCCCGCGAATAGAAGGAATACGGTGCGTTCGCCGCCTCGTCCTCAACGAAGTAATATTCCGGGTCGAATCCGGCATCGGCAACAATGCTCCTTGCCGCGTCGATAAAGCCGCGACGTTCCGTTTCCGGCATGTCGAGGTCGTACGCCTTGAACAACCGCCGATCGAGAAATCGCGAAGCGAGATCGGCAAGTACAGGGTCGCCGGAATGGTGCCAACGCTTGATGCTGAACATCACGTCAGTGTCGTCGAGCTGCATGTGCTCGGCAAGCGAGAGCTTTTGGCCCGCGAGCACACGCTCCATCGGGCTTTCGCCGGCGAACCAGACGTCTCCGCCCTCTGCATATAATCGAAGGGCACGTCGCAGGAGCACCTTGAGAACGGCCTCGGCAGAGCGGAGCGTTCGATGAAAATAGACCTGCCGGTACATGTAGTAACGTGCCTGCAGATAGTCCTCGACGGCGTAAATTCCCGGTGCCGATACGTAGAGGTGATCGTCCGCCTCGTTGATCTCGATGGACTTGATTATCCATTCGAGGTCAAAGATCCCATACTTTGCTCCGGTCATCAGGCTGTCGCGGAGCAAGTAATCCATGCGGTCAACATCGAGCTGTGACGAGACTAGCTGGGCGAGCGCGCGGTGCCGGTAATCGCCCCGAATTATCGAGGCGATATCATCGACCAGGCCCGGCGAATACGACCGAAGGACTCTGCCGATCACGGTATCGCCGCTTGTGACGGCATCGATCGTGAATTGCTCGTGATGAAAGCCGAGTATCGATTCGATGACATGCGAGAAAGGCCCGTGGCCGACGTCGTGGAGCAGTGCCGCGACGCGAACGGCAGTCTGAGCTTCGGCGGGGATCTCGTAGCTGAGTCGCAGCTTCGCGATCATTCGTCCGGCAAGATGAAACGCCCCGAGCGAATGGGTGAACCGGGAATGCTCTGCTGCCTGATACGCAAAGTACGCGAGGCCGAGCTGACGTATACGGCGCAGACGCTGGAATTCCGGCGTATCGACCAGAGCGACCACGAGCTTACCCTCATCCGAGTCTGTATTGACGCGGATGATGTTGTGAACAGAGTCGCGATAGATCCTCTCGGCCATGTGCTTTGGGAGTTATCTTAACAGAATGTGCGTGCTGAGCGAGAACTTAACGGGCCGGCGAACGCCCCGCAACTTCAAAAAGGAACTCGAGCACCTCGACGTGCCGGCGAGCCTCCTCGACAGTTTCGCCCCATGCGAACAGGCCGTGGCGGCGAATGTAAATGCCGTGGATCGAAGAATGCTCAAGCAGAACGTTCTCGATCACATGAGAGAGAGCGACTTGGTCGGCCGAATTCTCGACGACAGGCACGACCTCGGTATGATCGTGCGAATCGACGCCGCTCAAACATTTGAGGGCCTCATAACTGCCGATCGATATTGCCCCGTCAACAAAATGCCGGTCGGAGAGGATGGTTCCCCAGACGCTCTGAGAGTAAAGGATGCACCGGGCCTTTGGCCTGAGGCGGTAGATCGAAAGGTGAAGGAGCGTCTCGTTCGACGGGCGGCCAAAACCCTGCAAGATCTCGGCATCGTCATCAAGCTCGAGAAAGTTGGTCTCGTCCAGCGTGCCCTTTTCGTTTCCCGCCGCTGTGATAAAGAGCCGCAGAGGCTTTCTCGCCAGGAGCACGCTGAAATTGCCGCTCTCGCCGCGAACCCAGCCGCGACGATAGAAGTCGCGGCCCGTTTCGACGAGTTCGACAGTAGGGTTGTTGGGAGTTTGGTCGCTGGACATTTACTCTTCGTCCTGACGCAGCCTTTCGAGCACCGAAAAATCCTCGAGCGTGGTCACGTCACCCGCTACGACACCGCTCGACGCGAGTTCGCGAAGCAATCGGCGCATGATCTTGCCGGAACGCGTCTTCGGCAGCATATCCGTAAAGCGAATGTCGTCCGGCTTGGCAAGGGCACCGATCTCGTGGGCAACGTGGGCCCGGAGCTCTTCCTTAAGAGCATCATCACCTTTGCGGCCGCCTTCGAGCGTGACAAAGGCAGCGATCGCCTGTCCCTTCAGATCGTCAGGCCGCCCGACGACCGCAGCCTCGGCAACTGCCTCGTGCGAGACAAGGGCAGATTCGACCTCAGCGGTCCCGAGGCGGTGGCCGCTGACATTGATGACGTCGTCAACACGGCCCATGATCCAGTAGTAACCGTGCTTGTCGCGCCGCGCTCCGTCACCCGCGAAGTAAAATCCTGGGATCTCAGACCAATACGCCTGCTTGTACCTTTCGTCGTCCCCCCAAAGCGTGCGGAGCATGGACGGCCATGGATGTTTTACAACGAGGTAGCCACCCTCGTTCGCTCCGACGGGTTTTCCCGCTTTGGTAACAACGTCAAGCAATATTCCCGGGATCGGGCGGGTCGCAGTTCCGGGCACCGTCGGCGTTGCTCCGGGCAGCGGCGAGATCATGATAGAGCCGGTCTCGGTCTGCCACCACGTATCCACGATCGGACATTTTCCTTTGCCGATGACCTCGTGGTACCACATCCATGCCTCGGGGTTGATCGGCTCGCCGACGGTGCCAAGCAGCCGCAGGCTCGAAAGATCGTGTTTGAGCGGGTACTGTTCGCCCCATTTAATGAATGCACGGATCGCCGTTGGAGCCGTATAAAAGATCGTTACCTTATGCCGCTCGATAATGTCCCAGAATCGGTCAAAGCCGGGATGATTAGGGGCACCCTCGTACATCAACACCGTCGCACCGCAAGCGAGCGGGCCGTAAACGACGTAGCTGTGGCCGGTCACCCAACCAATGTCAGCGGTGCACCAGTATATATCGTCATCCTTGAGGTCGAAGACTATCTTTGCCGTGTAGGCCGCCTGGGTAAGGTATCCGCCTGTCGTGTGAAGGATGCCTTTGGGCTTGCCGGTCGTCCCGGACGTGTAAAGAATGTAGAGCGGATGCTCGCTGTCGAGGTGCTCGGCCTCACAGTCGGCGTCGACTGTCTTGGTCAACTCATGCCACCAGTGGTCGCGGCCCGGTTTCATCGTTACCTTGGAATTTGTCCGTTGAAAGACTATAACGTTCTCGACCGTCGGGCACTTGGCTGCCGCCTCATCAACGATGTCTTTGAGCTTGATCTCACTGCCCCGTCGAAAGCCGCCGTCGGCCGTGACGATGAGCTTACAGCCGCAATCGTTAACGCGGTCGGTGATCGCATCAGCCGAGAAACCGCCAAAGATCACCGTGTGCGTAGCGCCGATGCGGGCACACGCGAGCATGGCAACGGCAAGAGCAGGAATGAGCGGCATATAGAGGGCCACCCGGTCGCCGGTTTTTACACCGAGACTCTTGAGGACGTTCGCGAAGCGGGTCACTTCCTGATGGAGCTGCAGGTACGTGATGGTCTTGATCTCGCCGGTTTCGCCTTCCCAGATGATGGCGGCCTTGTTCTTTCGCCAAGTCGTCAAATGTCGGTCAAGGCAGTTGTAAGAGATGTTGATCTTGCCGCCGACGAACCACTTGGCAAAAGGTTCATTCCATTCGAGTACGTTGTCCCACTTTCTGAACCAATCGAGACTTTCTGCCTGCTTTGCCCAAAAGGCGGGTATGTCGGCGGCAGCCTCCGCGTAGAGGCCCTCGTACTCGGCAAAACTCTTGATGTGGGCATCTGCGGCAAAGCCCGCCGGCGGCGTAAAGACGCGTTCTTCGGTAAGGACAGATTCGATCGAAGTGGATTCGGACATAGAAAACAAGTATAAATTACTCGGGCCGAGAGGTAAAAAAACAGAGATTCCCGACTATGAGAAAAGGCATACAAACAGTTGCGATCTTACCGATATTTGTCATCGTCCTGACGGCCGTCAATGTGTTCGCTGCGTGGCAGCCGGTCGGCCGGGTCACCACAGTTACACAGCCGCGAGGCAACGGCGTCGTACTCGATACCTCAAGCCGCGCAAAGGTGATCGTTGAGTTTGTTGATATCTACACTGTTCGTGTACGGCTCGCTCCGAGCGGCAAATTCGAAGTCGGCAATTCTTATGCGATCGATTCGTCGCGAGAGCACCACACACCTGCCGTCAAGGTGACACAGGCGCCCGGCTCAGTGACCATCACAAATGCTTTCGGCGTGCGTGTGGTCATACGGCGTAGTGACTTTGGAATAGAGGTGATCGACGAGCTTGGTCAATATGTCGTCAGGACGGATCCAGCTCATCCTAGCGGTTTTGACACGGCAACGAGCGAGGTGCAGACAACTATGCTGAGGCGAAGTGAGGTTGAAACTTACTATGGCTTCGGCGAAAAGGCTTTTTCTGAAATGTCGCGGAACGGGAAATTCATCGTCAACTGGAATACCGACACATTCTCGTATCCGATAGGAACTGATCCGATATATCAGTCGATACCCTTTTTCACCGCGCTCTACGATGGTAAGGCTTATGGCCTGTATTTCAACAACACGTTCCGTACATGGTTCGACATGGGCGCGAGATCGCCTGAGAGATATTCATTTGGAGCGAACGGCGGTGAGCTGGACTATTTCGTTTTCATTGGCGGAAAACAGCGTTCGCCAAAAACGGTACTCGCCGATTACACCGACCTTACGGGACGTATGCCGCTGCCGCCGATCTGGGCTCTCGGCAATCAGCAGTCACGTTGGTCGTACTTCCCAGAGAGCCGCGTGCGCGAGATCGCCGAGGGATTCAGGAAGAATCGGATACCGGCCGATGTCATCTATCTCGATATCGACTACATGGATGGATATCGTGTCTTTACGTGGGATAAGAAGCGATTTCCCGATCCGCCCAAAATGATCTCCGACCTGAAGAAAGATGGATTTAAGACCGTACTCATAATCGATCCGGGTATCAAGGTCGATGAGAATTACGGGGTCTATCAGGATGGGCGCTCAAAAGGCATCTTTGTCAAAAAGGCAGACGGCAGTGAATTAAATCGCGACGTTTGGCCATCGGCATCGGCGTTTCCCGACTTTACCGATCCAAAGGCGAGGGAATGGTGGGGCCGCCAGTTTCGAGGAAATCTCGACGACGGTGTTGCCGGATTTTGGAACGACATGAATGAACCGGGTGTATTCATGAACGACAAAATGGAAAAGCCCGAGGTGCTGCATCATCCCGATAAGACCTTTGCGTATGACACGCCGCACGCAGGTGAGGGGCTCCGCGACACTCATCGGCGTTATCACAACGTATATGGAATGCAGATGGCGCGTGCGACATTCGAGGGTGTGAAACGGCTCGCTCCGGAACGGCGCCCATTCGTATTGACACGTGCAGGATTCTCAGGAATACAGCGATACTCGGCAGTGTGGACAGGCGACAACTATGCGAGTTGGGACCATCTGGCGTTGTCGCTTTCGATGCTGTTGAATATGGGCGTGTCGGGCGTGCCATTCGTAGGATGTGATGTCGGCGGCTTCAATGACCGACCGAGCGGCGAGCTTTATGCCCGCTGGATGCAGGCTGCGGCTTTGACACCATTTTTAAGGTCACATTCGGTTGGATGGGCTGGTAACAAGGAGCCATGGGAGTATGGCGAAGAGTTTACGGCGATCAACCGCTCGACTGTTGAGCTGCGCTACAGATTACTGCCGTATCTGTACACCGTCTTTCACGAGCATGAACGCTCGGGTGAGCCTGTAATGCGTCCATTGTGGTACGAATATCCCGAAGATAAAAAGACCTATTTGATCTCGGACGAATTCTTGGTCGGCGGCGACCTTCTGGTTGCTCCTGTCGTCAGAGAAGGTATGCGAAAACGGGCTGTATATCTTCCAGCCGGCTCGAATTGGGTGAACTGGTGGACCGGCGAAAGACTCGAGGGGGGAAGGGAATACACCGTCGATGCTCCCCTTGACCGGTTACTGATTTTTGGCCGCGCCGGTGCGGTCATTCCTACGCAGCCCGTTGTCCAGCATACCGGCGAAATGCCGGCGGTGCCGGTCACACTGACCGTTGTAGCTGGGATCTCTGCAGGGAAAGTGGAGACCGGAAAGCTGTTTCAGGATGAAGGTGACGGTTATGGCTATCTAAATGATGCGTGGCGAGAGGTCACGGTGAAACATAGCTCGGGCCGGCTTCAGTTCGAGCGCGTCGGCCGCTTTTCGGGACAACCGGTCGCGTACGTGGAGGTTATAGGCCTGCCAGCCGCTCCGAAGAAATTGTCTGCGGACGGGCGTGAACTAAGGTTCGTTTACGATGACAAAGCGAAACGACTGACTGCGGAGATTCAGGACCAAACCGGTGAGATCACAATGGTGAAGTGATCATTTTAGAAGTGGACGCAGAGAGTCACGCAAGATCGCATAGCCTTTGGCACTCAAGTGCAGACCGTCAGCAACAAACAGGTCAGCGGGCGGTTTTTCGCCGTTGGGGCCGAGCATCTTTTCCGAAATGTCGAGAAACCAGACCTTTTTGTGCCGGGCGGATTCGGTCCTGATCAAGTCGTTGCCGCGTTTCATCTCGGGCCATAGGTTCCAGCGAAGTATGCTTGGCTTCATAGACAGGTAGATGACCGGAGTTCCTGGAAGGAACTTGTCGCGAAAGTCAATAAAGGCCTTGAAGTCGGCGAGCGCATTTTCAGCAGGCTCTTTAGCCTCGATATCGTTCTCGCCGGAATAGACGACGATGGTCCTCGGCTTGTAGGGAAGCACTATCTTAGGAGCGAAGAATACAAGGTCATCCAATCGGGAACCGCCAAAGCCGCGATTAATGATGTTGATTCCAGGAAAATCGTCGCGAAGCGTCGTCCACATGCGTATCGTTGAACTCCCCGTGAAGAGCACCGGCCGTGAGGGCGGCGTTTGCTTTTGATCGATCTCAAGTAAGGCCCCGATCTCCTTGGCCCATTCCTTTTCGCGAGTATATGGCTGAGACCCGGACTGTGAGAAAGCGGTTCCGGCAAGAAGGATCAATGCGAATATTAGCTTTTTCATGTTGCGCAAACTCTTGAGGTCGACTGCCTTACCACGATCGTGGGCTCGACGCTGACCGTTTTCGGAATATTGTCGTTTTCGCCGGTAAGCCTTTTGAGCAACGTGCTTGCAGCGAGGCTGCCCATTTCAAAAAGCGGCTGTCGTATGGTCGTCAGGGCCGGATTATGGAATGCGGCCGCGTAAATGTCGTCAAACCCGAGCACGGAAACGTCAGCCGGTACGCGAAGGCCCATTTCTTCTAGTGCGCGGATAGCACCGATCGCGGAAACGTCATTAAATGCGAACACGGCGGTAAATCGTTCACCGGTCGCCAAAAGCGATCTCATCGCCGAGTAGCCGACCTCGGGCGAAGGAGTATCTCCCTGGAGTTGTACGGAGAGCTTCGGGTCGATCGGGATGCCGCGTCTTTCTGCAGCCGCGTTGATCGTTTCCCATCGGATTATCGTATCAGAACTGAACTCCTGACCCTTGAGCCCGGCGATGCGGCGATGGCCCAAATTATAAAGGTGGCCAATACCAAGCTCTGCGGCGTGTTGGTGGTTCAAGACGACATTCGTAACACCTTCGATCTCGTCATGTCCCGATACGTTCACCACAGGTAGTATCGGGTCAAACTTGATCGGCGTATCGACCGCGATCATTCCTTCGACCTGGCGTTCGATAAGAACGCGAGGCAGCTTTTCAAGAAGGTCCTCACGGTGCAAATGGCTCGCCGTGAGGTAGAAGTATTCAGCCTGTGAAAGGGCGGATTCGACGCCGTTCAGGACCATAGCCGAGTATCCGTCACTAAGCTCGGGCACGAGTACACCGATGGTGTTCGTTTTCTGGACGCGGAGAGATCTCGCAAGGTAATTAGGCCGGTAATTCAGCTCGCGAGCGCCTTCGAAGATGCGTTTTTTGGTCTCCGCGGGTATTGAAATCGCTTGTGGAGAGTCGTTGAGAACAAGCGACAGCGTTGTAGTTGACAGTCCAAGATGCTTTGCCAGATCTTTAAGGCTAACAGCATCACCGGACCTGGATCGTCCGGACTTTTTCTTGGAGGTATCGTCTGCGCCTTTTGGCATAGCGTCAGATATTGGCACAATCCATAAGACAATTTCAAGATTGAATTGGTTCTACCAATCGAAATCAGCGTCAATGCACGCACTCCGCCACGGAAATACTACAAATATTGCCAGCCTTGATTCATATACAATTTTCGCTTGACAAGCAAAAACTGCTGGTGCTATAAAGTTCATACTAAAACGATTTACTAAAACGATTTATCCTAAAATGCCTTACTCCTGATCTAAGGCTCCAAGATTCAGGGATCGTAATTTTGTAACATCGTATAGCTTTCTAATAGTCAGCATTTGGACGAGTTCTGGAGGGATTTATGAGGCGAGCGTTTTTCGGCCTGATCAAAACGATCGGTCTTTTTGTGTTTATGACCATGTGCACTGTCGTGGCGAGTGCGCAATTCGGGTCATCTGTACAGGGTGTGGTCACCGATTCGACTGGTTCGGTTGTACCGGGTGCAACGGTAATTCTCACAAATACCGCGACCAATGTCTCAGTTGAGGGACAAACTAATGACAGTGGACTTTATCGTTTCAATAACCTGTCGCAAGGGTCGTACAAGATCGTTGTTTCCAAGAGCGGTTTCAAAAAGAAGCTTGTTGCCAACGCGGTCGTCGGTGCTGAGTCTCAGGCAAGATTTGATGTCACGCTTGACCCGGGCGATATTTCCGCTGAGGTTACGATCGACGGTTCTGACGCTGTGACCCTCGAGACAGAGACCCCAAATCTTAGCCGCAATATTACGACAAAGGAACTTATTGACCTGCCGCAGGTGGGTCGGGATCCATACTCTTTGGTAAGGCTTGCCCCGGGTGTATTCGGTGACGGAGCTCGCTCGGCAAGCGGCGCGTCCAACAGGATCGGAAACAACGGAACGGGCCCGGGAGGTTCGAATAATGGGATCTTCGCCGTTGAAAATCAGGTCCAGGTATCCGCGAACGGCCAGCGCGTCACATCGAATAACTTCGAGATCGATGGCGTAAGTGTGAACAGCCAGACCTGGGGTGGGGCGGCGGTTATTACTCCGTCCCAGGAAAGCATTGCTGAGGTACAGGTGACCTCAAGCACGTATTCGGCGGAGGACGGACGCAATAGCGGGGCCCAAGTCAAGGTCGTCACGAAATATGGGACTAATAACTACAGCGGCAGCGCCTTCATAAAGATCAACGATCCAGGCCTGAACGCGTTCAATACATTTCGTGGAATTCCCGGCGTTACCGGGCTTACTAACCTGAACCCTACGCGGGTGAACGACGAGTTCAAGACCTATGGTGGCAGCTTTGGAGGTAAGATCGTTCGGGACAAATTGTTCTATTTCTTCTCGTATGAAGGGACAAAGAACGCAAGCTCGACTGTGTCAGGCCCCACCTGGGTAGAAACGTCGAGTTTTCGGCAGCAGCTGGCTTCGCTGCGTGCCGGAACGCTTTCTGCCGCAATGCTTCGGAACGGCGCCGAACCTCGCATCGCCCAAACCCTTACCCCGGTATGCAGTCTTCTTAATTCTCCCTACAGCAGCGGCGGAACCAACTGTCAGGTGGTGGGTACGGGACTTGATATCGGTTCGATCACCGGAACCTATGGTACTTATGTACCCGATGCGACGAACGCGATCGGCGGCGGTCTCGATGGGGTCGCCGACCTTCAGTACGTGACTCTAAATAACCAGACCCGTTTCCGCGGCAATCAGTACGCATTGCGACTCGATTACCAGGCAACCGCGAAGGATAAGTTTGCTTTCACGTCTAACATTACGCCGCTGAGTACATTCTCCACGAACTCGGCAGCACAGGCGCGCCCTCAGGCTGATCTCAACTCCGACCGGCTTACTTACCTGATTGGTGGAATTTACACTCGAACGATCTCGAGCACGATGATCAACGAATTCCGTTTCAACACGACGAAGTGGAAATTCAACGAGATCGAGTCCAATCCGAACACTGAATGGGGGCTTCCGCGTGTCGAGATCGAGGCGATTTGGGGCGACCGCCTTCGCTTTGGAGCTCCCAGAGCGGAAACAACTCCCGGATTCTTCAACCAAAAGCAGATGGACTTTCGGGATGTACTGACCAAGATCTATCGTGATCAGACGATGAAATTTGGTGTCGAGTACCGCCGCGAGGTCAACCAGTCTGCGGCGCCGGGTGGTGCAAGGCCATTGTATTCGTTCACCAGGATGTGGAATTTTGCAAATGGAACGCCCGTATTTGAATCGATAAATGCAGATGCCACCGGTACGCCAAAGGCCAACGACGTTCCGTTCAATACGGCCAACATTGGCATCTTTTTCCAGGATAATTGGAAGGCACGTCAGAATCTGACCTTGAACATGGGTCTTCGTTGGGAGTTCTTTGCGCCGATCAAGGTAACTGACGGTAATCAGCTTGGAAGACTGGTTCTTGGCAACGTCGGCCTCGTCGATTCTAAGATCGAGAGGGTAACTCGGTTCACGGATCCCGACTACAATAATTTTGCCCCTCAGCTCGGTTTTGCATGGAGTCCTAAATTTTTCAATGAGAAGTTGGTGATCCGCGGCGGCGGCGGGATCGGCTATGACCGGCTAGCGAGTGCCTTATTCAGCAACGCGAGGTTTGCTCCGCCCAACGCAGCTCGCTACAGCATTTGTTGCGGAAACAGCGGCAATGCCGGAAATACGGGAGCCACCACCGGAACGATACAATTTGTCGGAAGCACGGACGGCACTATATACGGCTACCCGCGCAACCCGACGCTCGGCGGTGGATTCGGTGCAAACGGCGGGCCGGTGAATGGACAGGTGGAAATATATGGTTCTCCTGCGAACCTGCCTAGTGCATACGTCTATCGCTACTCGATGGAAGCTCAGTACGAACTTCCATGGAAATTCGTAGCCTCTGCGGCCTATCAGGGAAGCAAGGGAAGCCGGTTTGTTCGCATTCTACCGCTTCACCAGTTCTACGCTTCGTCCACATCCCCGACTTTTCGACTCGTATATTTTGCGAGTCCCGACGTAAACACGTCCTACAACGCCCTCGTGACGAATCTTAGAAAGGGCTTCAGCAAGAATTTCAACGTCAATGTGAATTATCGCTTTGCCAAGAGTCTCGACACCGTCTCGGTAGAGGCTCCCTGTGCTTGCACTAACCAGACGTATTCTTATGATAATGGCACAGAAAAAGGCCCGTCGGATTTTGACGTTACGCATTATTTTAATGCATCGGGAACTTGGGAACCGGGATGGTTCAAAGGCCAAAAGAATATCTTTGGAGACTTGCTGCATGGTTGGGCTTTTAGTCCGATCGTAACGTGGAGAGGTGGTTTCCCGTGGACACCCGTGACCGGTGGCGGAATTCGGCTGTCTACCGAGGCAACAACGATCGGCACCATTCGGCCGCGGGCATATTACGGGACGCCACCGCGTGGCAACTCTAACGAAGTCTATATGAGCGGTGGAATGTTCCCTAACAATCTTATCGCCGGAGCAGCGTGTAATAACATCACAACGACACCTGCCGGATGTAGCAGGTATTTTCTCACGCCCATTAACGGCACGAGCTATCTAACCAACGTACCCGGGATCGGCAGGAATGTGTTTCGCGGGCCGAGGTACTTCAATGTTGATCTTTCGATCGCAAAACGTGTGAGCCTTGCCGGGATCAACAGTTTTCTTGGCGAGGCGGCGCGGCTCGACCTGAGGTTCAATTTCTTCAATCTCTTCAACAACCTGAACTTTGCACCGTTTAATGCATTCAGCAACAGCACGCGGGCCGATAATGCTCAATTTGGCGTTCCGACCGCGGCACTTGCAGGCCGAGTCGGAGAGTTCCAGGCAAGGTTCAGTTTCTAGGCCGGGCCTGAGTATTTCTGCTTGCGGGCGTGGATCGTGGTAAGTGTCCACGCCCTTTTTTGGTTAGTATTAAGGTTTTTCGTAACTTCTGTTTCGTGGCGTTCGGAAAAGAACCATGCCGTTTTCGAGATCGACCGTTGCTTTATTGATCGCCGTCGTATTGCTGCTCGGAGGATGGTGCAGTGATGCAACCGCTCAATCCTCAAAGGGCTCACTGCGCGTGATGACCTTTAACATCCGGTACGACGAACCTCGTGACGGCGTGAACGCATGGCCAAACCGCAAGCAAAAGGTCGCAGACGTGATCAAATTTCACAAGGCCGATCTGGTAGGCGTTCAGGAAGCGTTATTGACGCAGCTGAAGGACCTTGAAAAGCTGTTGCCGGACTTTGCCTCGTGCGGTGTCGGTCGTACCGACGGCAAAGATGCAGGCGAGTTTTCGGCAATACTTTACCGTCGATCGCGTTTTATGCTGATCGCGACAAATACGTTCTGGCTTTCTGAGACGCCTGAAAAGCCTGGTAGCAAAGGCTGGGACGCAGCACTGCCGAGGATCGTGACATGGGCAAAATTCAAGGACCGCGTCACCGGAAAGACATTTGTTCATTTCAATACACACTTTGATCACATCGGTGAAAAAGCCCGAGCCGAAAGCTCGTCGCTCATACTGAAAAAGGCTGGCGAGATCCACGGGAGCGGCCCGTTCATAGTGACCGGCGATTTTAACGTCACCGAGAACAGCGGTGCCTATAAGACGATCATGGCCGGCACGCCCACCGTCAAACTTGCAGACGCACGCTATGCCAGCGTTAACGGCCACTTCGGCGGCAGCTCGACATTCACAGCCTTCAAGGAACCCGAGCCGGGCCGCAAGATCGACTATATCTTCGTCCGTGAAGGCATTAAGGTGCTCGAACACGGTGTGCTGTCAGACCGATGGGACGGCCTTTGGGCGTCGGATCATTTGCCGGTGATCGCCGAGATCGTAATTGGTAAGTAGTGAGACTTTAATTGTTATGAAAAGGTTCGTTACGTTTACCCTCACCGTTTTGATTCTGATGCTCGTTTTCGGTCGCGCATCGACAGGCCAGCTTACCGTTCGTCCGAACTCGGCAAAGGAACGCGCGATCGAGCAAAAGATCGATGCGCTCATTGCCAGGATGACGCTGGCTGAGAAACTTGGCCAACTGCAGCAACTGGACGGTGAAGCGAACGGCCGCTATCGGCCCGAACATCTTGAGATGGCTCGCAAAGGACTTTTGGGTTCGACGCTGAACGTTCGCGGAGCCAAAATGACGAACGAACTGCAACGGGCAGCTCTTGAGTCGCGATTAAAGATACCGATACTCTTCGGTTTCGACGTAATACATGGTTATCGAACCATCTTTCCAGTGCCGCTCGGTGAAGCTGCGACGTGGGACCTTGCCCAAATAGAAGAAAATCAGGCAATAGCGGCGGCAGAGTCTCGTGCCTCTGGCGTACATTGGACGTTCGCTCCGATGGTCGATATTGCTCGGGACCCACGGTGGGGTAGGATCATTGAAGGAGCAGGTGAAGACGTGTTTCTCGCTTCGCTGATTGCAGCGGCCCGCGTTCGAGGGTTTCAGGGTTCAGATTACAGCGCGAAAAACAAGGTGCTTGCTACCGCAAAGCATTGGGTCGGTTATGGCGCTGCCGAAGCAGGTCGAGACTATGGCACTACAAATTTATCAGAACGCCAGCTTCGCGAAACTTATTTTCCGCCGTTCAAGGCAGCAGTGGATGCGGGTGTCGATTCGTTCATGACTGCCTTCAACGATCTTGACGGCGTGCCGGCGACGGCAAATCCATTCGTGTTGAGAAAAGTGCTTCGGGACGAGTGGAAGTTTGACGGCTTGGTCGTAAGCGACTACACGGCGGTAATGGAACTGATGTTCCATGGCCTCGCTAAGGATGAAAGCTCAGCAGCAATGTACGCACTTAACGCTGGAACAGACATGGAGATGGTTAGCCGTCTGTATAATAAGCACGGCGAAGAACTCCTAAAAAAACGCAGGATCTCGATGGCGACGATCGACAACGCTGTTCGAAATGTCCTCAGGGTAAAGTTCCGTTTAGGTCTCTTCGATGATCCTTTCGTCGATGAAGAACTTGAGAAGCGCGAAGTCTTCAAGCAAGCAAACTTGGACGCTGCAAAACGTGCTGCCGAGCGTTCGTTTGTTCTGCTAAAAAACGACAGTAAAACGCTGCCATTCAGTAAGAATGTCGACAAGATCGCCGTTATCGGATCATTAGCGAATGACAAGGCCGAGATGAACAGCAATTGGGCCGGTGACGGCCGGCCCGGCGATCCAATATCGGTCGTTGAGGCACTGAAGGCAAAATTTCCACGTAAAGGCATCGTATTCGAGCCAGGGTGCGACGCCAAATGCGAGAGTGACGCGGGGTTTGCCAAGGCGGTTCAGGCTGCAAAGAGTTCGGACTTGGTTATACTCGTCGCCGGCGAATCGGGTGCGATGAGCGGCGAGGCATCGTCACGAAGCAACATCGACCTGCCCGGCAAACAAGTCGATCTGGTAAAAGCGATCCATGCTACAGGCAAGCCTTACGCGGTTGTCCTTATCAACGGTAGGCCGCTCACGATCAACTGGTTGGCGGAGAATTCGCCTGCGATACTTGAAGCATGGTTCCCCGGCACTATGGCCGGCCCGGCGATAGTGGATACGCTCTTTGGAGACTCAAATCCCGGCGGAAAGCTTCCGGTTACATTTCCGAGATCAGTCGGCCAGATCCCGATCTATTACAACGAAAAACGTACGGGCCGCCCCTTCCAGGCAAATAACAAGTACACTTCAAAGTACCTCGACGTGCCGAATACGCCGCTCTATCCATTCGGCTATGGTCTAAGCTATACGCAATTTCGATATCGTGACCTTCGGGTCGACAAACCTGAAATATTGGCGTCCGGTATGGTAAAGGTGAGTGTCGAGGTCGAGAACATCGGTAAGGTCACGGGCGATGAGGTCGTCCAACTGTATATCAGCGATGTTGCCGCTAGCGTAACGCGTCCGGTTAAAGAACTGAAAGGGTTCAAGCGAATCACTTTGAATGCGGGCGAAAAGCGGACGGTTGACTTTACCCTTTCGCGAAAAGAACTCGAATTTCTGGGCCGTGAGCTGAAGCCGATCGTTGAGCCCGGAGAGTTCATTGTCTATGTCGGTACTAGCAGCGATAACAACCTGCAAACAACGTTCGAGGTTGTTGACAGAGTCTCTGCGAAACCAGTCGCGGTCGTTTACGATCCTAAGGAAGTAGTTGACCCGGCTCCGATATCGCCGGTGCCGACAGCATCGATCAGTAAAGAGGACGACGCATTTCTTGAAGACCTGCAAAAGAGGACGTTTCAGTATTTCTGGGACCACTCAGATCCAAAAACGGGACTTACACTCGACCGAACTCGAACCGACGGAACGCCGCCCGCCGAGGGCACGAGCCACTATAAGGTTGCGACGATCGCCGCCACAGGGTTTGCCCTGAGTGGCTACTGCATTGCCGCCGAACGCGGCTGGATAACACGCGACCAGGCGAAAGAGAGGGCTCGGAATACACTCGATTTCTTTGCGAACAAGCAGGAGCAGAAGAACGGCTGGTTCTATCATTTTGTCGATCAGCAAACAGGCGAGCGACGTTGGAAGACAGAGCTTTCGTCGATCGATACTTCTCTCTTGCTTGGCGGCGTCTTAACTGTAAAGGGATGCTTTGCCGACGACAAGGAGATCGGCACACTTGCCGACAAGATCTTTGACCGTGTTGATTTCGAATGGATGCTGAACGGTGACCCGTACCTTCTCTCTCACGGATGGCGGCCCGAGAACGGCTGGATCACGAGCAGATGGCACGACTATAGCGAGAGCTCGCTGCTGTATTTGTTGGCGATCGGTTCGAGGACAAAACCGATCCCGCCAGGATCTTGGTATGCATGGGAGCGCACGTGGCAGGAGTACGGTAATTATCGATATTTGGCGGCGGTTTCGCCGCTTTTTATTCATCAGTATTCGCATGCCTGGGTTGATTTTCGTGGCAAACGCGAGCATCGTCCGCCCTATGTCGACTATTTTGAGAATAGTGTTCATGCGACCAACGCCCAGCGCGATTTTTTTGTGAATGAACTGACTAAAGAGTTTCCGAAATACGGCCCAAACATGTGGGGAATGACCGCCTCAGATTATAAGAAGGGCTACACCGCCTGGGGCGGGCCGCCGCGGCATCCCGCGACAGATGGCTCGGTCGTGCCATGTGCAGCGGCTGGATCGTTAATGTTTACACCGGAAATAACGCTCTCTGCCCTCAAGGCGATGAAAGACCAGTACGGTACTACGATCTACGGAAAGTACGGCTTCGTCGATGCCTTTAATCCGCATAATGGTTGGGTGAATAAGGACGTTCTAGGCATCGATCTCGGAATTACTCTGGTGAGCATAGAGAATCTCCGCAGCGGCAAGATCTGGTATTGGTTCATGCAGAATGAAGCTGTCCGGCGAGGGCTTCGCCGCGCATACATTTATTGAGATTCTTGTGCTAAATTACACTGTCTAAATAAGTTTCTTTCTGGCATTCTGCCGAAAATGATCTACCATGCCGCTTCTTGAGATGAGAGACATCGTCAAGGAATTTCCGGGCGTTCGAGCGCTCGACGGCGTGAGCTTTACGCTCGAGGTCGGTGAATTTCACGCGCTCGTCGGCGAGAACGGTGCCGGAAAATCGACGCTGATGAAGGTGCTGTCCGGCGTTTATCCGGAAGGCACATTCGCAGGCGAGATACTAGTCGATAATGCTGTACGGCACTTCAGCGGGATACGCGATTCGGAAAAAGCGGGGATCGCAATAATCTTTCAGGAGTTGTCGCTCGTCAAGGAACTCACTGTCGGCGAGAATATCTTTCTTGGTAAAGAACCGTCGCAGTTCGGCGTTATCAACTGGTCAGAACTCTACCACAAGGCTAGCAAACTGTTGCAGGAACTGAATTTGCCGATCGATCCCCGCGAGAGCGTCGGCAGCCTTGGCATCGGGCAGCAGCAGCTTGTCGAGATCGCCAAGGCCCTCAGCCAGGACGCCAAGATCCTCGTACTCGACGAACCGACGGCTGCACTGACCGAGTCTGAGGTGGAGACGCTATTCAGTATCCTCAGAGATCTTCTCGCAAAGGGTGTCGGGATGATCTACATCTCGCACAAGCTCGACGAGGTTTTCAAGATGAGCGACCGCATCACGGTATTGCGTGACGGCCGCACTGTCTCGACACATGCGGCCGGCGAGATAACAAAGAACGGCGTCATCGCGGAGATGGTCGGACGCGAGGTCGGCGATATCTTCCCCGATGCAACGCACGAGCGTGGCGACATAGCTTTCAGCGTAAAGGGCTTGACCGCATATTCACCCGATGATCCACACAAAAAGATCGTCGATAACGTTTCGTTCGACGTACGGAAAGGCGAAGTTCTCGGGATCGCCGGCCTTATGGGCGCAGGACGGAGCGAGCTGCTGATGTCGGTATTTGGAGCGTGGCAGGGAAAATGCTCGCGTGAGATCACGGTCGATGGACGAGCCGTACGCATAGATTCGCCTTCGGACGCGATCCGTTCAGGTGTCGGTTTTGTTACCGAGGACCGAAAGCGATTTGGGCTAATTCTCGACCAGACGATCCTGGACAACATGACGCTCGCCGGGCTTCGAGATCTCTCTGGCCGGATAATAACCAACCGCACGCGCGAAAGCATAGCCGCCAGCGGCCCGATGAAAAGCCTGCGGATCAAGGCAGGTTCTCCTCTGACTGTGGCGAACACGCTGTCAGGCGGCAACCAGCAGAAGGTCGTGCTCGGCAAATGGCTGTTGACGGATCCTAAGGTGCTTTTTCTCGACGAACCGACACGCGGCATCGACGTCGGTGCAAAGCAAGAGATCTATGCCGAGATAAACAAGCTCGCAAAGGACGGCCTCGCGATCGTGCTGGTCTCGAGCGAATTGCCCGAGGTCCTCGGCCTTTCCGATCGCGTGATCGTGCTTCACGACGGCAAGCTGACCGGAGAATTTACGCGAGCCGAGGCTACGCCGGAGAAAGTGATGGCAGCGGCAACCGGAAATAGTTAATTCAGATGGAAGAAGCGAAAACACCACGTATCACCGCAGCCGCACTTCGTGCGTACATCATGATCGCCGTTTTAGGGCTGATCTGGCTGTATTTTCATTGGGCGACCGGCTACGTCTTTATGACGCCGCGTAACCTGTCGAATCTGATGACGCAGATGTCAGTGACCGGCATTATCGCCGTCGGTATGCTGATGGTCATCGTTTCGGGCAATATCGATCTCTCGGTCGGTTCGGTGGTCGGTTTTGCCGGTGGAATTGCCGCATTTCTGATGACGACGATGGGATACGGGCTGCCGGCGGCGATCATCGCGGCAGTCGGGGTCGGCGTCGTGATCGGCATCTTCCAGGGTTCGCTGACCGCATACCTGAATATCCCGGCGTTCATCGTAACGCTCGGCGGCCTGCTCGCCTGGCGCGGTGCGGTCAAATGGCTGCTTGGCGGAAATACCGTCCCGGTCGCGGATGAGACTTTTAAGGCGCTCGGCCAGGGCTATATCGGATCGACCGCAGGATGGGGGTTGGGTGGACTGGCCGTAGTGTTCGTACTTTTCATAGCGTATCGCAACGCGCGGTCGGTGAAAGACTACGGACTCGGCGAAGCAAAATACACGGCCGAATTTCTTAAAGCGATCATTCCGATCGTCGGCGTCCTCGCCTTCGTCTGGGTAATGAACTCGTACGAACTCAACGGTGTGTATGTCGGTGTGCCGGTGCCGGTCCTGATCCTCGTTGCGGTTGCCCTACTCGGAGCATTCCTTACAAACTCCACAGTATTCGGACGGTATCTTTATGCCATCGGCGGCAACGCTGACGCCGCAAGGCTCTCGGGCATCAACAATAAACGCAATATTCTCAAGGTGTACGCACTTCTCGGTGCGTTAACGGGCGTCGCTTCGCTTATCTTTACCGCGCGTGTCGGCAGCGCAGCACCTGACGCCGGAGTTCTAAAAGAACTTGACGCGATTGCCGCCTGCGTCATCGGCGGGGCCAGCCTGATGGGCGGACGCGGAACGATCTTCGGTGCCTGTCTCGGAGCTCTCATAATGGCTAGCCTCGACAACGGTATGTCACTACTAAACGTCCGCGACTTTATGCAGGACATCATCAAAGGCTCGATCCTCGTGGCCGCTGTCGGGCTCGACATGATGGGACGAAAGCAGAGCTGAATTAGATCCGCATTCCTTCGATATGCTTAGGTTGGTGTGACCTACATCATACTTTTCTTCATCTAAACCAATAAAAATTAACTGTGCCTAGCGTAAGGTGCGGTTCGCTCTTTATTTAGGAAAGAACGGGAGCGATCCGACGTGCGGTTGGTTAAAGCAACAAGGAGAAGAGAAGTCATGTGCCCTAATACCTTACTTACGATCGGACAGCAGTTCGAACGGCGTTCTTGGGCTGAGCCGTGGAAGATCAAAATGGTGGAGCCGCTGAATATGATCAGCCGCGAGGACCGCGAAGCCGCACTCGCCGAGGCAGGATTCAATACATTCCTCCTCAGGTCCGACGATGTTTACATTGATTTGCTGACCGATAGCGGCACTGGTGCGATGTCAGACCGACAATGGGCGGGAATGATGTTGGGCGATGAGGCATACGCAGGCAGCCGCAATTTCTACCACCTCGAAGCCGCTGTGCAAAAATTCTACGGATACAAGCACATCGTGCCGACTCATCAGGGCCGCGGTGCCGAGCATTTGATCAGCCAGGTTTCGATAAAGCCCGGACAATACGTTCCGGGCAACATGTATTTCACGACTACGCGTCTGCATCAGGAACTCGCGGGCGGTATTTTCGTCGATGTGATCATCGACGAAGCCCATGACCCGCAGATACTCCATCCGTTCAAGGGCAATGTTGATCTCGACAAGCTCGAATCGCTGATCAAACGCGAGGGCGCGGACAATATCGCGTATGTCAGCGTCGCCGGAACCGTCAATATGGCCGGCGGACAGCCCGTTAGCATGGCCAACATTAAAGCTCTTCGCGAGCTGACCGACCGTTACGGCATCAAGCTCTTTCTCGACGCGACACGCCTTGTTGAGAACGCCTTCTTCATACAGGAACGCGAAGCGGGATACGCTGACCTGACGATCGCCGAGATCCTCAAGGAATTCTGCGGTTACAGCGACGGTGCCTGGATGAGTGCGAAGAAAGACAATCTTGTAAATATCGGCGGTTGGCTAGCCGTCAATGACAGAGAAACCTTCGAAGAGCTTAGGAATCTGGTCGTTGTATACGAAGGATTGCACACATACGGCGGATTAGCGGGACGCGATCTCGAGGCGATGGCGATCGGTATAGCCGAGAGCGTTCAGGACGAGCATATCTTCTCTCGTATCGGACAGGTTCGCTACCTTGGCGAACTGCTGACAACCTGGGGCATTCCGATCGTTCATCCTGTTGGAGGGCACGCGATCTTTCTCGATGCCAAGGCATTTTACCCGCACCTTGAACAGACCAAATTCCCGGCGCAGACGCTTGCGGCCGAACTCTATCTCGATTCTGGCATCCGTTCGATGGAACGCGGTATCGCCTCAGCCGGGCGAAATGCCGAAACCGGCGATCATAATTATCCAAGACTAGAACTTACGCGGCTCACGATCCCGCGGCGCGTTTATACGCAGGCACATATGGACGTTGTGGCTGAGTCGGTCCG
>CAZJFB010000013.1:0-25157 GCA_964545145.1 uncultured Chloracidobacterium sp. | reverse complement strand
ACGTCACGAAGATTATGTTCGGTCGTCGAGAACAGGCATGTGCGGATCTGACCGTCGGCAGTGAGACGAATTCTGGAGCATTGGCCGCAGAACATCTCGGTCACAGGAGCGATGATGCCGATCTCACCAGGCGAGCCGTCGGCGAACACGTATTTCCATGACGTGCCGCTTCCGCGTGACGATTCTTTCAATTTCAGCGGGAACGCGGCGTTGATCGTATCGCGGATCTCCCGCCCCGAAACGACCATTTCGCGGCTCCAATCGTGGCCCGAATCAAGCGGCATGAACTCGATGAACCGCATCGCCACGTCGTGTTCGCGAGCGAAACGCGCGAATTCCAGCAACTCATCATCATTGCGATCGCGGACGACCACTGCGTTTATCTTGATCGGTGAAAAGCCCGCTCGTTTAGCCGTGTCGATCGAACCGATCACGCGTTCGATCGCGTCTACACCCGTGATCTCGGCGAATCGTTCTCGTTTCAAACTGTCGAGACTGAAAGTTACGCGGTCGAGTCCGGATGATTTCAGATCGTGAGAATGTCGAACGAAATCATAACCGTTAGTGGTCAGGGCAATGTCGTGGAGCCGCGGCTTGAGCCGGGCGAGCTTGTCGACTAGAACGGGCACGTCTCGGCGAATCAGCGGTTCGCCGCCGGTAAGCCTTATCTTCTCTATACCGAGCGAGACGAAGATCTCAGCGACATGCTCGAGTTCCTCGAATGTGAGCAGCGTCTCCTTTTTCGCCCATGCCGGTTCGCCATGCGGCAGGCAGTAGAAGCAGCGGAAATTACACCGATCAGTCAGCGAGATCCGAAGATCGCGGATCGTCCGATTGTAGGAGTCGCGAAGCATTACCACTATGATACAGGATAGCTTTGCAATTTACGTCCTATTTGAACCCGTCTTCGATCACCTTCAATTGCGAGATCGCCTTTTCGCGTTCAGGCACCGAGGTCCAAGAAAAAATGGCCCTAAGTTCTTGAATGGTCTTAACGAATTCCGTTCGTTCGGAAAGATCGGTCGGGCCATCGTAGTTCTTTTTCGCGGATGTTATATCATCCGCAATGTGAGACAACGAGGCTATTGTATTTTGAACCGCGCGTTTGCTGTAGGCTCCTTTCGGAAAGCGGGTTAGATATTCTCCGTAGGTAACTCGGACCACGAAGAGGTAACAATTCACATATCCTTCACATTCGCCGGGCAACGTATTATCAGCGGCAGTCCATGCGATCTTATCCGCTATCGGAAGGTCGTGATACTTTGCCTCAAGGTCCCAAAAGCGGTTAGAGCGGACCAGCCAAACACCTGCGGGTTCGCTATAAACAATATCTTTGTCATTCCGCTTGAGAAATGACCTATGCGGTTCCTTGTCCTGTCGAGCCATCGGTATCTTGCGTAATGCTGTCTGCAAATTCAATAGTCGTTTGTATTCCTTGGCTGCAGCTGAAGCCGATAACGCGGACTGAGCATTGCCGATACCATTGAGCAACAACATTACGACGAAGCAGATTGTCACATACTCCAAAGCTGATCTAAGTGATCTCATTCTTTTGTCTCCAACGCGGTGATCATTTTAATGCGGCGGCATTTCGTTTGAGGCCGCTGAGCTTTGCCCTCTTGACTGCTGAACGGCGAAATCTCTCAACATATTCTTCGTGCGTCATCGAAATGACGGTGTCCAGGTCAAGTGATGTGTCGCCGTTTCTTGGCTCGAAACGTGCTTCCCGGGCAGGTGTTTCGAAGCGGTTCCATGGGCAGACGTCCTGACAGATATCGCAACCGTAGAGCCAACCGTTGAGGTCTGACGCGATCTCAGGCGGCAAAGTCTCGTCACGAAGCTCGATCGTCGCGAATGAGATACATTTTCGCGAGTCGACCACGTATGGTTCGACGATCGCCTTTGTTGGGCACGCATCGAGACAAGCCGTACAGGTGCCGCAATGGTCATCGACAAGAGTGGTGTCATAGTCTAGTTCAATATCCAGAATGATCGAGCCGATAAAGACCCACGATCCGAGATCCTTTGTTATAACGTTAGAGTGCTTGCCCAGCCAACCGATGCCGGAGCGAACGGCCCATGCCTTATCCATGAATGGAGACGTGTCGACGCAGACTTTACCACTGGTTCCAGGGCATTCTTCGGATATCCATGCAAGGAGATGCCTTAGCTTTTCGACAACTACTTCATGGTAATCGTCGCCCCATGCATAACGCGAAAGCTTTCCTTCACCGGGTGAGTTCGAATGTTCGTGAGGAGTAAAATAATTGACCGCCGCAACTATCACTGAACGGGCTCCGGGGAAGAGTAGCCGCGGGTCGGAACGCTTTTCCGGTTCGCGTTCCATCCAAGCCATATTGCCGTGATAACCGCGGGCCAGCCATTCGCCGAGCAGTTGGCGTTCTTGTTCAAGTGCGGACGCGGGGACAACACCCATCTTATCGATGCCGAGTTCGGCTGCCTTGTCTTTGATCGCGCGAGTGAAAGACGCCATCCATGCATTATCCAAAAGTTGTACAGTTGAAGGCAAAAAAGGCCGGACGCTTGCGGCGCCCGGCCAGTGAATCAAAACGATCTGAAGATCAGAAGTTTAGCTTAAGGCCCAACTGGAACTGTCTCGGATCAAACGCAGAGGTCGGGCGGCTGTAATATTTGCCATTGCCGGCCCGTTGTCCAAATGAGTTAACCACTTGGTAGAACGGATTGCCTGCGGCCTCGTTAAACCGATTGAAGAGGTTGAATCCCTCGGCAATGATGTCGAGACTGAGGCGTTCACCGATGCGAACCTTACGTGTGACGCGAGCGTCAAGAGTAAAGTACCCATGCGTCAGGCCCATATTTCGGCCAAGAGATCCGCTTGGACCGAACACGCCTTGCTGACAGTTAGTGTCGATACCCGTCGCACAGAGCGAGCCGTCAGCCCGAACAGAGGGACGCTCATTTGTGCTCTGGAAGTCGCCGTTGTTGTCGCCGACCGCGAGGATGTTGAACGGACGGCCGGAACTGATCTCAAGGATCGGTGCGATCGAGAATCCATGCATAAAGCGCTTGAATCCGCTATCGGCCGAACGCCATGCGTCGGGCGAACTCATGATCCCGCTCAGGACAAAACGGTGGCGTTGGTCAAAGAGCGAGTCGGCCTTTTCAGAGCGGAAGTCAAGATTGTTCTGCGGCTTGAGCAACGTTTGCAGATCGGACGAATCGTCGATCGAGTGCGACCAGGTGTAGGTCGCGAGGAACTGCATGTTGTTCGAGAACCGCTTCTTGATCTCGATGTTCATTGCGTTGTAGGACGAGTTGCCGTCCGACATCTGGGCATTTACATCCGCGTACGGATTGATCGGGCCCGGAGAACGCAGCGAGCCTGCGAGCAGCGAGTCGAACGTCGCCTTGTTCAGTCCCGTCAATGCGCGTACGAAGAAGTAGTTAGGACCGAGCTTGCGGAAGAAATCCGCAGCGATCGGGCTTACTATCCTCAGTCCGGTCGTATTATTTACTGCGATGAATCCCGGTACGACGACCGTGTAAAGAGCGTTGCTTGTGGTCGGCAGCGAGAAGAACGCCGCTTCGCTCAAGCTCGTCGGGGCCCGACCTGCAGCGCCGCAGGGGCCGTTACAAGCGAGGGGATTATTCGCCGTGTAGCGACGGAAATTGTCTATCAGCGCCTGCTGGTTAACCGTATTGACGTCCTGCGGGTGGGCAAGGTGGCGTGCCGTTACATTGATATAGCTCGCTGAGATCGACATATCCCGGCCGATCATCCGCTCGATGGAGAGATTGCCCTGGAATGCCATCGGATATTCAAAGTCCTTGGCGACGTGCAGGGTGAACGGGAGGATCGGGCCAAATCCCGTGAACTTGCTCGAGTCAAAGCGCATGCGCCCGTACTGATAAACAGCCGAGGATGCGATTGCCTGAGTGTTGCCTCCACCGCAGAGTGCCGCAACCGAACCGGTTACGCCGCAAACTGTGCCGTGCATGACCTGAAAGGCATTCAGCAGTCCATTGGACGCCGGGCCCCCGATCGGAAGCAGGGTTGCCTGTTGCTGCTGGGAGCCGTCGGCAATATTTGAATTAAACGAGACAACCAGCAGCGGGTGGTCGTAGAAAATACCGCCCGCTCCGCGGATGACAGTTTTTCCGTCTCCCTTTAAGTCAAGAGCGAAACCGAGACGCGGAGCCCAGTTGTTCTTGTCACGAGGGAAGCCCTGTGTTACGCCCAAAGCGTCTTGGGCCGTCTGGATGTCGCTTTCGGTCAAAGTAATGCCGGTAAGCGGGTCAGTGAATGGTGACGGAGCAAACTGTTCGGTAAACTCGTAGTCGTATCGAACGCCGAAATTGACGGTGAAACGCTTGGTGGCCTTCCAAGTGTCTTGTGCAAAGAAAGCGATCGGCTTGTTCTTGAGCGAGCTGTTCGGATCACCGAATCCCTGAATGAATACGCTTGGGAATCCAAGTCCGTAAGCCTGAATTGCGGTAAATGCAGGGCCTGCACATCCGGCGATCAAACCGCTGCAGGACTGCTGGCTGAAGTTGAAAAGTGCCGGGAAGTTCAGTTCAAAACTGGCGTCACCGTTGATCCAGTTAAAGTCAGCACCGAACTTCATAGTGTGGTGTCCCTTGACCCAATTCAAATTGTTTCGGATCTGGTTGCGGTCCTCGGTCCGATCGACAGGCGAGAACGGGTTCGAGCCGATGAATCCGGTACCTGCGATCTGTAGAGCGACGCTCGGGATCTGTGAATCGAACTTAGCTTTCCTACGGCCAAAGTTATAGTATAGCTCGTTCACCATATTGCGCGGCAGAATACTCGTCCACGATGCCCCAAATGCAGTGTCCTTCAGGTCCTGGATGCCGGTTCGTGAATAATCGTTCTGTCCGAGTGTCTGGTTCTGTGATTCGTCCTGGATACCGCTGATCCGGCTCGGGTTGTAGCTGAAGCGGAAGCTGAGCTGATTGTTCGAATCAACTGCATGGTCGATGCGAAACGACGAATACGTCGTGGCATCGGAGATCGGAAAGACCTTCGCGAGCTGGTTGAGCGGACGGAAAGCGATGTACTGGCCGTCAGAGTTTCTGGTCAGCGGGACCGGAGCACCCGACAGGAAGAACCTTGATCCGATCACCGTACCCGCCGTAATGGCCCCGCCGGGACTGATCAATGTACTCGTTCCGTTAAGAGCCGTTTGAGTACCGGCCGAAGCAAGGGTCGCATAGCTGATCGCAGCCGAAATCCGGGCCGGAATACCCGACGCCAGTTCACCCTGCACGTACGTTACCTGTGCGGGCGTCAGTCCTGTGTAATTGTTGGTAAAGGGAAGGAACGGGGCTCCGATAGAAATGCTTGCGGTCGCACCGCCGATAATGTCTCCGGTGAAGAAGCCCGATTCCTGACGCCTTCTCTGTTCGAACGAGCCAAAGAAGTATGTGCGTTCTTTCTTGATCGGGCCGCCTATGGTGAATCCGTATTGAGCCCTAGTATAACCCGGTTTCTTATTCGGGTCGCCGTCGATTACCGGCGCAAACGCGTTTCGCGCCTGGATAGATTTATGACGGGCAAAGCCGAATACGTTCCCATTAAAGTTGTCAGTGCCTCGCTTTGTAACTACATTGACGATACCGCCGGTCGCACGCCCGAATTCAGGCATATAGGAGTTGGTTGTTACCTGATACTCCTGCACCGCTTCCTGCGAAACGGTCGATCGTGCCGCATTGACCGAGTTGTCAGTAAAGTCGGCTCCGTCAACCTGAACGAGTGTCGAGCGTCCACGTTGTCCGCCAATATTCAGGCCGGATGTCGGAGCAGGCCCGACCGGTCGGCCGTTGTCGCGGCCTACGGTCGAAAGGGTGAGAGCAAATCCGGTCGCACTACGCTCGTTGATAGGCAGCCCGCTGATCCGGGTCTGATCGATCGTATTCGCTACGGTCGTTCGGGTTGTTTCGACCAACTGCACATCCTCCGCGGTAACGTTAACAACGGCGGTGGCCTCACCAACATCGAGTTTGATGGTGACGTTGGCACTCTGGCCGACCGTGAGTCTCACGCCCGCAACGACGCTTTTCTTAAAGCTTTTAGCCTCGGTCGAGATCTCATATTCGCCCGGAGGAAGGCCGACTATCTTGAAGTAGCCTTCGGCATTGGTTATCACGGTGCGTGAAATTCCAGTACCGACACCTTTAGCGGTGACCGACGCTCCGGCGACTACCGCCCCCGAAGGGTCGGTAACTGTTCCGGCGAGATCGGCCGCCGTGGCCTGGGCCTGAGCCATCGCAGAAATGGCAAAAGCAAGCGTTGCCGCCACCAGGACCGCGATCCTCGCAGCCTGGGCAGACATCTTGGACGTAAATACTCTCATTTTTATTCTCCTTGACACTAAATGGAACCTTCGAATACCGGTCGGAATTTTGGGGTAAGCAGGCTCAACTCAAAACAATCTTGCCAACATCAAACGACGAGAAAGCGAATTGTGAGCGTAGCCAAGCTAGGTCTTTGTCCGACAAATATTTATACAGAACTGAATGCTGTCAATTTTGTACCCCAAAAACCGCCATAAGGCAAGCAAAAATGTAATTTTTTTGTCACAGTCAGGTTCGAGGAATTGGGTTTTCCAATAATACGTGACAGCCTTTGTTGCTAACGCGATGCGATCGGCCGTCGAGAGCCATACAAAAAATACCAATTTCATATCATGGGCGTGCGATAGTGAGGATGTTTGCTAATATCTTAAGTTTGACCGCGTCCGTCTGAAGGCACTATGAAGATCGTTCCAATTTCCATTCCGACCCCATTCTATGTCGGTGACGTAAATATCTATCTCATAAAGGAAGATCCCGTTACCCTGATCGATGTCGGGCCAAAGACGGATGCCGCAGCCAAGTGCCTGCGCGAGCGGCTTGCCGCACACGGGGTCCGTTTCTCGGACGTTCGCCGCATAGTCCTTACGCACGCTCACGAAGACCATTGCGGGCTTGCCAAGCGGGTCCGCGACGAGGCCAAGGACGCGGAGATACTTATACATGAATGGGAGACAGGACACCTTTTTGGTCGCCTGGCACATGAGGAACATCGACACCTAATGTTCCGGTCGGGGGTCCCCGACGGGATCTTCGAGGAGATGAGGTCGTTGTATCAGGATATTAGCCTTTTGACCGATTCACTTGTGGACGGTGAGTTTTTGCCTCTTACGGACGAAATGGAGATCGAGTTCGATGGCGGCTCGCTAAAGGTGCTTCATACGCCGGGCCATACGCCCGGATCGTGCTCATTTGTACGCGAAGCGAACCGGACGCTGATCTGTGGCGATTGCGTGCTGAAGCGCATCACGCCGAATCCTATCGTTTCACCGCATCCGGTCGACCCGACACGGCGGTTCCCGTCGCTGGCTGAGTATCTGGTCAGCCTTGCGCGGCTTCGCGGTTGTTCGCCGACGCTCGCGTATGGAGGGCATGGCGAACCCGTCAGTGATTTCGATGAGATATTCCACCGTTATGTGAGGGCGATCGACGAACGTCAAAAGCGGGTTATCTCACTGGTAAGGAGTGACGGAACAACGGCATACGATGTTGCGCTGAGACTGTTTCCGGACGCTCACAGCCACGATGTCCATCGTTTTCTTGCCATATCTGAAGCGATTGCACACCTTGACTATGCCGAGAGTGAAGGGAAACTAGCGGTTGAACTGAGCGGGGGCGTTGAATATTACCGGCCTCACTGACTCTGGCCTACAGGCAAAAACCGAAAGAAAAACACGCAAGGACGACAGGCAGGGCTGCCTCAAACGAAACCTTTGATGTCGCGGCCATGTTGCTGATGGTCTCTGTGATCTTAGTGATGTCATCGAAACCCGGCAGCTGGCGGACGCGTTTTGTCACTTTTGTATCGATGGTCTCGATGCCGTCCTGGTCTGCAAATAGAGTCGATACCAAATACTGGGTACGGCGTTTCGCTAGCGAACCCTGGCCAACCGGTGCCCAGAAATGGTCGGTGACGTATCGCGCGATCTTCCTGGCCGTCTCGCACCGGCTTAATTCGAGTTTGGCGACACTCCAATAGAATTGATTGTGAGCTGATTCCTCGCGAATGATGGCGTCAAGTATCGGGTTCAGTACAGGATGGTCGGTCAGGGCCTTTAGGCGACGATAGCCTTGAGCGGCTTCCATCTCGTGGATCGCTCCGAACGTCATGTGCGTCGCCGTGAATTTCTTACCTATCATATTGGTAAGGGTTGTCAGCAGAAAGGCGTTCGCCCGGTAAGCGAGGGTCACGGCTTTTCGCACCTGCGTCTGCCATTTTTCGTCCGTCTCATATCCAAGTTCGTTGAGAAATCGATTCATCACCTCGCCATGGGTGATCTCCTCGACACCCCAGCGTTCCATGAATTTACTGATATGCGGGTCCTTTCCTGTAGGAGTCCGGCACAACTCACGGTGATACATATCGGTAAGCGTTTCGACGTCGCGCATGTAAAAGAGCACGGGAACGAACTTCTCATCGAACGGGGTGTCCTTTACCTTGTCCCAGGGGATCGCGGATAAGAACTCGGGGGTAAGCGAGCGCTCCTGCTTTTCGTACCAGTCGAGAATTTCTTTATTTGTCTCAAAACTCATTCAATAAGTAGCGAGGCACTATGTATTTCGCATTTCTACCCTCTACAGATGCGAAAATCTGCGTCGAAAATAATATAATCGAAATTATGAAATTCGTGTACCTAGTTTTCCTCACCATTATAGTCTTAGTGTCAAGTGGTCTGGCCCAGAACGGTAAGCTCTCGTTTGAAGGCGAGCGCAGGCTCAAAAATATCAAACAGTTGACCTTCGGCGGAGAGAATGCCGAAGCTTACTTTTCATCCGACGGAAAGCAGCTTATCTTTCAGTCCAAACGCGACGGCCGTGGGTGCGACCAGATCTATCGAATGAATATCGACGGTTCGGGCGTTAAGATGGTCTCGAATGGCGAGGGGCGGACGACGTGTTCGTACTTCTTCAAGGGAAATAAGAAGGTTGTTTATGCCTCGACCCACGGTGGCAAGAAGGAATGTCCGCCAAACCCGGATTTTTCACAGGGCTATGTTTGGGCCGTCTATCCCGATTATGACCTGTACACGTCGACGCCCGACGGCAAGAATATTCAGAAGCTGACCAATAGCCCCGGCTACGACGCTGAGGCGACAGTCTCGCCCGACGGCAAAAAGATAATCTTCACAAGCGAACGTACGGGCGACCTCGAACTGTGGTCGATGGACATTGACGGTAAGAATCTGAAACAGCTGACGGATGCCGTTGGCTACGATGGCGGTGCGTTCTATTCGCCCGACAGCAAAATGATCGTCTATCGGCGCTCGACCCCGAAGACCCCGGCCGAAGTTGCTCGATACAAGAGTCTGCTCGCTCAACACCTGATCGTCCCGACGACCTTTGAGATCTGGGTGATGAATGCCGACGGATCGAACAAAAGGCAGGTAACAAACCTGGGGGCGGGCAGTTTCGCTCCGTACTTTACGCCGGACGGCAAGAAGATAATCTTCTGCACCAACTACTTCGCGAGCGATCCGCGTAAAAGGAACTTCGATCTCGCACTGATCAACCTCGATGGCACAGGTATCGAGCGCGTGACGACCAATGAGACATTTGACGGATTCCCGATGTTCTCGCCCAACGGCAAAAAACTGGTCTTCGCATCAAACCGAAATGCAGCGAAGGAAGGCGACACTAACGTCTTCATCGCGGACTGGGTGAATTAGCCTGGCCGCCAATTGGCCGGGCCCGAAAATGGCAAGAACCCGTTAATGCTATCGTTCCTTTTGATATGAAAAGGGCCATAACTCTCTTGCTGTCAATTCTGTTTGCGGGTATCTCGATCTCGGCGCAGGCCGTTGACAAGATAGTTGCCGCGACAAACTCGCTTTACGCCGATGTTGCCGAGAAAGCTCGTCTCTGTGAATCCGACGAGGATCAGGGCCAATTCGGCGAGTTGGTCATGAATGAACTCACGGTCAACAGCCGCGATCATCAATGGCGTGCGGTGGGGATCTACGGCCAAAGACACAGATTCTTCTATAAAGGTGTTGAGGATGACGAAAAGCGGCTTTATCCTGACCAACTGGTCTTCGTAAAATCCGAGCGCCGTTCATCGAACCGCACGTACCGAGAAGAATACCTATACTCCGCCGCCGGAATACTGATCTATTACATTCAGCGTGCCGAGAATGATGAGATGGTGCCTGCAGAACGGCGTATCTATTTTTCGGGGCCGCGTGCGATAAGGTTGGTTGATGACGGTAAAGCACGAGAGCGCATGTCAAAGCAGGATCTGGCGGTCATAAAAGAAGCGGCCGACACAGGCAAAAAGCTTAAGGCTTTTTTCGACAGGTCCATTGACCTTTGATCAAGTTAATTATCGCCCGCGCGGTCTCCCGATCTTTGGCTTTGCCATTACTGCGTGCCGGTCGACGAATTTTTCACGAACCTATGAAATACATCATTTTGTTTGCATTAGTTTTTTGCACTCTTGCGGCTGCAGGCTGCGGCGGTGCGGGAAGTCAGTCGAAGCCGGCAGCCAACGCCGTGGCGAGGACGGTCGAGGACGGCTATTACAAAGGCAAAGGCGTCGTTACGAAGATCAACACCGAACTCGGTTCGGTTGAGCTTGACCACGAAGAGATCCCCAACGTCATGCCCGCAATGAAGATGGAATTCTCGGTAACTGACAAGGCGATGCTCAAGCCGCTTCAGGTCGGTGATACAGCGATCTTTATGCTCGAGTACAAGCAAGGTGCAGAGAAGATCGCGTCAATTGAAAAAGCTCAATAGCTGATGGCCATTGCATTTACCAAATTTCATGGTTTCGGTAACGATTACATCGTGATCGAACGCGAAAATATACCCGGAGGGACAGACCTCTCTCGTCTAGCCATAGATATCTGCAGCCGAAACAGCGGTGCCGGTGCCGACGGCATTGCGGTCCTCGACAGGAGCAATGGGGTGGCTGCCGACTATTTTTGCGAGATCATCAATCCCGATGGCAGCACGGCAGGATTCTCGGGTAATGGAACGCGTTGTGCCGTTTCGTATCTCCATTACAAAGGTATCTGGTCCGAACCGCGTCTCCGTCTAGAGACCCGAAGCGGCATTAAGACCTACGACCTCATTGAGCGAAAAGGCGATGGAGAGTTCTGGTTCGAGGCTGAGATCGGTAAGCCAAAATTTGCCAGCGAAGAGGTTCCCGTTCTTACTTCGACCCGCCGCGAGGCGATCGTCAACGAGCCGATAGCGGTCGACGGCCGTCATTTCGCTTTTTCGGCGGTGAATATCGGTAATCCGGTCGCTTGCGTCTTTGTCGACAATTTTGACCTTGATTGGCGAGCTGCCGGGCGGCTGATGGAAACGCATGAGAAGTTTCCCGAACGTGCCAATATAGTCTTCGTAAAGATCCTCGATCGAAATAACATCGAGATCCGCATCTGGGAGCGGGCTGCCGGCGAAACCTCGTCATCAGGCACATGCTCGAGCGGTGCTGCTGTCCTTAGTGCGTTCATGCTAAAGACAGATCGTTTCATCAATGTTCATGCCGAAGGCGGCATAACAGAGGTGCTATGGCGTGATGACGACGAGATAGTTATCAAAGGCCGAGCCGATCTGTCTTACAGTGGCGAATGGCCGATCTGACCCCATACTTTTTCACTTCCGCTCGATCCCAATTATCAATATTCACTGATCGGGTTTACTATGTCGTAAACCCAAATGGAAGACCCGACAAAGATAGACAGCTCAGGCAGTGGCCGGAGCAAAGGCGACGAGAACAAGACTGCGATCAAGAGCAACACTACCGGCGATGCCCGGAGTGGTGATTTTATTGCTGGTACGGTCTTAGCAAGCCGATACCGCATCATCAGCCTCGTGGGCAAAGGCGGGATGGGCGAGGTTTATAAGGCTGAGGACATCAAGCTCTCGCAGACGGTTGCCCTTAAGTTTCTTCCCGACCATTACCAAAACGACAGCGAAGCACTTGAGCGGTTTCATGCCGAGGTTCGAAATGCTCGGCAGGTTTCACATGTGAATGTGTGCCGTGTTTTCGACATCGGCGAGATCGACGGTCGGCATTTCCTGTCGATGGAGTTTGTGGATGGCGACGATCTGTCTGATCTGCTGACGCGGGTCGGGCGGTTTACGCACGAAAGGGCGGTAGAGATCTCGCGGCAGCTTTGCGTGGGGATGGAGGCGATCCATAAGGCCGGAATTCTCCACCGCGACTTCAAACCAGCCAATATCATCATCGACAAGAAAGGCGTCGCCCGTATCACCGATTTTGGTATCGCCGGGATAGAAGCTGAGATCGCCAAAGACGGCATCCGTGCCGGAACACCGGCCTACATGGCTCCTGAGCAGATCAGCGGAAAGGAAGTCTCGACCCGCAGCGACATCTACGCACTTGGGCTGGTGATCTACGAGATATTCACGGGCAAACAGGCATTCATCGCGGACAACGTGATGGAGATGATCAAGATGCACCAGACGGCGACGCCGACAAGCGCGTCCGAGATTGTCAAAGGCATCGACCCGTTGGTCGAGAGCGTCATTGCCCAATGCCTGGAAAAAAACCCGAGGGACCGTCCGCAAACCGCCCTGCAAGTCGCCATGGCGTTGCCAGGCGGCAATCCGATGCAGATCGCCCTCGACGCCGGACAAACACCTTCACCGGAGATGGTCGCAGCGACGCCGGTAAAGGGAGCGTTAAAGCCGTGGGTCGCATTGGCATTGCTCCTCGGTTTTGTCGCATCGTTTTCAGCGGCCCTTTACCTAAAGGCGACCTACTCGATCAACTATTACACACCTATCGATAAGCCGGCCGCGGTCCTCGCCGAGCGGGCGCGGTCGGTGATAAAGAATCTCGGCTACACCGACACGCCGAAGGACATCGATTACAAGTTCGATGATGATGGGCCAAACTACCGGAACTTTGTAATGAAGCAGGATGATCAACGCGGGTGGATCGAAAGGATGCGAAACGGCCAGCCGTCGTTCTATTCCTTTAGGTACCGCTCGTCGCCGGAGTATCTGCAGACGATCGACTACTCTCCCATAACCAAAGATAGTCCGCCATTGACCGTGCCGGGCATGGTCACGGTCGAATTGGACGTGACCGGGCGGCTCACCGCGTTTACCGCCGTGCCTCCGGCTGATTCTAGCTCTGGAGACAGATCGGCAAAAACGGATTGGAAAAAGCTATTTGATGAGGCCGGGCTCGATATCGCGAGCTTTAGGCCGGTCGATTTAAGATCAACGCCGCCGGTAGCCTTTGATGAAACTGCCGCGTGGGAAGGAATGATGGCCGGTACGACCGACGTTCCCGTACGTGTTGAGGGGGCGGGATTCCGGGCCCGACCGGTGTATTTTGAGATCGTGCCGTCGTGGAAGGAACCGGATATTGCCGCTCAAACCGCGGCTAATCAGGATCCGTCATCGAGTTTGCCGCGTTTTCTCCTCGACGTGTTCCTGTTCCTGGTTTTGTTTATTGGGCCGATCGTGCTTGTCCGTTACAACCTGAAGAAAGGAAGCGGTGATCTTAAGGGCGCAATTAAGATAGGCCTGGTTTTTCTGGTTCTTTCCTTGTGCACGGACTTCCTGGTGATCGATGTGCCGCCTACATTCACGGCGATCAGGGATTTCCTGTTCCGACGGTTGGGTGACGGATTGTTTGTCGGAACCCAGGCGGGACTGTTCTATTTGGCCATCGAACCATTTGTCCGGCGTCGTTGGCCTGAGATCCTCGTCTCGTGGAGCCGCCTTGTAATGGGCAATCTTCGTGACCCGCTGGTCGGCCGGGACATTCTTGTCGGTGTCACATTTGGGGTAGTTATGTATCTGGCCCGATTCCCGTTGCGTTATATTGAATTTTGGTTCGATCCAAAGGAGTTCATCGGTTTGATCTTATATTCCCAAACGGACCACATAATGGGAATTGCCGGTGCGTTGTCGGATATCTTCGACAAACTTAAAGACGGTATGAGATTCAGTTTTTTCCTTCTCTTTATGGTTCTGGCCATGACGTTGATCTTCAGAAAGAAGTTTCTCGGCGTTATCGTAACGTTTTTGATCTTAGGCGGCCCTAACATTTTGAGTGGTGGAGATTTCTGGGCGGCCACGGCTGGTTCCGTGCTATGGAACGCTCTTGCGATCTTCCTTCTTGTGCGTTTCGGTGTTGTAACCATGGCATCCTTTGTAATGCTTGGTTATTTTTTTGTTGATACTGCATTTACACTCGATCCGTCGAGTTTCTATTTCCCAAGCACGGTGCTGATGTCGGCGACAGCCTTCATCTTGGCAGGGTATGCCTACTACATCTCGCTCGCCGGAAAAAAAGTATTCGGCGATGGGGATTTCTTTGGGGAATAGTTTAGGAAAGGGATCCATCACCGAGGGGCTTTCTTGCTCCGTATTCTTTTGACCTTTGCAGTAAATATTTCCTAAGGATTTCCGAGCATTTCAGCGACCACTTTCTGTCGGTAGTCGAAAATGTAGTCGAGTTCACGACTGACGATAAAGTGTGCGATGTCGCCAAGCGGCTCAAGCGGCAGGCGATAGCGGACCTCGTCGTCGATCTGTGTCTTGCCGGGCTCAGGCTCTGAGAACGTGTGCGTATGTATCCACTGTGAATACGGCCCGCGAAGCTGCCTGTCGACGAAGCGGAATGGCGGCTCCCAAACCGAGATCTCGGTCCTCCAGGACATAGGAATGCCGTGCAGCTTGAGCTTGTAGTCGATCAGGGTGCCTTGCCGGATGTCGATCGGCTGCGGAGTGATGATATGAAATCCCAACTCGGGCGGAGTGATCGCCTCGAGATTGCCTGCATCGGCAAAGAATGCGAAAGCTTCCTCTCGCGGAATGTCTAGCGTCAACGATCGCGTAAGTATATGTTCAGCCATAGAGAGAAATTGCCCACGAAATACACTAAAGACACGAAACAGAAAGCTCCTTCTGTTCTTTCGCGTCTTTAGTGTATTTCGCGGTTACTCTCTTTTCAGTTTCGGCTCGTCAGATATTTCTCGGGGATCTTGTTGTCCGGCGTTTCTGCCTGCCAGTAGATCGTCACGACCCACCAGCGTTTTCCGTCGTTCAATAACTGAAAACTGTTAATGCCTCGGAGAAACGGCTCTTTGTCATCCGATTTGCGAAAGGCGTGGTACGTCGAAAAGACCTGTGCGATATTGCCGTACTGATCAACGTGCCGTGCAAGTTCGCGTTCGTGAAAGCCGTCCTTGGCGAATACCGGTTCGACGCGTTTGACGTAATCCTCGGGCGTGAGAGCATTGGCACCGAAGACACCGGTCTGAGCGTTCTTTCCCGCGGGTATCAGCCTCGCGTCCTTATGAAACAGCGAGCGAAAGCGGTCCCAATCACGCGGCTTGCCGGCGTCGCCGGAGATGACGTCATAAACGGCTTTCATGATGCTATCGATCGAACCGACGTCTTTCGGGTCGGCCTGTTTAGGTGTTGGTGCAGGTGCCGGAGGCTGAGCGATCGCGGCACCCGCGGCGGCGAAAATAAATAGAAATAGTAGGATCTTCATAGTTTTTGTTTACGTCTACGGCTTCAAATTGTTTAGGGCGAGCGGAGCTTATTCGGCTCCTGCCTCGTTTCAACAGTATCCTGCACTTCCTTTGGAAGTGCGCTGAAAAGGTCGAGTCCGGTCCGCTTCTCGATATCACGGACCGTCGTCTTGTAGCGGTCCCAATCTACATCCTCGATGCCGCCGATGTTCGGCATATCGACGGCGATGATGCGGGTGCTGCTGTCGATTTTGTCTGCCGCGGCCCCGCGGGGAAAAACGACGATCACTTTCCAGCAGTTGGTCGGCACGGTCACCTTGCCGCGAAGCCGTCCCTTGTCTCCGTAAGCACCGGCGATCGTGTAAAGTGTGTTCCCTCGATAAACAAGCGTGCGTGCGTACATCTCGAGCTTGTTCCACGGATATTGGTTGAGGTCGCCGGTCTGCGGAACGATATTCGTCATGTAGAACGTCTGCCGGTTAAGCTCCGCGTTGCCGAATCGATCGGCGCTCGGCACAATGTGGCCGCGGTCATAACCGCTGCCCGAATAATCTGAATACGAAACACGTACCATGCTCTCATCCAACGTCGGGTCAGGTTCAAAGTCGGGCCGTGCCAGCGACTCGCCCATGTCCTCGCGGGTCGTCCGCCAGGCCGCCCAATTTAGTGTCCCGCGGCTGTTGTTGTATGAGAGTACGTGGCTGTAATGCGTCAGCAGCCAGTTATCTCGATCGGCTGTGCCCGCATTCGATGGGTTTCCAAAGGGAAGCAGTTCAAAGGTCGTTTTGGCAGGCGGCGGTGCCACATCCGGCAGCTTCTCCGGCTTTCGCGAACGCTGGCCGACAAACCCACAGCCCAGTGAGCCGAGAGCCAAAACTACCAGCAAGATCGCCGCCGCCGCAATGTGGAGTTTTCGGGTCATTCGCCGCAGAATTTCGTGAAATAGAGCGGCCCGTAATCGCCTACATACGGAGCAGCTGAACCGTATTGTATCTCGACACGCGTGATCCAGGATAATCGGTGCGGGCTGAACGCGGTTTATCTGCCGGTGCGAAGGCCCTTGATCATACGCCGAACTAAGTTCGAATTTGGGTTGGAACGTGACACTGACTCCAGTTCACGCAGGGCGTCGCTGACGAGGCCGGCATCGGCATAGGCGATCGCCAAGGCGAGGTGCGATCGCGGGTATTTTGTCTTGATCGATTCGATCTCGGCGGAACGGCGGGCATCAACTATGCGAAACCTAGCTTCAGGTTCTGCGGCTGACGGCGCCTTAAATTCCTCCCCGTCCTTTACGGCTGTAACCTGCCATACATACGTCCTGCCGCGAGGGAGTTGTGTGGTCCATGAATTGGACTGCAGAACAGGGCTCGATGTGACCTTAGCATAGTTTGAATCGTAGATATCGACTCGATAGCCGGTTACGTCGCCGACGCTTTTCCAGGACAGCGTGGGCCGGTCTGACAATATCACCTTTCCTGAAGGGCCAACGATATTAAAGCCATCGAGTGAGGTGCCACCGCTGCCCATAAGCGAGCCGTTAGCGGTTCGAACCTCGTTCGCGTCCTTTCCGACCACGATGGTTCCCGAGCGCATGGCCCGCTCGACCGACTGCCTGCTCGCCGGCGAAAGTTCGTCCAGACCCAACAGCCGTCCGTCGGCGTCGATCCCGATCGTCACGCCGCCGTCATTGAGAGCAATGGATGGTTCGGGGTTTGGGTCGACCGATTCGCCGAGAGGTTCAGGTGTAGCCTCGACATTTGCCGTCGGAATTACGACCTCAGGCACTGAGTCCACGGCCTTCGCCACATCATCACCGGGCCGCAAAATGTAGATCAAACCGATCCCGGACACAAACAACAATGCAATGCCCACGGTCACGGGGACCCATCGTAACGCAAAAAACGAACTGAAGCCATGGCCCCCGGACGGAGTTGCCTCAGGTATGAGCGGCGGCGACATCTCGCGAATCGACTCGAGTTCATCAGCACACTCCACACATATCTCGAGGTGGCGATCGGCCAGACGACGCTCCGAAGGGTCAAGACGGGCATCAATGAGTCCCTCAAACTGCTCGTACGTAAGGTGGTTACCGAATTCGCCCGAAAGGCGGTCGAGAAATCGTCCCGCGGATCCCAATGTGCCTGGATTGGAATTCGCCATCATACGGCAAGACTCGCAAGCGGATAAATGCCGGTCGACACGCAGGAGTTCGACGGCGGAAAGCCGATTTTGCTTGAATCGCTCTATATCTGTTTTGGCTACGTGTTCTGACATTCCGGCTTTATTGATATATGACGAAAAACCTCAACGATTATTTAAGATCCTCCTGAGTCGCGAACGAGCCTAGCCCTCGCCGTATACCTCAGATTGATCACCTGCTGCCGCGTGATGCCGAGATGTTCGGCTATCTTTAGGTCATCCCAAGGCAGTGTTTGCCATAGTTCCGCAAGGTCGCCCGGCGGCATCTCGAGCGACTCGGCTATCTCCGCAAGGCTCGCAACGCCCGTCAATGGCAACACCGAGATCAGACAGTCGTCGCCGTCTCGCAGGTTGAACAGCAGAGCCTTTCTGTGTTTTGGGCCCAACTCTAGCAGTATCGACCACATTTGCCTAAGCCGGTCGATCAACTCTAGCCGCAGGACAGGGTTCGTCACATCCGCCGGCGGATCGAAAGCCGCAGAATCCCGTTCGGGGTCAGTATCGATCGGCGTCTCGGTCCGCTCCCTGATCTCAAACCGATCCATTACCGCATCTACGATCCTTTCGAGTTCGACCGGGTTTTCATGTGCCGCTACGAATTCATAGATCACCCGCTTGTAGCGGCTTCTGGTCATATCCGCTGCCGCCTCGTTTCCATGTCGTTCATGCTCGCCCGAAAGCGAGCAGACCCATTGCCCGGCGGCATCTTGCGACAGGTCGAACTCCTTACTGTGAGAGATCAGATAGCGGATCTTGTTGGTCTGCTGCGTCCGCACCGGGAACCGGTCTCTGAGGTGCTGATAGCATGCGTTAACGGCTGAGCGGGCGGCATAGGCGTCAAGATCGGCGATCTCGCTGCCGAGGCCCTTGCCTCGTTTGAGGGCCGAGATCAACGCGATCTGAATATCACCGACCAACTCGAGAGCGTCCTGATTGGCCCGACTTGTGTCCGACAGCGAAAGCGTTACATGCAGCCGCCGTCGAACGATCGGCCTTATCACCTGATCGGTCAGATCCTCTAGAGTACTGTCGTACTCCGAGGTCTCGTGGGAGGTTGTTTTCAGGTCAGACACCAGCATGTGGCGGTCAAATAAATTCTACCTTTAGCGGCCATCGAGCACTCGATCCTTTACGAACCGTCACCGACCAGTACAAAGCCTCCCCAGTAGCGTGGATGCCGGTACCGTGGCATCTTCATTAGCTTGAGCGAAGCCCGTCTGAGTGCCTCGGCCTTTGACGGAGGTTTTTTGCTCAACAATTGCCGGTGAAATTCGAGCATAAGCTCGGTCGTCGATGATGACTCGACCTTCCACTGGCTGGCGACCGTCGTCGGTGCCCCAGCGATGAACGACGCCCAGGTCATGCCGATGATTCCCTCGCCATTGGCGATCTTGCCGCGGGCAGTCTCGCACGCCGAGAGTATGACCATGTCGGCTTTGAGGTCGAGGTCCTTGAGTTCCCAAGCCTCGAGCAGGCCGTCCTCATTCGGATTTCTGGCGTCCTGTGCCATCACTAGATGCGAGTACATAGGTGAGACGTTGTTCAAGATGCCGTGGGTTGCAAATTGCACGATCCTATAATTGGGTGATTCCTTCTTTGCGGTCTCTTCGCGAGCGTCAGCACCGGTAAAAACCTTGCTCCGCTTGGGCCCGTACATCTTTCCAAGCTCATTCACCAGCCGCTCAGCCTCGGGGATCGGTTCGAGCTTCTCGCTCATAAAGACCCGCTCGACACGCTCCTTTGTCTCTTTACCAACGATCGGATTGCCGAATGCAAGCAGCTCAGCATCGGGCGAAGGCTTCCTCGTCTTCGCCTTCTTCGACATTTCTCGAAGAGCCGTCAAACTCGGCGCATAGCTCACCGCGGCCTTCTCGATCAGGTATTTCCCCTTCTCATCCATCAACGCCTGAAACGGCAGATCCCACAACGGCCCGTCCGGTACTATGACGATATTGGTCTTGGCCGCCAATTCGTTCTCGAGCGGCTTGATGAGTAGACTGTACAGAGCCTTCGAGGAATCTTGAAAATCCAGATCGCCGTTTGAGATGCCCGTTTGGATCGACTTGACCCGAGTGAGAATTGCATCACGACCCAACGGGATCAGATGAGCTCTTACATCAATCGAACCGTTGGACCGTTTTGTCACTATGAAAGCGAACGACTTATCAGCGGCGGTCACATATTCAACGATTGCTGATCTTTGTTCGCTGAGGGTCTCGTTCAATTCATCAGGGGTTATCGACGCGATGTCGCCCCGTTGGATCCTGAGTTGTGGGTTTGCAGCGTACAGTCGCGTACGAAAATCCTCAAACTCAAGACGCTTCCGGTCAAGCCGATCTTCTAAAGACGCTTTAGTTTTTTCATCGCTCTGTTTGCTTATGTCGCTATTTAGTACGGCAAGTTCGCTCCTAAGTCTGTTCTCTGTGTTTCGCTCGCCATCAGACATCGCCTTTGAGATATTTACTCGTCCGCTCTTTACCGTGTCTAGCAATGATCGCGCCTTTGTTCGTTCAGCGATCTCAAAAGCACGGAGATCCTGTCTTTCGGCGATCAGAATGCCGATCAATGAGGCGTAAGGATTGGCTTTACCTTCAAAGTAATTTTCCGCTGAAGAGTCGTCCAAAGCCGCTTTTGCCCGAATACGCTCGATTATCGCAATTGCGGATTCTAGCTGTTCGCGAGCTTTCGCGGCGTTTCCTAATTTGAGGTTTGCATTGGATGAAGCTTCAAGTGATTCCCAAAGCGATTTGTCGAGTTCAAATCGTCTGGCGATCTCCTCGGCCTGCCCTGCCGTCTTCAATGATGCGACTGCGTCTCCCAGGAGAAGTTGCAGTTCCGATATCATTATTACAGTTTCGGCCTCATGATAGGCGTCCTTGGTGCTCTGACAAAGTTCCCGAGCCAAATGGGCGTTTTCCAGGGCCTTGTTATACTCTCCTTTAAGCTTATACGTCGAGGCAATGTTGTACGTTGTCTGCGGATCTTTTGGAAGGAACTTAGCCTTGAGTGGCTTTGCCCGTAAGAAATACTCAAGAGCCTTGTCGTAGTTACCCATTTGAAGGTAAACCACCCCCATGTTGCTAACAGCATATGATATTCCAACATTGGCGTTCAGCTTTTCGAACTGCTCCAAGGCTCTTGCATAGTAGTCAAGGGCAACATCGTATTTGCCGAAGCCGTTATAGACATTCCCTATGTTCAACAGGGCATCCCCGCTCAGCTTTCCACCAGTCCTTTTGAGCTGCATTGCGACGGAACGGTCGTGAGCCTCGAAGGCTGCAACAAGGTCCCCTTGCGCCGTATAGATCGCGCCCATATTGTTATAAATGCCTTCGAGCCGGCGCTCATCGTTTTCTTCGATAGCAATGGCCAGAGCAGCACGAATTGTTCTGACCGCCGTTGGAAAGTTGCCAAGATCGTAATGGCCCTGTGCTATCTGCATCAAGGCCCCCGTTTGATAGCCTCGGTCCCCGATCTCGATCGCAAGGTCACGGACTTTTTCATTTCGCTTAATGAATTCAATTGAATCAGCGGCTAAGCCCTGCGTCTCTACAAGATTTAGCATTGCCTCGCGCTTTTGTCCTATCTCAAGGAAAATATCAATGGCCCGGTCGAAATAACTCAATGCGAGTTCATTTCTTTTAGCGGAACGATAAACCCGCCCCATGCGCGCAAATCCACCCGCCTTTGCCTGTTTGTGGTCCTGGATCTTCTCATATAGCCTGGCGGCCTCGTCAAATTTCGCCAACGCGGTGGTACTGGGATCGAACTTTCGTTTCGCCTCTATCATGACCCCCTCGATCACTAAATTGCTCGCAGCCGCAAAATTCCTAAGATCATCAGTTGCACGAGAAGATTCATTCCATTGGACCACATAGCGGCCCGAGGCTACTGTCTTTTCCACCGCAGAAACCCGGAGGACATATGCTCCGCCCGTATCGGCCACAAACCATATCGGCTCCGGTCCGGTCTTGCCGGTCGTGTCAACCTCAACTTTTTTTGTTCCGTCAGGTCCGAGCAGCGTAAATATTGCATCAACACCTTTTTGCGTGAGGACAACGTTAATGAATTGGCTTGGCGGTAGTTGAATTGTGTAATCGTGCGTTTCCCCGCCCTTTAGTTCAACCTCAATGGGCTTACCTACCTCAACTGCAATAGGCTGGTTTTGGGAGAATCCCGAATTACAAAAGCTGACCGACAGCAATACAAAAAGTGAGATCTTGAAATCTGAGAGCATCAACAGCCTCCGGGGGGCCAGGCGAGGTCCTGGGTCATGTTCCATTATGAGCACCTCGCCTCGTCGAGGGGCTCCCGCGGCGTGCATAGAACTACGGCCGCAAAATAGAAAGGCCGATCATCGGCCGATGACTGTGACGGTTATTAACTTTTCCGAACTATATTCCCTTTCTCGAAAAATGTAAATCGTATTTTGCTCTCTGTACCAATATCTGACTGCACTTTTCGTCAAGGTGTGAAGCAAGGCCGCGGCAGGGAATCTGAGGTTGAATGAGACTGTGACGGTCACGGCCTCGAATGTTCCGTGTCCCGGCCTTGCCACGCAGGTCAAAGGGTCCCGAATCGCCGCTCCACCTGATCCAAGGCCTAGAGTAAATAGAAGGCAATTTACCGTCATTCCAATATCTCTCGAGTTTTTTCGTCTATAGCGTCAAAACCGATCAAAGGAGATATATCTGATAACGGGCAAAGAATACGCGCTTGTAGTCAGAGTGAAAGCATTATGAAACGAAAGGCTTCAATTTTGGGCATGATCCTAATAGTTCTTTGTGTAGTTGGAACAGCGAGAACGGCAACATACAACATTGCCGACGGGGATGTGGCGGGCCTAATCGCAGCCATAAACGCATCAAACGCCAGCCCGGGCCCCGATACTATCAACCTTGCTCAAAATGGGGTCTATACATTGACCTATGTCGCCGGTCCGGATAGTTGGCACGGCAATTCCGGGCTTCCCATCATCCAAGGCCCGTCGCAGGCCCAACCCGCGACCTTGACGATCAATGGGAACGGGGCGACCATTCAGCGGAGCCAGGCTCCAGGAACTCCTGATTTTCGCGTATTGTACGCACTCTACTCGTACCTGACGATCGATAATTTGATCATAAAAGGGGGACGCGGCTTTGGCCCGAATCGGTGCGGCGGGGGAGGACTCTACCTAAACGTTACCACCACGATCATACGCAACAGCACAATCACCGAGAATTTTGCTGACGAGGGCGGAGGTATCTGTAACAACAATGCAAGCAGACTTACGATCGAGAACTCTACGATCAGCTATAACACCGCATTTGGTGCCCGAACGGGCGGCGGCATCTTGAATTTCGACGCGCTACAACTCTCGATCAACAACAGCACTATCTACGAAAATCAGGCCGGTGGGGCTCTGGGGTTTGAAGGGCGGGGTGACGCCGTTGCCGATGCCTTTAGCCCAGTGGGCAGCATTTCTATTAAGAACAGTATCCTTGCCAGTCCGACGAGAGGCTCAGGTGTCGAGTGTGCCTGGTTTACACCTGTAGGGGGTGGCCACAACATATTTGGCGATAGCAGTTGCGGGCAGAACGTCCTTGGTGGTGACCAGATCGTATCCAACCTCCAGTTAGGCCCGCTAATGAATAACGGTGGACCAACACCAACCCACGCACTCCTTGCGGGCAACCCCGCGATCGACGCCATACCTATCGCGGAATGTTTGAGATACGGCGGCTCCCAACTTCTTACCGACCAGCGTGGTTTTGCCCGACGTACTGATGCGGGCTGCGACATCGGTGCCTTTGAATATCAGCACGACGGCTCGCAAGTGAGGACATTTAGCGTGGCCTCTCAAACGGGAAGTCCTGGGGATGTAGTGACGGTCCCGGTCTATCTCCAAGCTCTGGGCACCGAGAAGGCGACGGGTTTCAGTCTTAGTTTCGACCCGACGAAACTGAGTATTAGTGATATTTCGGGCTTCGGAAATCCGGATATCTCACGTGGGCCCGGTATCGACCCGGGAGCCTTCCTTGGGGTGAATGCGACACAGGCTGCCAATGGCAGGGTTGGGATACTGGTGGATTCCAATACGCCGATCCCTGCTGGGACGCAGCACATCCTTAATTTCCAATTCCATATCCTGCCTGGAGCAGCAGGTGGGGTCACGCCTATAACCTTTGGGAATGTTCCTGTTGCACCTTCGATCAGTGATCCGTTGGGCAATCTTCTTCAGGCCATATACGCTGGCGGCTCGATAACAATAGCGGAAGCTGCGTGTTCCGCCATGTCGTCGACACTGACAGTTCCCGGGCGCGCCAATCCATGGCTTGCCGGGATGCCGTCCGGAAGTACTGATGCAGGCTGGGATCTGGCTCCAGCAGAATCGCCGATCCAGGTGATCGGAATTCCGATTTCCGGCGTTCTGACATTCAATTCGAACGGCATTACGACCAATTGTCCGGGGTGCGTATCCTCGAGCAACCCCGACGGCAGCTTTCCCGCAACAGGGCACTTTTGGGGATCCGTGAACGGCATCGGCAATATCGTTGCGCCGTTGAATTCAATGATCGGCGTTTTCATCAACGACAACGCTCCTTCGACGACACCGGCGCCCTCAGGCTTCCTTGAATTCAGAACACCGGAATCGATCGATTTTCTTTCTCTGAGTCCGGCACTCAAACAGCCGTTCTTTATAGGCAACGGCAGGACCAGCAGTGGGGTCATTCAACAATTCGTCGTGCCGCAGGGTGCGACCCGCTTGCTGCTTGGCAGCATGGACGGTTATGAGTGGAGCAACAACGGAGGCTCATTCAGTGTTCAGGTGAGTTCGGTATGTGTCGACAATACCCCGCCCACGATCATGCCAACTGTGTCGGGAACCCAAGGGAGTAATGGCTGGTACACCGGCGATGTCGAAGTGAGTTGGGACGTGACCGACGGCGAATCGTCTATCACTTCGTCCACCGGTTGCTCGGCCACAACTGTTGCAGCAGATACGAATGGCGTTACATTTACCTGCTCGGCAACAAGCGGAGGCGGCACCGCAACCGAGTCGGTCACTGTTAAACGCGATGCGACGGCACCGGCCATATCATGCGGCTCGCCCGACGGAGTGTGGCATCCGGCCGATGTGTCGATAGCGTGTACAGGAGTTGATCCCGTATCGGGCCTAGCGGCGGCAGGGGACGCGAGCTTCAGCCTTTCGACATCGGTCACTTCAGGGACCGAGACGTCGAACGCATCGACCGGTAGCCGCTCGGTTTGTGACAATGCTGGGAATTGTGCGACGGCGGGGCCGATAGCCGGAAACAAGGTCGACAAGAAAGCACCGGAGATCTCTATTACATCTCCGACGGGCGGGACATATCTGCTGAATCAGGCGGTGGCCGCGAATTACACCTGCAGCGATGGAGGTTCCGGAGT
>CAZJFB010000012.1:10169-48952 GCA_964545145.1 uncultured Chloracidobacterium sp. | reverse complement strand
TAGATGATCCGCTTTCCGCCCGAGATCGTGCTGTCCTCCATCGTGTATGTGACGCCTTTGAAGTTTAGAGGTGTTGACTTGCTGCGATCGATGTCCAGATCTAGGGGAAACTGCCGCTTGTCGTCATAAGTTTTGCCGCGTTCGACGGTCTGCGTGTCGGCGGTGACATTAGCAACGAAGAGACTCGCTTTTGCTTTTCCGGCTTCGTCCACGAAATAACGGAGTACATCGTAAGTGCCTCGAACACGCGACTTATACAGTTTATAGACGTTCGTTTCGATCAGGAGGCCCGGCCGGTTGCGCAAGGGAGCATAGCCTGTCGCAAATCTTGGAGTTGCAATAAACGTCGCGATGCCGCCTGTTACTTCACGACCCGCAAACTCGACATAGTGTGTCGCCAGATTGCCTTCCTTTTCGACGTTCGGCACTACAACGCCATCGAAATGCTCGTCCATCCAGTTCTTGATCGCCGGATGGACCTCCTGAAAATGGGCGTATTCGTAGGTAATGTTGTATTGAAAATCGGCGCCGTCGGTTACGTGGCAATCGATGAAAACGTCGGGCTTCCACTCGTTCCAAAGCTTCAGCCACGCTCGGGTTTCGGGAGCGTCGGCCTTCATGTAGTCGCGGTTGAGATTGAGGTTGTTCGCATTGGCTCGGTAACCCATTTCGTCAGGGCCATTCTGATTGATGCGATTAAACGCGGACCAGTTTTCGTGGCCGTCGACGTTGTAAACCGGAATGAAGATGATGATCGCGTCCTTGAGCAGTTCGTTGCGCGTTTTGGTGATGGCAATATCGCGAAGAAGTGCAAGCCCTGCATCCTTACCATCGATCTCACCGGCGTGAATTCCGGCCTGAATGAATACGATCGCCTTGCCCGATTTTTTCGCCCACTTTGGCGAAAACGCTCCATCCCTGGCGGCGATCAAGAGCGGAATGTCTCGTCCTTCGCCGCTCTTGCCGATCGACCGGTACATGATCAGATCGGATGCCTGGTCGAGTTTCTTTGCATACGCGATCGCCTCGGCGTATCGCGACGTTTTGGCATAGTTCGACGCTTCAGCGGTCGTTTGCCATTCGGGCGGAATATTTGTCGACTCGCTTTGGGCAGGAGAGACGATAAAAGAGCCAAATGTTATTGCAAAGACAACGGAAGCTAATGTGACGATCCTACGCATGTTCACGATTATGTTCGCGTCTTTTGGCAAGAGCAAATACTCCGAGGGTCGATACAAACGCCAGGCCCGAGGCGATAGTTACGCCATAAAATGCGTATGCATAATCGCCGGCGTTGAGGTCTGCCAGATACCCTGTTATTCGTCCGCCGATGGCGGCCCCGATGACCTCGATCATTGTAATGGTGCCGAGGATCTTTCCGTTCTCTCGCGTTCCGAAAAGGTCGGCGGTCAGCCGCTGTATAAGCACGAAAGTGCCGCCATAGCCAAGCGCAAACGGCAATAAGAAGAGCAACGCGGTCGAAGCGGTCAGAGCGAAAAGGACCAGTGATGCAGCGAACATCAACAACGAACAGGCAACCATGATGCGGACTGCTCCGAGCCGGTCACTGAGAAAACCGGCTGCGAACTTACCGCCGAGACTGACGGCAAAAAGCGCCGACTGGGCGAATGCGGCCGTTTCCGCCGAGATGCCGATCCGTGGCGTTTGGAGGTAAAGTACGAACTGCTGGCTTGTGGCGAATATCGGATAAAAAACGAGTGCCGCACATGCCGCGAGTGCCCAGAAGACCGGCGTCTTTAATGCCTCGAGCGACGAGAGGCCATCGGCCGTCCCCTTTTTCGTGCCTTCGGCAGGATCGGCCTTCGGACGATCATTTACAGTGAAAACAACGAGTGGAACGAGTACGAACCAAACGAGGCAGCTTACCGCCAACATCGAGGTCCGCCATCCGAAGCGTGCGATCAGCGGGGCCGCGACCAGGGGAATCAATACACCGCCGAGGCTTGTGCCGGTGAGAGTGAGGCCGATCGCCGTGCCCCGAGACCGGTCGAACCAGTTCGACACGAGAACAACACAAGGTGCAACCCCAATAAAGCCGAGAGACGCCCCCATTAGGAAACGAGCAAAATACACCATCCCTGCGGTCATCGCCTGTGAATGGAGGACCAGGCCGCTGCCCAGGAGCACGCAGCCTACGATCATCAATGTTTTGAGCCGAAAGCGTGTGACGAGCCAGCCGCCGAGCAGCGAAAAAACCCCGGACATCAGAAAGGTGATGTTCGCAGCGTTGGCTATGAAACTCTCGGCCCGAGATGCGTCGATCGCTCCGAGAGACACAAATTCTTCTCGGATCGGCTTGTAAAATGGCGGCAGACCACCGATCGCTAAGCCGTTGCTGACCAGAAGGCAAAAAGTCGCGACTGCAACGATCAGCCAGCCAAAGCCCGTATCTAATGGTTTTGTGTTTGGCGGTTCAACTGTAGACAAAATGTCACTTCTCGAAGCTTAAATAGAGGAATGCACCACGTTCGCCCTTACTAGGGCCCACGCCCAACGGTACACCGATTCCCGGAACGATCTGCCAACCGCTTTTCAGGTCCCATGCCCACCGAATACCCGGATTTATCAGCATCGAGTACTCACCTTCCGTCCGCTTGGGACCAGTCACCGCTTCGTTGTAATTCCAAACCGTTTCGACCAGGACGTTGAATTTCGGCTTGGCGAGAAATACGGTACTCTGGCCAAGGTTGAAGCCCTTAGTGTTTGCCCGCTCGCCAAGACGGTTTCGTGAGCGTGGAGTAATGGTCGTGCCCGCATTCCAATGGGTTACGACCTTTTTTGAATGGGTAACACTAACGGGCAAATTGAACTGGAACCCAACTGCTCCCGTTCCCGTTTCGCGTCGATAGCTGCCCGTCGGAAGGACGATCGAAAAGCGAGGGGCGACGGCGATCTTGTCGTTTTCGCCCAGGCCCGCGGCTTGATATCTGTAGTTTAAGTAAGTGTCACCAAATCGGGCAGTGCCATCGACCCGGGCGACATTTAGCGTGTAGCTGAATTGATGCTGCTGCTTCTTGATCGGCATCTCATTAGTGAAGCTGTAGCCCCAATCGCCGTTTCGCTGTCGGTAAAACGCACTAATGTACTGGATCACGCCTTTTTCCTGGTTGTAGGCTTCCTCCAAAAGGAAGCTATTATCCTCGATCGGCTCCTGCGAAAAGGCGATCGTGGAACACAGAACTAGCGTAAAAAGGGTAAATATCTTTTTCATAGCCGGAATCAGGATAATTATACGGGACGCTTATATTCTCTCACATTTTGCGGGATCTCTGCGTCAGCGGCGAGCAGTTCGTCCGGGATGGGAACTCCGGGCGTGAGGCTGAGCGGCACCACACCTGCCCAAACATCTAGAGAATGATCTTCCTCATCATCGACCGGAGGGCCCGTACGGATCTTTGCTGATGCCTCGTCGATCGGGAGTTTGAGAACGCTAGTAGCCTTTAGTTCCAATTCCGTCGGCCATCTTACGTCGCGCCAACGTCCGGGCACGATGTGCTCGGTGATAGCCTCGAGCGCCTTCGCCTTTTCTTCGCGATCGTCGATAAATCGGGCCTTGCCGAGGATCACGACCGACCTGTAGTTGATAGAGTGGTGAAAAGCAGATCTCGCCAGCACCAATCCGTCGATCAGCGTCACGGTAACGCAAATGTCAACTCCCTTAGCGATCTCACGGAGCATCCGGCTTGCCGCCGAACCATGAATGTACAGGTAATTATCGACTCGGGCATAGCCGGTAGGTATCACATACGGCTGGCCGTCTGCCACAAACCCAACATGACAGATGAATCCTTCGTCGAGGATCGCATTGATGGTTGCCTCGTCGTAATGGCCGCGTTTCGGAAGCCGTTTGACCCTAATCCGCTCAGAAACCTGTTGTCCGTTGCTCATATGTTCCTTTATCTACTGCTTCAGCGATTATATCGATGATGGGTACCGACCTCTAAGTCTGGGGTTGCAGGTCGTTCTTATACAGAGAAATATTACGCGATCTTCGCGGGCATTTGCCCACCGACCGCGAGATATTCCGACTTGTCGGATCCGACAGGGCCGTTCGGGGAAATAAAAGGGCTATTTTAGGGCGCTTTAGCTATGCGTGGGTGGAAAGCAGCGGCACGGGATTTGCTCGATTCCTGGTAGACGATCATTGAACGTGTGTCCGTCTGGGCCGACACGATGACGGGCGAGGAGAACCCTATGAGACGCCGTCATTTTTGCCTAACGCAGTTTGCCGCAGTTTGTATCGCCACTCTCGCTCCCGCTATTTACGCTCAGTCCCTTAGCTCCGCGAGCGCCGATCTATTGATCAAGACCGCGACCTTGCCTTCAGAACATGTTCTAGGTTCTTTCCGATCAGCACCGCCGCGTTCGCGCATCGATGCGCGATTTGCGAATTCGATGTGGACTATTGTGCCTGTGCAGGACGAGGTCACCCGCCTGCTTGAACTGTGGGCAAGATCAGGTGAGCCCGATCAGATAATTATCAATCGACTCCTCGCAAAGATCGAAATAACCAGCAAAAAAGCTGAAGAAGAACTTATTGCAAAAATGACTGCGGCCGGTGCCCAATTTCCCGGCGGTGCTCCGGCATTTGTTGAAAAGGTTCGCGACACTCTTGATCGAACGAGGTATGCAAGAGTAGACAGTGCCATCCAGGAAGTACTGGAAGAGTTCGGCAATGAACTTGAGGGCGTTATCCGAACGGGTTCTTCCGGACAGCGATATTTGCAGCTCAAAGGAGCGGGTCAGGGATCGTCTTCGTATCGAACGCTCTTCTCGGACGACGACATATCGTTTGTCGGAAAAAAGGCTCAGGAGGCGGCGCGAAGGCTCAACTCGATCCTCGAACGTGAAGGTATGGGCGCACTCAAGGTACGCGGAATGGACCTCGGAGGCCTGAAAAATATCCGCGGCATTGATCTCACGGCATTGGATATGCTCGAACCCGAGAAATTCCTTGGCGAATCAGGTATGGGAAGCCTGAAACCCGAGATGATGGAAAAAGGGGCGGTCATAGCTGAACGATCTTCAGGAGGTATGGCGATGCGGCCAAGTCCGCTTCGTCAGTTCGTGGAATCGAAGAAGAGCCGCATGATCGCTGACCTTATAGATGATAAGGCGGTAAAGGCAACGGTAGAGAAATTTGGTGCCCTGACGCTTGTTGGAAGCTGCGAGAGGCAGATCGTTTCCGCACATGGTGGGTGGCAAAATCTGTCGGACCCGGAAAAGGTGAAGTATGTTCTACGTCAAAGGCTAGCTCTCACAGAGTCCGGAGCAATGAAGAACATCGCGGAAGAGGGTGTGTCCTTTAGCCAGGCCACGCTCGCGAAGCTCCGTGAGTTAAAAAACAAAGCAATGCTGACACCGGAGGAGCTCCAGTGGGTATCAAACCTAAGGGCACAGAACATCGACCTCGCGTTCAAGGAGATACCGCAAAAGCTGACGCCGATCATTGAAGCCGCGGAAAAGAATGGCTATTCACTCGCGCGGAGCCCCCAGGCAAGGCGCATGATGGATGAGCTGACGACGGGTTTTGCCCTAATGAGGGATCGGGTCATCGATATTCCCGAGGCCGAGATGATCGCAAAGCTCAAATCAATGGCCGGCGAGAACAAAGAGCTCTATAGCATGCTCTACACCAGCTTTCAGCAGAGTAAGGACCTTGTGCAGATGCTGGATCAATGGATCGCATCAGGCGGTACTCGCGATGCCTTTCTTGAAATGCTTTTGAAAGCGGAAGGGCGCCTGGCGAGGCTACAGCAGGTAATGGCTCGGCGCGCCAAGAAGGTGGGCCAACAAGAGGCAAGGACCCTGACGGCGATCGAGGAGATGCTTGGCACTGAATTGGGGGACAACTTTGTCGTTAAGATGATCAAAAATCCGGCGGCGAAAAAGGTCGTCCTGGCCGCGCTCGTTGCCACGGGTGGTGCCCTTGCACTGAAGGCGATGTACGAATCGTGGTCCCGTGGGTCGTTTCAGGAGGACCTCAGCGGCGCCGCATTCGGGCTGATGGAATTCGTGCCCGGCGGCATCGGTGTCAAGCGGGCCCTGATCGAGGGAATGGATACAGCAACAACGCTCTTATTCATAAAGGACGCTCTTTACCTGACGCCGGCGTGGCCCATTGTTTTGACCGGCGATATTCTCTATATCGCGATCGACCTTGGTGCGTTATACAAGATACAAATGCAGCAAGCCGGCCTCGTCGATGTTTTTGTTTACAACGGCGAATATGATACTTCGGGAGATCAACCCAAATTCCTGCAGCTGAAGCTACCTGACGGCACCACTGTATCAAAGGAGCAGCTTCATATTTGGCTCTTTGAAACAAAGGCCGTAAGGGTCAAACACGCCGTTGCCGGTAAGGAATACTATATTAATAACCTCTCTGAGGTCAGCACAGACCTTCTCGATAAGGCGTTCGTTCCGGAGGATCCCATTACACAACAGCTTCGTTTGGCCGCCGAACAGCAACTCAATGAGATCAACAAAGCAGAGGCTTGGGGAGCTTACCAAGAAGGCAGCCCGTTTTCAGCAGCTCTTGGATTCTCACGTTGGATGGCAGGATTTGAAACGGTATGTAGCAAGAGCGAGGAACGCTGGTGCAAGGTATTTGAGTTGTTGAAAAGAAAGATCACAGAGCGCCGTGAGTCGGTCAAAGAGAAGGTGATGGTGCCGCAGATCATTGAGATGGCCGAAATGAAACGGGCCCACCTCAATGCTGCGACCGACCTAGAACCCAAGCTCAACAAACTCCAGCAGCAGTTCGAGCAACTCCGTGGCACGGGCCTTGGCGTAACACTCTCTGCAAAGGTCAAGGAGAGAGCCGACAGTATCGCAAACGAGATCCAAACGGACACTACAGAAGATAAAGCTGTCAAACGTGGGAAATACTGGCTTGAGGCCTATGCCGCCTACAGCCGCATTTGGAAATGGGGAAAAGATATCAATAAGAACATCGCAGCCCAGACCGGCTGGGACAAGGCACAGGTATTTCAGTTCAAGTGGACAGGCGATTTTGAGGACGACGAAAGAAAGGCGAATCAGTCGCGAGCGGGATTTGCCACAGAACTCTCGAAGATAAAAAGGGCGATATCGCAGATAAAAGGAAAGCAGGCATCCCCCGCGGATGTAATTGATAAAGAAGCGTTTGCGATCTTGAGTGAGGTCGTTTTCAGGTGGCGCGTAGCGTTGGATGAGTCGGATTCGGCCCTGCCTTCCGAAGGTTCCTCATATTTCACCGAATACGACGACGCGATCGAAAAGGTCAAAGAACTTTATGCAGGCAGCAAAGAGTTTCAAGAACTCCTAGACAAAGGCGCCGAATTGGTCAAGGCACAGAACTCGCTGACCCTCGATCGGGGAACGGCCTTCGAGTTGAGATTCAAGGATCCGAGCCTGGTGAGAATGTACTCAGGCGGGCAGCTTACTATCGGCTGGTCTTCGACAGCAAACGGTGATTTTTCGCCGAACAGCAAAGATCTAAAGACAAACTATGCCCCATTCAGCCCCGAGCCGGTTACGGTAACTGTGACGGTCGAGCGCAGTCGTACCGCGAAAGCAAAGGGATCACTCTCGGCGAAAATGGCAGTCATGGTACCCGAAAACTTCCTTACCCTAACCCTAACGCCCGCGCAGCCCAAACCCGAGCAGATCGTTGCAATTGAGGCATCCATTCCCGATAGATTTCTGGGAGGCAACCCGACATTCCACTACAAATGGTCGTGCGAGAACTGTAAAGTCGATGATTTCGACCGAACAAAGGGACCGGTGACCGCTCCAAAAAGCGGCAACGCCACAGTGACGTGTGATCTGCTGGTTGAGGGCAGCGATGGGCGGACGACAGCATTACTTCGCAAGTCAACCGACTTCAGCGTAACGCCGGGGCAGACCCCAACCCCGACCCCGTCACCGACCCCGACACCGACTGCGACGCCTACGGCGACCCCGACGGGCTCTCCTACGCCGGGCGAGGAGTTTGATGCCTCAAAGGTCGAATTTGGCGGCAACGTGCCCGGGATATGGGATGGCGGAAAGAATCCGAAAGGGTTCAGTTTCAAACGACAGGTAGCGAAAACTAAAGCGGCCGGTGAGTGCCAGTGGGAGGGAGTCGTAAACTCCGAGGTTTGGGGAAAGATCGACGATTGGCGGGGGCCTAGCGAGGACGAGCTTGATCGTAAGATCGCGGACATTACTGCCAGCAACAAGGCTTGGGGAAAGACAACCAAGGTCCGAGCCATTGCGATCAGCGGCTTCAAAGGCAAATTGATCGAGTCTAGTGTCGCGTGGTACTACGGCAGCTGGTCGGATGCAGGTTTCCGCGGTGAGAGCATTTCAGCATCGGCGGTCGGGTGGCTCTACAAGGGGCGGCACTCCGTTGAGGTCGGTTACAACATCGGCGGGGGTGGATGCTGGACGAATATACATCGTCCCTTCTTAATGAGTCAGGCAACTGCTGCACAAGCTGAGGCCAACGCTATAATCGACAGCCTGACACTCGTCGAGAAGAACGATTTCAAGAAGGTCCCGTATACAGGGCCAAAACTCGACGGCTCAGACATGCCAAAGGTCGTTCTCGTTCCCGCTACGCTCGAAAAGCTGAAGGTCGGCGATACGGTCAAGGTCAGCGTGACCGTCGAGAATGCAAAACCGGAAGACTCCCCATTCAAGTACGACTGGGGAGGCGAGTTTGTTGGTAAGGACACTCCGGCCGCGAAGACGGCGTCGAGTGTGACCATTAAACCGACCAAGCCGGGCAAATTCCCCCTTTCAGTTTCGGTTGAAGGGAATAGGTATTTTCTCGGATCGGCCTCACTTGAGTACGAAGTGGCGGATTACAAGGTACGACTCGAACGCATCGGGAAGGCCGCGGCAAAAGTGCCTGTCGGCGGAACCGCCGAATTCAAGGCGACGCTTACATCCGACGGCAAGCCCGCCGCCGGCAACTTCGTCTATCGATGGGAGCCGATGACCGAGGTGACGTTTGAAAAGGAGGAAGGCGACACGCCACAGAACACGGCCAAATTTGCACGGCCGGGCAAGGCTAAAGTGTGGGTCACGGTCCTGTCTAACGAGGGCGGGAAGCTGACGACTATTGCCGAGTCCAATCAGATCGAGATCGATGTCGTACTACCTAAACTCACTCTGTCCCTAACGCCGCAGAAAGGCGTAGTGGGCTCGGAAGTGAAAGCCAAAGTAACGACCGACGTTCCGGAATTGACCGAGATCGACTACCGATGGGAGACGAGTTCGAACGGCAAACTCATAAACGAATCGCAAGATGCGTCTGAGATCACTTTTGCTCCGCAGGATACCAAAGCAGTAACGATAACGGTGAATGCCAGAGTGCCCAAAACGGGTGACGATCTCGGCAAACAAACGGCGACCTTCACTGCCGACCCTGTCACGGTCACTGTGACGGTACTCGGACCTGAGGGGCCAAAGCCCCAGGTCTGGCGTGAGGGATTCGGCCTGGTGACGCTCGAAAAAGAGATAGCGGTGCATCAGTTCGTTAATCTTAGGGCCGATGTTGCTCCGCAGGTCGAAGGCATGCGTTTTGAGTGGTCGGTCAATGAAGATTGCCACTTCGCCGGCAACAATATTTCACAGGCGATCAGGGCATACAGGAGTCAGACCGGTATGTGCGAGGCAAGCGTCATCGTCCGGAACAAGGACGGTCTCGAACTCGGCCGCGGGGTCGGAGCTTTTGGTGCGACCGTCTCTCAAGCCGACCTCGATAAGGGAAAGGCAATGGGCGGCACGGCTGAAAAGGTGACTAATGCAAAGGCACTTGTCAGTAAAGGACAATTGGACGAGGCGATCACCCTAATAGAATCGGTCGTAAAATCGGATCCCAAGAATACCGAGGCAGCAGGATTAGCAAGTAAATGGAAAGCTGACCGGGCTACTATTCAGACGCAGCTCGGCAAGGTCAGAACGCTAATAGACCAACAGAAATTTGCCGATGCCAGCCGCGAACTGACGGTCGCTAAGAACCTTCACGGCCTGTATCCGCCGGTGGTCACGATCGAGTCGGAATTGAACGCAAAGGCCTCAGAATTTGATCGTGGCGTCAACAATGCCGTCTTTGAGATCAAGGCTGCTGTCGATCAGCGTGACTACAAAAAGGCTCTCAGACTTTGTACCGAGATCCGGACAAAATTCAAGCTTCTTGCCGCGACGGACCAGACCGTGCGCGGATATGAGGAATTCGCACGTTCGCATGAGGCAGAGAAAGAGCGGCTTCGGGGTGTGATGAAGCAGGGCGAGGCTAAATACAACAGCGGCGATTTCGAAGGTGCCCTCGCCGATTTCGCTCAACTTTGGGTAAATTTCAATGTCTATTGGAATGCCGATATCGATCCGGAGCCAAGATACTACGAGAACCTCCGCAACGAGGCTCTAAAACGTCGCGACCGTATTAACATGGTCATGCCGCAGATCAAACAGGCGGTGGACAATCCGGTGTTCGATCGGCGGCAGCTCGAATCCGCAACAGCGTTGGTGAACGAGGTCCTCCAACTCCAGCCGGGGAATGCTGTCGCTCAGGGCTACAGGGCCGCGATAGCTGAAAAACTTGCCCGCGGCGAGAACCGGACAAAGGCGGATGATTCTATCAAACGCGGCGACCAGCTTGCGACCGAAAAGAAATGGCCGGATGCGGTTAAGGCCTATGACGAGGCGATCAAGGCAGACCCCGCAAGCTCGAATAGTTATAGGCTGCGAGGACGTGCAAAACGAGAGGCAGGCGATCTAAACGGCTCGCTCAGAGATTTTGACAAGGCTCTGGAACTTGATCCAAATAATTACCAGTCGTGGCTTGGCCGCGGCCTCACTAAGGACAAATTGGGCGACAAGTCCGGGGCGATGGCTGATCTTGACAGGGGCATAGCTCTCAATCCGAACTACGCGGCAGGGTACACGTATCGAGCCAGTATCAAGCTGGACCTGAAGGATTACGCAGGAGCAAAGGCCGAATACGATCGGGCTATCGCTATTGACCCGAAGAATGCCGTCTCGTTCGCAAATCGAGCATTTGCCAAAGCGAATTTGGGCGACAAAACTGGAGCGATCGCTGACTACACAAAGGCCATCGAACTAAACCCGAACAACGCGATCGCGTATAACAATCGCGGACATGCAAAGCAGCAATTAGGAGACCTGCAGGGAGCTCTGGCTGATTTCGAGAAGGCGATCTCAATCGACCCCAACTACAAGACACCGCAAAATAATCTCGCAAAACTTAAGGAGCAAATGAGCGGGGTCAAAACCACGCCAACTCAAGGACCTGTGAATCAGATTAACTCGGCGGGTTACTACCAACTGGATTTCCCGAATCACTACACCCACGGACGTAGGGAAGCTCCTTTTCTCGAGGGGGGCATTCCGGTTTCCGGCTACCTGGGAGGGGCATCGCCGATCGTCTGGATGGCGAAGTGCAAAGCTCCAAACAGCGACGGAGTTTGCTATCCGACCCATTTCGAATGGGGCGTACCAGGCTATCAGGCAAATGGAATACTGATCTCCATCAATCTTTCTTGGTGGGGCGAGGCATTGAAAGGCAAGCCGGCGATCCGGCTAACCGTAGAGGGCAGCGGCACGCGGAAGACATTTGACCTTGTGGTTGGAACTCACGTTGCCGAGTGGAATGGCGGAAGCATCGATACCTCGACGCCGTCACTAAAGGTTCGCGGCGGTGTTCCCGGCCCGAGTTCACGGTGGTTCATTAATAAATTTGACCTTGGATCAATGAACGTCACACGCGTCTCGGTCGACCTGATCAACGCGCCGCCGTACGGAAGCGATGCTTCCGGTGTTGTTGAGATCCACGGAATTACGCTTGTGCGATCGGGCGCGGGCAGGGTCCAAATCGACGGTACTGTCCCAAAGGTGACTCCTGCCCCGACGCCCACACCAAGGCCAACACCCTTTAGCACACCTGTCGGCGGTGATAAAAAGATCTTTGATAACACCAATATTTATGGTGTTTACAATGCGCCGACTGTACCTACACAATTTTCGATCTCCAGGCCCCATATGATCACAGAGGTCTTCACCTATCACTGGAATAACGCAGGGGGTACGGTTCGACCCGGCACGATCGGCCTCCGGGGCCAGGACGGCCGCACGTACGGTCCGTGGCAGGCCATCGGCAAGCCAGGCCAGGGCGGTGTCAAGAATGCGAACTGGGAGGTGTATCCGAATGTCGTGATCCCGGCAGGTACGTATACGATCATTGATTCTGATCCGTCAACCTGGGCTCAGAATTCCGGCAGCCGCGGACAGGGGCACGCATGGGTTAAGGGCTACCCGACGTCAGGTGCGGCAGTGTCCTCAACACCCGCGCCGGCGCCTTTGAGAACGCCGACACCGGTACCTACACCGGTACGGAATACAGGGGGAAAGTACGTCACTGCGATATTCGAAAACAGATCGAGTGAAGCCGTTCATATATTCGCCGAGGGCGATACTTTTGGGCCGGGAAACAAGATAGCCCCGGGCGAAAAGCGTGAGGTCCGAGTTGTTATGACATCGACCGGGCGGATCAAATTCACCGCCGGTCGCAATGGCCAGGTCATCGCTACAAAATACTGGGACGGCGATCCAGATGCGTTGACGCGGTATCCCCGAGTAGTTTTCGATGGCCGTGCTCTATTGATCACAACTGGTCTCAGATAGATTGGAGGCTCGTTATGAGATACAAGTTCTTCCTGATCTTGTTTGCTTCGACGGTCGTTCTGATCCTGTCTGCTATTTCGCCTGCACAGATCAGGACAGTGAAGGGCAATTACTGCGGGAGTACGATGGGAAACCGGGCCGGGACTTTTGGCTTCGTGGTCGGTCCGGAAGTACTTTATCTGGAAATAGAGTTCGGTTCGCCTCGTGAAGTGAAAATGGTTCGATTTAATCCAAACCGGCTTCGTGTCGGCGACGAGTTCATTATCAAGTATGACGATTCGGGCGAGGAGACAAAGTTCGTGAAGACGATCACGGGCACCGGTAAGCGAAAAAAGGTCGAGCCGTGTGATATGGAGTGACCATTGATCAGCTTTCATTCTAACTTCCGTTCGCGCGGGTTTCTACGAACATCGAGCGCGTGAATCTTCTCACTATCCGCGAAGGTTTTCGGGTGTTTCGGCATGTATCCGTCATCCATATCAGAATGCCCGTTATTGCGGGCGAATTCTACGATCTGATCACGCTAGACAGGCACAGTGATTGCACTATCCTTCAATAGACGTATGTTAGATCACCGTAAGGATCATCTACGGCAGCCGTCGGCGACGACCGGTTAGATCGCGCGGCGGTGAGGAGTCTGTCATGAGATCGATTATCCGCCTAAGTGCTGCTTCTTTCATTATCCTTCTTTTCGCTGCGACTGGAATATCAGCCCCGCCACTTCGTAGCTTCGGGCCCACACTTATCCCGCCAGGCTGTACTCATGATCTCACTCTGTTCAGCACGATCGAACTGGGCATGCTTGATGTAGGAGCGATGAAGGTTTCTGGTATCTCTTCGGAAACTATCCCGCAGGATGAGGCTCGACGACTGATTGAACGATTTCGCGATGCACAGGACATTACTACGAAAAGGATCCTCGCGATGCAGATCTCAAACGATTACGCCGCGCGGTTACTCCTAAAAAATGAATTTAAGGACATTGGTAGACAATACTTTGCCATGTGGTTTGGTGAGGATGGTCTTGCGAATTACATCATTCGGCGCACACAAGCCAAACTCTCCGGTTTTCCTCCGGAGGTGGTCGATCGTATAAGAGTGATTCAAAACGAAAAAAGCTTGCTTGAAATGAGCGCCCCAATGGATCTAGATGCTGGCGTGATAGCGGATTCAGCAGATGATTCTCGAAGGTTGTTGCATCAACTAGGTGGACCGGCAAGAGCTCGAGAGTTTGAAGAGGCACTTCAAACGGCCCTCGAAGAGTCGTACAACGAGGTATACGGGACTATCGGGGGATCGGGCCGGCTGAACCCGAAACGTGGCTTCATTACGGGTACATCGCCGTGGCATCCCGAGGCGTATCTCGACCGGAAGGTCCTCCAGGGTGGTGTTGCTGGCAAGGACCTAATTCAACAGACAGCCGATGTCACCAAAGCAAAAGTCCGGGAAATGGAGAGGCTTTACGGGGAAAGTGTGCTTACCCTCGATGAGGCGATGACCGAGGCGATGCGGGGAACTGCGAAGGATCTCGATAAGGTCAATAGGGTCTTCGATCGTCTCGAGAAGGTCACAGGCGTTAGGCCAAAATTTTCTGCTCAACAGGAAGCGATAGCTGAGGTAATGCGGAAAGTCCGGAATATGGAAATGACTGGTGTGGAGGCCAACAAAGAGATCATTCGCATTTCCGGAGGACGGCTCAGTGCTTTTTCAGCATGCGATAGCCTGATCGATACGATGGAAGAGGCATGGCGGCTTCGAAAGATCAAGCCGCAGGAACGGTTGCTTTGGTTATTCGCAGAACTCCTGGATGATGCCCAGTATAGCAAGGCCCTGAAGGCGTCGCTGGAAGAAGCCGGTGTTTTCCCTTCCGATGCGAAACGGGTCATTGATGAATTAGCCGGTGCGGGTAAGGCTCGGACCCTTAGTATCGACGGCGGAACGATCGATGAGTTTCTGGACGACATGGTACGAGATTTCCCCACAACTAAGATCGCCGGCGCGCGTGGCAGTGATTCCCTCAAAGAACTGTTAAAGGAGATGGAATCGGGGACATCGATCGATGATCTTGTGAAGGTGCTTGGGCAAGAAAAAGCAGAACAATTAACGAAGATCCGCGGGTACATGACCGCGAAGGTGAAGGCTCAAATAAAGCTTCGGTATTCAAAAAACAAGTTTCTGATCTGGGAGGTCGACAAGAAATCGGGCGAAGTTCTTTTTGGTGATGCCGGACGGGGCATGTTGATGTTCGATGCGGGAATAGGTCTGGCAATGGCATTTAGTCAGACAGCGTCCATAATGGACGAACACCTGAGTCCCGAAGAGGAGTCACGCAAGATAATGAATGCCTGGGCAACGTCGTTGCCGATCGTTGGCGACTTTGCGATGGGCATGATCGAGGGTATCGAAGGTTACTTCGAAGGCGATCGGGGTAAGATCGCCAAATCTGCGGTTTGGCTTACGATCGGCGCAGCCGGGGTAGTTCCTGGCCTGCAGGCTCCCGCTTTGGTCGCCGGCCTCGGGATGGCAGGCTACGAGGCTGCATCAGGATACTACGATATAAGAAAAGACAAGGACCTTATTGCGGCATGGCTCGCGTCCGGAAAGTGGGACGAGAAGAAGGGGTTGCTTCTCGCATTGCTTGATTCGGCGGACAAGCCTCACGAGGTTTCTTGGGACGGAATAATTCGTGACGGAATGGTGTGGTACAAGTCCGGCCTTGAGGGCATTTCGATCAGAGATTCTATGTATATGTACGTCGAGCGAAGCGGGCTTGAATCGAACCAATCTTTTCAGTCGTACATCCGTGGGCTGAAAGCACTTTATCCCGATTTCGAATTTGATAAGGCTTTACGTGAGCCCTTACCCAAAGGCAAGGAACTATTTGCTCAGGTCGTCACCAAAACGGAACCGGCGGAGAACAGATCGGTCCAGATGCTGATGTTCGTGCGGGCAAAGCAGATCATTGATGCCGAAGTTAACAAAGCTGCTCAGAGTATTCAAGGTCAGGTCGAGGCTGAATATCAGGCCCGTTATCGTGTTGGCGAGGCCGCCCGAGTATTTGAGGAGTTGAGAAAGGTCGGTGATCGATTGGGCCTTCCTTTGGAGAAGAACGTAAATGATCTGTTCAACAGCTTCAGCAATTTCGTAGTTCAGTTGGCAAAGAATCCATGGGTCAGGGAGAGCATCGCTCGCCGTCGCGTACAGCACGCTGAGAAGTATCTGCAAGGGTATCTAGAGATAGAGAAGTCCCTGTCATCAATAGGTAAGGTCTTCGACAAAGCCGGAGTTCAAAAGCCGAAATTCAACTTGACCGGATTTCTTGAGATCGACGGGCCAAGAATTAGGGACCTTGAAGCTGCCTATAACAATAAAGCTCTGCGCGAAGTGGGACTTGCGGTTCAGGACCTTCATCGCGAGTTTTCCGGTGATCCGGGATATCTTTTCAACCCGAACTCGCCCGATGCTTGTGACGCGGAACTCTTCAAGCAGCTTGCGAATATTCGCGTTAGGATCGTCGAGGCCGAAGACCGAAAGCTACTCTTCGAGCAGTGGGCAGGTAAGCAGTCCGCCGCGTTGGCTAGTCGAGACCAGTCTCTCCGACGAGCACAGGAGTCAGCCGACGCCGCCAAGGGACAGAGTGTGATAACGATCCCCTCCGCGATCTGGCAAGAAACTTGCGAAGGCTTTGAGTCCGCCTATGCATGGACGAACGGAACGATCGAAGGCACAGAAGGAACTTTCGCTGAGGCAATTCAGCTGCAGTCAGAACGCATCGCACGGCTCAATGCCGAATACACAACCACCTTGAAAGCTGGCAGGGGCCCGATGGAGGAATGTCTGGCAAAGGTGCCATCCGGCAAGATCGAGCTATCAATTGCTGCCCCCAAGATAGGCGAACGCGTAAACGCAAGACTTGTATTCCTAGCCGGCGGAAAAACCCCGGTCGGTGGCGAATGGAATTGGACCGCCACCGGTGGAGTCAATTTAGTGGGTCGTCAGGGTGAGTCTGTTGACCTTTCAGCCAGTTCCGCCGGGACGTTAACTGCACATCTGCGAGTTGGTACTAAAGAAGTTACAAGCTACTCGATCGAAATTTCTCCTGGCGCCGGAGCGACACCTTCTCCCTCGCCCGATCAAGGGAGCACCGGTAACATTCGTATCGAAGCCCCATTGGAGATCTTTGCGGTCGATCTGGTGGATGCCAAAGCAATGATCCCGGCTGATCTTCGCTCTCGTGCAGCTTCCGCCGAATGGTACCCGAAAAGCTGTACGGGAACTCCACAATTAGATAACGCTAAATTGCAATTTGAGAATCCGAGAGACGGCAAACCATCGCAGACTTCGATCTGGTACACCCTGAAGGATGCAAGCAACGGGAATATCGGAAGCGGGTCCCGCAACCTGTTGGTCAAGCCAGTGCTGTTCGGTGGGACGGCCGCAAGCATTTGGAAAGCGTCGAGCGGCCCGGCGGGTGTCGCTGTCGAGCGGGAGCCAGCCATCAGAAAATTCCAGGATAAGGATTCGGGCGTCGTCAGGGCGAGGGTCGAGGTGGTCTGGGCTGATTCATTTGTTCCAAAGACGTTTGAAGAGATCCAGGCGGAGATGACAAAGGCGAAGGGTGGAAACGAAGGGCTTGCCCTCACTCCAATTACGATCGCGGGCTTCAAAGGTTTCCTACTAGAGCGAAAAGAGATCAAGCAAGGAGCAACCGGCAGCGGTTACGTCGATCTCGGTTTGCCTGACACAGAATTAGGCGGTTGGGGGTACGCGATCAAGAACTGCATCGTTATTAAGTTCTCGTACTCCGCAACCGGCGGCGGGGTGATCCGCGGTGAATGGTGGGCGGTTTGGTGGAATGATGTTCCATTCCTCCGCTCACAGACCAGAGCCGCGGCAACCGAAGCGAAAGCCGTACTTGCGGGCCTGACACTCGGTCCTGACGGAAAATTCGATAAAACACCGTACAAGGGCCCGAAACTCGACGGGTCCGACACGCCGACCGTTAAACTCGTTCTCTCACCGGACAAGAAGAAACTGCGAAAGGGAGAGATCGTCAACGTGCAGGCCGTCATCGAAAATGAGGAGAATGCCGAAAAGCCGTTCAAATATGACTGGTCTGGCGAGCATGCAGGTTCCGGTGCAGCGGTTCAGTTTCTTGCAACGGCGCCGGGCAAGCAACGGCTCGGTGTAGTCGTACCTAATATAGGCGGTGCGTCGATCGAATTTGAGGTTGAGGACCTCAAGGCAGTGATAAAACAAGTAACTCCTGCCTCTCCAAAGGTTGTGGTCGGTTCGCCCGCGACATTCACGGCACAACTATTGTCCGGCGGACAGCCGGCTACAGGCAACTACATCTATCGCTGGCAACCGACGCCTGATGTTAAATTCGAACCCTCCGAAGGTCCCGGCGATCAGGCAAAAGCTGTTTTCAGCCGTCCGGGAATGCAAAAGGTGTTTGTGCAGGTTCTTGAGAAAAAGGGCGAGATACTCCAGACGCTTGCCGAGTCTGAGCAGATCGAGATCGAGGTAATCAAGCCCGATTTCAAGATAACATTCGCTCCGCCGGCCGTTATGGTGGGCAAGGAGGTAAAAGCTAAGGTCGAAGTAACGCCCTCGGACCTCAAGGACATTGATCTTCGTTGGGAGGTAACGTCAAACGCCAAACAAACCCTCGAATCTCAGGACAAACGCGAGATCACGCTTGTTCCGCAGGATACAAAACCGGTGACGGTGACAGTTACCGCACGAGTGCCTTTCACTGGTGATGATCTCGGAAAACAAACAGCTACGATCACGGCCTCAAAGCTGGATGTGAAGGCGATCGTGCTTGGCGCCGAGGGGCCCAAGCCGCAGGTATGGAAAGAGGGTGTCGGACTTGTGCCCCTCGAAACAGGTATCGCCGTTGGCCAGTTTGTCGGCTTGCGGGCCGAGGTAACACCGGCTCAGGAAGGGTTAAGGTATGAGTGGTCACTAAACGAGGATTCGCATTTCGCCGGTAACAGCTTAAGCCAGCAGATCAGGGTCTCTCGAAGTCAGACCGGAACCTGCGAGGCCACCGTGATCGTTCGCGACAAAAACGGCCTCGAACTCGGCCGCGGAGCGGCGACATTTGATGTGACCGTCTCCCAGGCGGATCTGAACAATGCGAAGGCCAAGGCGGCTGCAGCCACTAAGGTCGCTGAGGCCAAACAGCTTGCTTCTCAGGGCAAACTCGATGAGGCAATTGCAGCCGCTGACCAAGCTGCGTCACTCGACCCGAAGAATTCGGAGGCTCCCTCGCTTTCAGGCAAACTCAAGGGCGATCGAGCAGGAATTCAAGATCAACTGGGGAAGGTCCGATCGCTGGCTGATCAGGGCAAGTTCCCTGAAGCGATCAAAGAACTCGATGCCGCGAAGAAGATCAATCCGAAATATCAGCCCGTGATCGATGCTGACAGCTATGTTGCACAAAAGAAGAAAGACGCGGATACAGGTGCGCAGGCCGCCGCGGCACTCATAAAAACGGGGCAGGCCCAACATGATGCGCGTAACTATGCCGCCGCGGTCGCAACATTTGATAAAGCGATCGCCGCCAACCCAAGCGACCCGGAAGGCTATCGTCTCAGAGGAAGGTCAAAGCGTGAAACAGGTGATCTTAGCGGGTCGTTGAGCGATCTTAATACCGCGATCAAACTTGCCCCGAACGACTATCAGGCAGTTCTCGGTCGAGGATTGACCAAGCAGAGAATGAATGACAGTGCCGGTGCAATGGCTGATTTTACTCGCGGTATTCAACTCAATCCGACATACGCCGGAGGCTACGCATATCGCGGGTATCTGAAACTGGGTCAAAAAGACTATCAAGGGGCCAAGGCCGATTATGACCAAGCCATAGCGATCGATCCCGGCAACGCAAACTACTACATAAATCGCGGTAACACGCGCTCTGCGCTAAAGGACCATCGTGGTGCGATCAGCGACTATGACAGGGCACTTTCAATAGATCCCAGGAACGCCATCACGCTCAACAACAGAGGATGGTCGAAGGAACAATTGGGAGACCTGACAGGTGCCTTAGCAGATTATGAAGCCTCGCTTGCGATCGACCCTAACTACGGAACGGCAAAGGCTAATCTCGCAAACCTTAAGAGCAAGCTAGGTACGACACCGCCGGTCGAGCCTAAAGTCGAACCGGGGAAGGCGACATTCCTGCCGCTCGACCTCACCCAGATCGGCGGTAAGAAGGGTGTGCCGCATGAATTAAAGGGTATCCAGGTCGATGATGGTTCTTATGCCCGGCTCAAATCCACAGACGAAAAGAAGTTGACGTACACGGTCCGGGTGCCGACACAATTTGAAGCCACGAGTGTTGCGATCGTGTCACATCTGGATGATTCGATCCACTTGACCGATGGGATGACGATCACACGAATGACGGTGATCAAAAACACCGGCGAGGAACGATTCGATATCAAAGCGGGGGTCCATTCCAGTGAATGGAATCGTAGCGATGGGCCGAAGCACAAGGCCGCCGAACCGTTACAAGTATTCAAACTCGCAAGATCGGGAACGGTGACCGCAGTCCGCTTCGACTATGTCGAAAACAATGTCGAAAAATGGTGGGGTCATGCCCCGGGATTTGTGCTGAAGGGGTTGACCCTCGTCGGTCAGGCAGGAGCCTCGACGGTAACGCCGCCAAAACCTGTCGATCAGGCCTATCTTAATAAGTTCACCGGCAGATGGAATTCGGAATGGGGAATAATCGACTTCAAAGTCGTCGGTAGCTCGGTTACGGGAACGTACCCACATGACAACGGCCGTATCGAGGCGACTATTTCGGACGATGGCCGGACAATGGTAGGCACGTGGTCCGAATCCCCCTCTTACAAGCCGCCGAACGATGCGGGCCGTGTCACCTTTACGCTCTCGCCGGACGGCAAGACCATCAGCGGACACTATTGGTTCGGGCAGGACCGCGACGGCGGAGCATGGACCGGCACCCGGCTGCTTCCTTCGGCAACGGGAACGCCCGCACCTACTCCGCGTCCAAGTCCTATCCCGGCTACGCCCAAACCGACGCCAACACCTGCGTCGAAGGTTGTCGAATTACTGAGCAGTATGAATTCCGGCGGAGTGAGCAATTCGCCCACGGCACCTGCGCAGTTCGATACGAACCGGACTTACATGATCTCGTCGATCATGACCTATCACTGGAATAACGGACGCGGAACGTCGAGGCCGGGAACGATAAGCATCCGGGCATCGAACGGAAGGGTTTACGGTCCGTATGCTGCGACCGGCTTGCCCGCTGGCAGCGTGCCAAACGCTTTTTGGGAGGTTAAGCCAAACATCGCTCTTCCGCCCGGCAATTATGTGATCGTCGATTCCGACCCGACTACTTGGGCGCACAACAGTCAAAGTGGCGGGCGAGGATTTACAACGATCAGGGGCTATTTGGTAACGGATTCTGGGACGAACGCTCCAACTGCTGTGACACCACCAACCGTGGCAGCGAAAGCCGGCTATATCACTGCCGTATTTGAGAACCGTTCTAACGAAGCGGTTCATATACTCGGCGAAGAAGGAATGTTCGCTCCCGAAAACAAACTTGCTCCGGGCGAAAGGCGAGAGGTTCAACTGAAAATGACGCCGACCGGCAAGATGCAATTCATCGCTGGCCGGAATGGACAGGTCATCGCTCAGAAGTACTGGAACGGTGATCCCAAGAACATGCGTGCGTATCCGCGTGTTGTGTTTGACGGCCGCGCGCTTCAAATAACAACTGGTTCACGATAAGCGGGCCCATGGAGGGATTTATGGTCATCAAATCCGTCGTACTCGTTCTCCTGATAGGGACGCTGGTCACTGCCGTTAGCGGACAACAGACTTTCGAGCCACGAAGCGGTGCAGAGGCTCAGGCATGGAGATTTTATGAACAGTTCAAACAAAGTAAAGCCAATGAGGCCAGGTTAAAGAATGCGATCACACAGGCAAAGGGCGACTACTCGGACATCTCTTACGGTTCGCTAGGTGGACTTGCCGGGATCATAACCGGAGATGCTTCCGACCTCGCGAATTTAAGAAAAGAGCTCGCTATTGAGCTAGCTCTCCAGCATGATCTTCTCGAGATCTGGCGTCAGACTTTCTTTTGGCGTTATGGTGAGTTGCTCGACATTGACAAGCCCAAAAGAGATGAGAAGACCGGGCGTATGATGGACCGAGTCGAGTTCGCGATCAGGTACTTTCCTTTCTATCGAGATAAAGTCGAAGCGTCAAAGAACTCGGTAGTTGCGGAAAAGGGATCCGCCGACGCATGGTCCCATCTGCGAGTTTCCATTTCAAATGTCGCCGATTTTAAGACAGTCGATTCTCCCGGTTGGCGAAATAACGGGACGAGATTTACGGCCCGCGCATCAGGCTCGGGGAGGATACCGGTTCGGGTAGAGATCATCGGCAAAGGCGGGGTTTCGTATCAGGATTACGAATACTCGGTCTCTGCGAGAACCCTTGCCGGAGTCACGGTCATGTCTGAAGGCGGGAAGCTATCAAGAGAAGGCGGTATGAAAACCTTCAACTTCGAATGGGATCCCGTTGCTGCCCCGGGCTCATTAAGCATCGTTGTAAACATCGGTGGAGGAAATCCAGAGAGTTTCATCTATTACGTTTCAGGATCGATCGACGGTCCCAAATGAAGGGATCACCAATAACCTGTGGAAGCAGATATTCGATTGTTGGATCAGACATAAGGAGAAATGACAATGATCAAGAATTTGATCTTAACGTTAACGATCATAACGATAGGCGTGGCTTCAGCGGTTGCCCAGGGTACGTTCAAGCCAAGAAACGCGGATGAGGAGCACGCATGGCGGCTCTACAATCAATACAAGACAAGTAAACAAAAAGAAGCACAGTTGAAGGCAGGTATCGACCAAACGAAAGGGGACATAAAGACGATGGGGGTCGGCTCGGTCCCGATCTATATCGATCCTCAGGATGTCGCTCAGCTGACTAAATTGAGGGAGCAGTTAAAGACCGAGCAGGAGAGACAAAAGAACCTTGAGGCGGCGTGGGACAAGAAGTTCTTTGGCCGGTACGGAGACCTGAGCGATTCGTCCGGAACTATCTACGATCCAAAGACCAAAAAGACGATGGATAAGATCCAGTTTCGACTCATCTACTTTCCGTTCTACGTAAATGACGGAACCTACGTAGGCACTGTTGTCGGGGCTCCCGGATCGGTGACAATAACGATCGCCGGTACCGCGGTAAAAGGAACGATGTCCGGGGTGTACAAGTACACGTTTGGCGGTGAGTCTTACAGTGATAAATTTACCGGCTATATCAACGGGAGTCTCGCGAATCAAACCTCTATTTCCGCGACGCTGTCCGGTAATGTAGGCGGTGCTGAATTCACCGGGAGGCTCCAGGGAACGATAAGCAAGGGCATAATTTCCGGGACTTGGACCACGCGAGCCCTTACAACTGCGTCGGGAACATTCACGGCCAAAAAGAGATAGACTGTCGCGGTTCAACCTTATAGAAACTCGTCTACTTGGCGTTCATCCAGTTGTCGCCGACGCCAAGTTCGACAATTATCGGCACGTCGAGAGTCGCCGCGGCCTCCATTTCTCGTTTGATAATGGCCGAGGCGGCCTCGACCTCCGAAATAGGCGATTCGAACAGCAGTTCGTCGTGAACCTGCATGATCATCCTGGTCTCGAGGTTCTCTTTCTTCAGGGCATTGGCGACGCGGATCATCGCGATCTTGACGATGTCGCTCGCCGTGCCCTGGATAGGCATATTTATGGCCTCACGCTCGGCCCGTGAGCGGACCGAGAAGTTTCTGTCGTTGATCGACGGGAAGTACCTGCGGCGGCCAAAAAGGGAAGTGATGTAACCCTTTTCACGAGCTTCCTGCGGCGTGCGGTCCATATATTCGCGTATGCCTTTGTAAGTCGCAAAGTAGTCGTCGATCACCTTGCGTGCCTCAGCCCGCGAAATGCCGACCCGCTGCGAAAGCCCAAATGCCTCGACCGCATACGCGATGCCAAAGTTGACGATCTTCGCCAGCCGACGTTTTTCCTTGAGGTCTTTTTCGTCCGTTGCACCAAACACGAGCCGTGCCGTCTGGGCGTGGATGTCCTCGTTATTTTTGTATGCCTCGAGCATCCGTGGATCTTGCGTTATATGCGCGAGGATACGAAGTTCGAGTTGCGAATAATCGGCTGAGATCAGTTTATTCCCTATTTCCGCGATGAAAGCCTTTCTTATCTGCTGGCCCAACTCGGTCCGGACAGGAATATTCTGCAGATTGGGCTCGGTCGAGCTAAGGCGGCCCGTGGCGGCCACGGTTTGATTAAGGCAGCCGTGGACGCGGCCGTCTTCGCGGATCATGCGCGGCAGTGCATCGGCGTATGTCGCCTTCAACTTGTCCATCTCGCGATAGTCAATGATCAACTGGGCGATCTCGTAAGTCTGAGCGAGTTCGACGAGCACGTCGTGACTGGTCGATATCTGGCCTGTTGCCGTCTTCTTTCCGGTCTCTATGTTGAGTTCTCCAAACACCTCGCCGACCTGTTTTGGCGAGCCGATATTGAATTCGCGGCCCGCGATGGCAAAGATCTTCTTGCTCAGTTCGGCCAGGTCCTGAGAGATCGTCGCCGAAAACGCGACTAGGTCGTTGCCGTCGACCTTCATGCCTGCCAATTCAAGGTCTATCAGTACGTCAGCGGTCGGAAGCTCGATATCTGCATATATCTTTTCAAGCTCAGTCTCTCGGATCTTGCTCCTCAAAACAGGTGCAAGCCTCGCGGTAAAGTCTGATGACTCCGCTGCCCTGAATGAAGATTCGTCAAATCCATCGGGAATATTCCGGGCGGCGTCAACATCAAGATGAGCCTGTGCGAGAAAGTCCAACGGATAACTCGCCCGGCCCGGATCGAGCAGATAGGCCGCGATCATCACGTCGTCGCGGACGGGGCCGGGACGAATGCCGAGCTTAAGCAGGGCTCCGGTATTCCGTTTGATATCATGTGCCGATCGTTCCATGAACTCATTGGTCAGAATGTCGCGGAGCGGCCTGACCGCTTGATCGCGGCCGGCGTCAAAGTTCTCGAGGTCGATGTAAACGGCCTCACCTCCGCCGAGTCCGATAGCCACGCCCAATGGCGGAAGTTTGTCGTAACAACTCGATTTCTCATTGGAATTCGAGTCGTTCACGTGAAAGCTCCACTGCGGCGTCTCGAACAACCGGCGGATGAGTTTGTCCAGTTCGACGCGGTCGCGGATCATCGAATATTTCGTTTCCGTCGCAGGTCCACTATGCGTAGGCAGCGAGTCAAAAAGCCCGCCGCTACTCGTTGGTCGATCTGCAGAGCCTGCCGCGTCTGAAAATTCGTTTGTAAGCTGCTTGAACTCAAGTTCGCGAAACAGTTCGTAGGCGAGCTTTCGGTCGGGCTCGTGCAGTTTGAGCCGGTTCAGGTCGAGGTCTATCGGTACCGACGTGTGTATCGTCGCCAGTTCTAGCGACTGACGGATTATCTCCTGATTATTCTGCAGACTTTCCCGGTACGTCTTGTGAGTGATCTCGGCCGCGCGCTCCATTGCTTCCAGCGCGGAGCCGTACTCGAGGACGAGCTTGAGAGCTCCTTTGCTGCCGATGCCCGGAGCTCCCGGAATATTGTCAACCGAGTCGCCCATCAATCCGAGAAGGTCGATGATCTTGTCCGGCGGCACGCCAAACTTATTCCTGACCCATGCCTCGTCGCACCATTCTATCGGCGGGACCGGGACTTTTCGTTTGAAGTTATTCGAGTTTTGCCGCATCGCGATGATATACGGATCGCGAACGAGCTGGCATAAGTCCTTGTCGTTTGAGACGATCACCGCCTGCATTTCTTTCTGCTGGCACTCTTGGGCGAGCGTGCCGATAATGTCGTCGGCCTCGAAGCCGTCCATCTTGACGATCGGAATCCGAAACGCCTCACATACCCTGATTATCAAAGGTATTTGCGACGAAAGGTCCTCGGGCATTGCCTCACGATTGGCTTTGTATGCCTCATAGGAATCGTGCCGAAAGGTCGGTACGTCAGTATCAAAGACCGCGGCGATATACTCGGGCTTTTCATCATTGAGCAGCTTGCGCAGCATATTCGTAAAGACGAACACGGCCTGCGTGACTTGCCCCTTGCTGTTGCGCAGCGGCTCTTGCTTCATACCCATCGGAGCGAAAAATGCACGATAGATATGTGACATCGCGTCGATGAGAAATACTCGTTTCATTATTGGTCGAATGATAGTCAATTTGAGCTTTCGAGACAATTATCGCGGATGATCTCTTTAATTGCGAACTTCGAGTTCTTTGGGATCAAGCGAACCTCAACGCGATTCTCGCTCCTTCACTTTTGCACTCTTTCACTTTTCTCCGACTCTCCGTTCTCCATTGTTCAATGTTCAATTTGTTCAATTGGTAAAGCGAGTAAACCTTCAAAAATATGCATATTTTTGCAATTTTGCGTGTTCAACTTTTCTCCGGTATTACCCCGGTATGCACCGGGTCATACCTGGTGCATACTTTTGATCGAGGGATTTCGAACCGTACTTTCCGATCTTCGGGCCCCGGTCATACCGGGTGCATACCGGGGTCGTACCGTTCAGCGTGACTGCTGTCTGAAAAACGCTCCCGCTTTTTGCCGCCGTGCCGCCATATAAACGCGACATGGTCGGAGCATCCTAACAGATCGATGCCGGCATGGGAATACCGATCCGCCGATAATTTCGCATAATTCCGACTTTACCAAGGGTGATTGACAACAAAATACCTGTTCGATATCCTTATCGTTCGCCTCACGAGCAGGCGAAGCCTTTGTGTCCGGTTCGTCTAGGGGTTAGGACACCGCCCTTTCACGGCGGCAACACGGGTTCAAATCCCGTACCGGATACCATCTATTTACGGCAATTTTGCATCATATTTATTCGACCGCAATTCGCTCGCACGCCGAGCGAATTTTGTTTTTAGGACGCGAATGCTGAAAAAGCCAATCATTGCCTCGATCATTACTCTGCTTGCCGCCCTTTTCGGTTTCGGCCAGACTCAGCCGGCGACGGACGTGGCCATTGTTCTTCCGTTTGAGAATACCTCCGGAAAGGCGGAATTTAACTGGGTAGGCGAGAGCTTTGCGGATTCGCTGTCGGACCTTCTCAAGGTGCCGACACTTAACGTCATTTCTAACGAAGAGCGCAAGGTGCTGCAGCAGCGGCTGAGGATCCCGCTTACGACGTTGCCGAGCCTTGCGACCTCGCTCAAGCTGGCTCGGGAGAGTAATTCGACGCTATTGATCTCGGGCCGGTACAATATCATTCCTGCCGGTGCGGATACGGCCGCGACGATCAGTGTTACCGCCAAAATGATCCGCGTGAATGAGGGCCGCTTCATTAGCGAGATGATCGATGGACGTCAGGTGACCCGGGATATTACGCTGACTGACGCGTTGGGCAACCTGCAGACGATCCAGGGCCAGATCGCGTATTACGTGCTTTACCAGCGAGACAAGTCGCTGCCTTACTCGCAGAACGAAATGATCGAGCGGGCCAATAAGGTCCCGGCAAAAGCCTTTGAGGCTTATATCAAGGGCTTGCTTACGACCTCGGTCGAATCTCGTGAGAATTTTTTCAAGAATGCATCGCGGTTGTACTCTGATGCCTCGGGCGGAGCGACCTATGTCGAGGCAGAGCTCGAACTCGGCCACCTGTATCTCTCGACCCGACGGGGAAACGAGGCGATCGCGTCTTTTGAGCGAGTCATCAGCCAAAACGTAAAGTGCCGCGAAAAGGCAAGGGCAGACAAAAAGCCCGCACAGTGCAGCGACGAGTCGTTTGCCGAGGCTTCGTTCTACATCGGCCTGTTGTTTTTGCAGCAGGGCAATTTCGAATCGGCTATTGCGACCTTAAGGCCGCTTACAGAGGACCTGAAACTCACAACCGTTTACAATGCACTCGGTGCGATCGCGGTGCAAGGTTCGCGTGCCGAGAAGAAAAACCCCGCAAAGGCCGCTGCTCTGCTGAACGAGGGTATCGAACTCCTGAAAAAGGCGGCCGAGTCGTCGCCGGATGATGCCAGCGTCCGATTCAATTATGGGACCGCACTCTTTCTAAACGGCAACTTTGTCGACTCAGCGGCTCAGATGCGAAACGCTATCGTCATCAATCCGCGCGACGGCGAAGCGTACTACATACTTGCCAAGACGCTCGAGTCGCTCAAAGATCCGACCGCCGCAGACATCGACAACCAGGCTCGCATCTATCTCACCGCAAACAATAAATACGCCAATCTCGAAAAGGAATGGCAGAAGTCGCGAACTTTGCCTGACGTCAGCCTGCGCGTGATCCAACCGGCCCGAAAGGACTTTGTTTCGGTCGTTCTCAGCCGCCGTCCGGCTGCCGCCGCTCCCCTGGTAAGCGAGACTGACACACTCCTCGCTCAGGCACGTGCATACATCAAGAGCGGTAACGACGATGATGCGATGGCGACGCTGCGCCGCGTTTTGGCGAGCGAGCCGATGAGTGCCGAGAGCTATCTGCTGCTGGGCAAGATCCATCTTCGCCGGGGAGATATCGATCAGGCGATCAGTTCCTTCAAGACCTCGATCTTTTGGGACAACAGGCTGATCGAGGCGCACGTCAGCTTAGGCAAGATCTACGTCGAAAAGGGCGACTGTATGCAGGCGAAGACATACGCTGCGTCGGCTCTCGAGATCGGACGAGACGATCAGGACGCACTTGCGTTACAAAGACTGTCAGAAAGATGTTCGAAATAGCTCAAAACGTAAGTTTTGAAGCTTGGATCTTGGGCTCCAAGTCCTAACCGCGACGTTATTCCAAAATTATTTGTTCGTTTTTGGCCCGTATTTACGGGCTTTTCTTCTTTTCCGTCTCTCATTACTGTTTTCTATTTACCCTAAACACACTCTGTGGCACGCCATGTGCTATATACATCCGCGGCTAGCTTGATGAAGTTGATCAAGACCCCGCCGCCACCACTACTCCGAGCGCGGTTTGCCACTGTGCTCTACATCCTTCCGAGCGTTCCTTCAGTTGTCCTACCATTAAAAGCCCGGCCGAAAAGGCCGGGCTTCCTTGCGTTTAAGCCCTGTTTTTACGGCACTTGAGGTTTCTGCACGGTTTTCGATCATTTTGAATTGGCCTGCGGCCCGATCTGCGTATGACACAGGTCAAAGTGACATTGTCCGTGTAGGCATGCGCTAAATGTTGACATATTGCGTCATTTTACAGTGACAAAATTTGTCGCATCGTGACCGAACATCGTTCAAATTGGCAGAAATGTGAACGAACCGTTTCTTCGGCCCCGTCTTTTCTATGTTTTTAGATCATCGCGAGTGAGAGTGCTTTCGAACACCGAGCTCCTCAAGAACGCAAAGAACATCTGGAGTTGGTAATATGTCTGGTGATGGCTCTCAACCTTGCCAACCGGATACTGCCTTCATGGAAGAATGCTGCTCTCGCCCTTCTCGCCGCGGGGCTGCTCATTCTCGCGTTTCCGGATTTTGAATATTGGTTCCTTGCATGGTTTGCACTCGTTCCGTTGATGTGGGCGGTCGAGCGTGAGGGAGCAGTCGTGAGGTCGTTCATACTCGGCTGGTTCTTTGGCACCGCGTTCTTTTTTGGCACATGCTGGTGGCTGACCTACGCACCGATCCACTACGCCGGGTTTCCGTGGCCGCTCGCGTACTTCCTGATCCTGATCGTCTGCATCGGTGCCGGAGTCTTTCCCGGTATATTCGCCGCGGTGCTATCGATCTTACTCAAAAGATTCGGCTCAAGGGCATTCCTCGCCGCGCCGTTTGTTTGGGTATTCAGCGAGTTTCTTCGGTATTGGCTGACGGGGAATAATTGGAACGCGATCGGGTATTCGCAAGCGTTTAGCGGCCGGGGCATTGGCTGGGCTGCTGTAGGAGGGATCGAAATTGTAGGTTTTGTGGTTCTTCTTCCGGTAGCGGCTTGGGTCGCACTAATATCTGCGTGGCCTAGCCTTAGGAAGCGAGCTGACGTGAAAGAGGTCGTGCGTTCCCACAAACTCGGTCTAGAAGCTCAATCTTTCCGATTTTCGAAAGAGGTGTTGCAAAATGAAAAGGATTTATGGACTCGTCCTGTAAGTCACTTGCAGGCAATGATGTGGTGGGCGGTTCCGTTCATTACCTTCGGAACGCTTGGTTGGTTCCTTTGGCTTTTGGTTGGAGATGCAGGCCCAATAGCTGAAGTCGCGGCTGGTCGTCCACGCAGTGTGATAGTTGCAGTTCAACCAAACGTCCCAATGTCCGGCGTCGACTACACCAAACTCAACGAACTCCGTCAACGCCAGTTCGATGTTGCCGAGGCTGAGATCAAGGAGGTTAGGAACCAGCTTCCAGTTGTCAGTGCCGAGCTTCCGGCGAAGCCGATCACGGTTGTGCTGCCCGAGTCGCCGATGAACTTCATGTACAACGACGACCGGGAGTTTCAGCAGTATGTCCGCGATTTCACGACACGAAACAATGTGAGTATTCTTTTCAATTCCGCCGAGCCTGATGCGACGAACGGCAAATATTTCAACTCGGCGATGATGATCGGCCCTGACGGCAAGCCGATCGCCCAGTATGACAAGATCTATCTGCTGCCCTTTGGCGAGGCTGTGCCCGTGCCGTTCGAATCGATCCTGCCGGCGTTTGTCGGAAACTTCTCGTACGGCCGTGAATATGATCTCTTGCCGCTCGGTGAAGCCAAAGCGGGCGTGATGATCTGTTTCGAATCGCATTTCGGCCAGCTCTCTCGTGAATACGTTAGAAATGGTGCCGACGCGATCATCGAGATGACCAACGACGGTTACCTCGGCCCGACGCCCGTCCTCCGCCAGCATCTCGCGAACGCTGTTTTCCGTGCGGTCGAAACAAACCGCCCGGTGCTTCGAGTCACAAATGTCGGCATCACGGCGTACATCGATGAACGCGGCAATGTCCACGATCCGCTGCCGCCGTATTCCGAAGGCACACGCGTCTGGTCCGTGTCAAAAAGCGACGGCTCGCAGACTTTTTATGTGAAATACGGTGATTGGTTCGCGTGGTTGTGTTCGATCATCACGGTAATAATGCTTGGTCTCTCGACCCGTCGAAGGCGAAATGTTGCAGAAGCCCGCGCGTAAGCAAGGGCGGTAGCGAAACACGGTACGGAAATCGATCCCACGGGAACTGAATCATATGGGTCAAAGCCACGGAAGTAACCTAGACGATTACGGCTTCGAGCGATACGAAGAGAATCTGTTTCCGATCGCGTATCTGCTGACGTGGCGGACATACGGCACGTGGCTCCACGGCGATGAAAGGACGTCGAACGAGCGGAGTCGCGATGATCGCTTTGGTACGATTCATCGGGAACTTAACAGACCGCTCAAAGAGAAAATGTCGGCCGAGCAACGACAGGTATCAGTGGTCCTAAATGACGAGCAGCGTCGAGCCGTCCACGAATCGATCGTCGAAACCTGTACTCACCGTGGTTATGGACTTCGGGCCGCCAATGTTCGTACAAATCACGCACACGCAGTTGTCTCTGCATTGGTTAAGCCGGAGAAAGTAGTTAACGATCTAAAGGCTTACGCGACTCGGCGGCTACGAGAGGAAAGGTTGATCGGTAATTGTGATAGGGTGTGGTCCAGGGGAGCGAGTACGAGATATTTGTGGAAGCCGGCATTCGTGGATGCAGCGATCGAATATGTGTTGAATTCGCAGGGTGATGTGCTCTTTGAGACTGTGGTAGAGATTCCCGAGGATTGAATTCCGCTTATCGTATCGCTACCGCCCTTGCTAACGCGCGGGCTTCTGCAATTTCTTTGGCGACTTCTGCAATACAATTAGTCGCGTTAAACTATTGAGAATGGAATTGACCGACCTACAAACCAAATTCGACGAGATCAAAGAAAAAGTTGCCCAACTTGGGAGGTTTCTTTGACGCACCCGCAAAACAAAGAGAATTAGACGAATCAGAAAAACTCATATCCGCTCCCGGCTTTTGGGACGATCAGGAATCGGCCCAGAAGGTCGTGCAGCAGCGTTCGCGTATCGAAAAGGCGTTGGCACGGCAGCAGGCGTTTGAGGCCGGCGTTTCGGATGCCGAGGTGCTTTTCGAATTCGCGGCCGAGGACGAAGATTCTGCAGTGGAACTCGAAGCTCTAATAAGTCGTTTAGATAAAGAAGTTGCCGAGGCAGAGATCGAGAGCCTTTTATCGGGCGAGACTGATCCGAACAACGCGATCTGTTCGCTTCAGGCAGGTGCGGGCGGTACGGATGCACAGGATTTCTGCCAGATGCTGCTTAGGATGTATCTGCGGTGGTGCGAAAAGAAAGGCTTTAAGGTGGAGATACTCGACGAGCAGTCAGGCAGCGAGGCGGGCATCAAATCAGCGACGTTCCGCGTCGAGGGCGATTATGCCTACGGCCTGCTTGCTACCGAGGCTGGCGTTCATCGCTTGGTGCGTATCTCGCCGTTCAATTCGGGCGGCAGCCGCGAGACATCATTCGCGTCAATGTTCGTAAGCCCTGAGATCGACGAGAATATCGAGGTCAACATCGAGGACAAGGACCTTCGCGTCGACACGTACCGCTCGACCGGTGCAGGCGGCCAGCATGTGAATACGACCGACTCGGCCGTAAGAATTACACATTTGCCGACGGGAATTGTGGTAACTTGTCAGAATCAGCGGTCGCAGATCCAGAATCGGGCCGTTGCGATGCAGGTACTGCGTTCAAAACTATACGAACTCGAACTCGAAAAACGCCGCGAAGGGGCCGCAGAACTCGAGGCCGGAAAGATGGATATCTCGTTCGGTTCGCAGATACGAAATTACGTTCTGCATCCGTATCGATTGGTCAAAGACACACGGACCAAGCACGAGACATCAGACGTCGACGCTGTGCTTGACGGCGAGATCGATGAGTTTATTCAAGAATATTTGGTCTTCAAGAAGAAGTGAAAGTCTGCCCGACATGTAAGACGGTCTATAAGGACGAGGACATTAACTACTGCCTCGCCGACGGGACCACTTTGATCGCCAAAAAGAGCAAGGCGTCCAAGCATTCGCATTGGAACGACGTTGTCGCGATCATAGTCGCTGCTTTGGCGGTGCTCGTCTTGCTGTCGCTGCTGACCAGCAGCTCGACCGACCGTTCGTGGTTTGCGACGGGCAACGGCTCGCCGATGCGAAACTGGATCGGCCCGGTCGGTGCGAATATCGCGGGGCTGCTATTCAACTTTTTTGGCTGGGCGTCGTACCTGCTCCCGGTGCTGATCGCACTTATCGCTTGGCGGATCTTTCAGGCCGATACGCTGCTTCCGAGGCCGCTGAGAGTGCTGGGGTTCATATTTTTTATCGTATCGCTTTCAGGATTGATGTCGCTTTTTGTCGGGGCATCGGCTGGAGCGATCGTTGGTGAGGCGGCCGCACAAGGAACGGCTTACTTTATCGGGTCGATCGGGGCGGGCATTCTGTTATCGGCGATCTTTGCTGCGTCGCTTGTGCTTGTGACGAATATTACTTTGGCCGGCTTTCTCAGCCACTTTGATGTCGCCTGGGAGAACTTACGGATCCGCATCGACGAATGGCGGGACAAGCGGCGTGTGGAACGCTCGCCCGCCATCGACGCCGCCAAGAAGCGAGCCGAGAAGAGGCGAGAAAAACGCGACAGCATGTCTGAGGAGCTGCCGCCAACGATCTCGATCGGTGAGGTTGAGGCGATGGCTGCCGCGGCGGCTGCGGGTCGATCCGAGCCGTTATTTGACGAAGAACCGTCGATTCCGACCATCGAGGCCAATGATAATCCCTACGAAACGGTCAAGGTCGAGGAACCGCCCGAGTTTGCAGAGGTATTTGCGAAGGATAAGCCGCTGCAGTCTGAAAAGCCTGCTGAAGTGGAGGAATTCGAGCCGGATGAAGCTCCTTTTGCGTCGTCGCAGAACTATGACGATTACGTCCTTCCGGATCCCGAACTCCTGACCGAGGTGCCGGCCTCGATCGGCCATCAGGAATCAGAGCTTCGCGAGGTCGCAACGCTTTTGCAAAAGAAGACTGCCGAATTCAACGTCCCCGGCAAGGTGATGCATATCGCTCCTGGCCCTGTCGTGACGACGTTTGAATTCAAACCCGACGCGGGCGTCAAATATTCGCGTGTCGCCGGGCTTGTGGACGACCTTTGCCTGGCACTTAAGGCTCCGTCAATTCGCATCGACCGCATTCCCGGTAAGGCATACGTCGGTATCGAGGTGCCCAATAGCAGGCGAGAGACGATCTATCTGCGTGAGGTCATCGAATCGCAGAAATTTGCCGCCGAGACGTCGCTGCTGACGCTCGCACTTGGCAAGACGATCGACGGTGCCAAGTATGTAGCCGACCTCACTAAAATGCCGCATCTGCTGATCGCAGGTGCAACCGGAGCGGGAAAATCCGTCGGCGTCAATACGCTGGTGATGTCGATACTCTTTAAGGCGAAGCCGGATGAAGTGAAGTTCATCATGGTCGATCCGAAGCGTCTCGAGCTCGGCCTCTACGCGGACATCCCGCATCTTGCGGCACCGATCATTACCGATCCCAAGCGGGCGGCGACCTCGCTGAAATGGGCAGTGACCGAGATGGAGCGACGTTATAAGGACCTCGCGGGTTACGGCGTCCGAAACATTGCCGGATACAACGAGAAAATAACCAAGTTCAAGGCCGAGGGACGCCTCGATGACAACGGCGACCCGTACCGCAAACTGCCGTATATCGTGATCATCATCGACGAGCTTGCCGACCTGATGATGGTGGCCGGTAAAGAGGTCGAGGAATCTATCACGAGGCTTGCACAGATGGCTCGGGCGGTCGGCATACATCTCGTGCTTGCGACGCAAAGGCCTTCGGTTGACGTGATCACGGGCCTTATCAAGGCAAATTTCCCGTCACGCATTTCATTCCGCGTCTCGAGCAAGGTCGATTCGCGAACGATCATTGACGGCAATGGGGCCGAAGCCCTTCTCGGCAACGGCGACATGCTCTTTCTCCCGCCCGGTAATTCGAGTGTGACCCGCGTTCATGGTGCCTTTGTAAACGAGACGGAGATAAACAAGGTCGTCGAACACGTGAAATCGCAGGGCTGTAAACCCGAATACGACCAGACCATCACCAAGACCGAAGACGAACTCGACGAGAGCAGCGACCTGCCCGGACGCCGCGATCCGCTCTTTATGGACGCTCTCAAGTGCGTCGTCCAGGCAAAACGCGGCTCTACGTCGCTGCTTCAGCGGCATCTTCGTATCGGCTACGGCCGTGCAGCGGCGATACTCGACGCGATGGTCCGCGAGGGCTACATCGGCGAAATGGACGGCTCGACACGTGCAAGGCCGGTGCTTCCAAAAGCCTACGAGGACCTGCAGGATATCTCGGAAATGTTGAACGAAGAGTAGTTGTTCTCTCACAAAAAGCATCCAGGGCAGCCACGATCATATTTGCGGCAGTTGTTGCTTTACGTTAAAATCTCTCGCCAATACCCAACAATCGCGAACAGTAACGATGAACCGCATCGTCATCATACTTTTCTTTTCCCTTACGGCATTGTCGTGTTCGGCGCGGGTCGATCACCGCCCATCGCCCTACACTTCGATCGATACCAACGCCGTAAATATCAACACCGCGACTGCCGACCAACTCGAGAAACTTCCCGGGATCGGCCGCAGGACCGCAGGATCCATTATTGAGTACCGGACTGAGAACGGCCCGTTTCGTCGCGTCGAGCACGTAATGCTGATCCGCGGAATGAGCGAACGCCGCTTTATCGAACTCAGACCGTATCTTCGCACCGACTGATCTCCCATGATGCCCGACGATCTGCGAACCGACATTACCCGTCAGCCCATACTCTTGCTCGCGGTCTGCTTTGCTGTCGGGATCGTATTTGCGGAATATTTGCCTATCGACGTTTACATCTCGGCTGCTATGAGCACGGCTCTCGCGGTGGCGGCCCTATTGCTGCGGCGACGGTCGACGGCGACAATTCTCATCTGCATTGCATTTATTGCCGCCGGTGCCGCAGCCAATTCGGCAAGGATCGCTTCCGTTGGTGCGGACCGGATCGCCGTGCTGTACGACCGAGGTTCGATCGAGTCGGGCTCGCCGGTAGAGGTCGAGGGCGTGCTGCTCGGCCGGCCCGAGGCCTCGTACGAGGGGGCGTTCATTACGTTAAAGGCCGACCAGCTTTGGTCGAAGGGCGAAGGGATCAAAGCGTCCGGAAATGTCAGGATATTTGTGCCCGTAGCCGATGGCAATGCTGCCTCCCTGCTCGCGGAACTTAAGTACGGTTCGCGTATCCGCGTTGCTTGCGGGCCGGAGCGAGAGGACGAATTTCTCAACCCGGGCGTTCTGGCAAAACGCGATATCCTCGACCGGCTCGGCGTGGATGCGAGCTGCTCGCTTAAGAGTTCCTTGCTGATCGAGCATGTTTCCGACGAAAGCGTATTTATCCCGCTCGCATGGGTTTATGATCAGCGGGCAAAGCTCATAGACGAATTTCGCTCAAACCTAGGCCCAAAGGCCGCAGGCGTAATGATCGCTAGCCTGCTCGGCAATAAGTACTTTCTTGATAAGGACACTGCCGATCTGTTTCGCGATGGCGGGACGTTTCACATTCTCGTCATCTCTGGATTGCATATCACCTTTATCGGCGGATTGCTGCTGCTGGCCTTGCGGCAAGTAACACGGAACAGGTGGCTTCAATTTGCGGTGACGACAGCGACGCTTTGGGCATACACGCTGGCCGTCGGTGCGGATGTGCCGGTCGTGAGAGCCGCGATAATGTTCACCGTAGTTCTCTTTGGATATGCGATCTACAGGCGAGGAAGCCTGCTGAATTCGCTCGGCCTGTGCGGCCTGATCTTACTGGCGTGGCGGCCGTCAGATCTGTTCAGTCCGTCGTTTCAATTAACTTTCGTCAGCGTCGCTGCGATCGTCGCGTGTGCCCAGCCGCTGATCGAACACCTCCGTTCTATAGGAACCTGGACCCCGACTGCCGGTCGCCCTTTCCCGCCTAATGTGCCGTCGTGGCTCCGGCGAGCGTGCGAGACCATCTACTGGGATTCTGATGTTTGGAGCACTGAATCTCGCCGTCAGATATGGACGGCTAATCTCATCAAAACGCCGTGGCTTGCCGGACGCATTCGACGCGGCGTGCAAGCGCTCGTCGGATCGATCTTCGAGGGCATTCTAGTCTCGCTGATCGTTCAGATCTGGATGCTGCCGCTGACGGTCGTTTATTTTCACAGGATCTCGATCGCTTCGATCCTACTGAACCTTTGGGTCGGGTTTTTGATCGCTATCGAGAGTTTTGCGGCGGTTGTCGGCGTTGTCGCCGGAGCGTTCAGCAGTTTGCTTGCGGCCGGTTTCTACGCGATCGCGGACGCGACGAATTGGCTGATGCTAATGGTTCCGCGTCTGTTTTCGGACGGCGGTTGGGCGAGCTTTCGATTGCCTGCATATACGGGCTTTGCATCTGCGGCATATTTTGTTTACTTCATTCCTATTCTTGTTTTGGCGATCGGGATAATAAGATGGGACCCGTTTTCGATCAAGAGGAACACTTCGCAGTACCGAGTTGCAGCGATCGCTGTTTCCGTGATCGCCGTCCTTGTTTGTGTCATCGCATTTCATCCTTTTAGCTCGCCCGTCTCTGACGGGCGGCTGCGGATCGACTTTCTTGATGTCGGCCAGGGAGACGCCGCTCTAATTGCGTTTCCTGACGGCAAGACGATGCTCGTCGATGGCGGCGGCAGATTCGATTACCGCAAGAGGAACGAAGATGCCGACTCGTTCGAACCGGACGTTCGCGGCATCGGCGAGGCCGTCGTCTCAGAGGTATTGTGGGCAAAGGGATATTCCAGTGTCGATCACATTGTCGCAACGCATGCCGATGCGGACCATATTCAGGGTTTGACGGATGTTGCGAGGAACTTCCGGATAGGTTCCGCGATATTGGGCAAGATGCCGCAGGCTGATCCCGATCTCGACGAATTGCTCGATGTGCTTCACCGCCGAGGGATCCCGGCGGAGGTTGTAGGCCGCGGAGACCTGCTGGAATTTGGCGGCGTAAGGGTCGAGGTGCTTTATCCGCCGTATGCCGATGGTGCGAATACGGTTTCAGCGAATAACACCTCGATCGTCCTGAGGATCGTTTACGGCACCCGTGTCTTTCTTTTCACGGGCGATATCGAGCGTGAAGCGGAGTCGCAACTGGTATCCTCAGGCACTCGGCTTCTGTCCGATGTTGTGAAGGTGCCGCATCACGGCAGCCGAACGTCTTCTACCCCTGACGTGGTCAGTGCTGTCGGTGCTAAGTTCGCTATTATCTCTGTCGGTCGCCGCTCGCCCTTCGGGCATCCGCACCCGGACGTTGTTGACCGCTGGAAAGCCGCAGGTGCGAAAGTGCTGACAACCGGCGAACGCGGAATGATCTCGGTCTCGACGGACGGAAGAGACCTTGTGATAGGGACTTTCGATCCAAGGTGAAAAGGCCGGGACACCGGCCCCGGCCTTGCGAGTTAATGGACGCTTGAACGAACTACCTGTTCACGTCCGTGTAGAAAGCATTTTTCCAGGCGTCGCCTTCCTTGATGCTGAACGACGCGACCCAGAGAAAGGGTGATACAGTGTTGCCGTCGCACTTGCCCTTGACGTCAGAATTGTATGTCGCGACCGCGACGTCCGATGTGACGGAAAAAGCCTTTGCGTCAGAGAATTTGAAATCGAGGCCTTCGCATTTCTGATCGCCCCAGTTCTTTACGGCATCTGCCTTGGCAAAACGGCCGGTTGAGCCGACGCTCATAAAGTCTTTAGCCATCACGGCTTCGATCCCTGCCTTGTCGCGTTGCTTCCACGCTTCCCATGCTTTTGTCTCGATGGCCATAAGGGCATCGGTCAGAGCGTCGGGTTTGGCATCTGCAGGAGCCGCGTCAGGCTTCTTGACCGGAGCAGCAGCCGGCTTAGGCGGCGATTTGGGATCGACGACCGCATTTTCAAGGTAGAGGTAAGACTTCCATTTATCGCC
>CAZJFB010000012.1:0-10069 GCA_964545145.1 uncultured Chloracidobacterium sp. | reverse complement strand
ATTTGCCGCAGGTTTGTTGTCTGCAGGTGCTCCGCACGCGGCAAACAGGGCCGCGGCGACAAGGGTCATTATCATCAGTGTGATGCGTTTCATATATTCTCTCCGTAAGATCGTTGCAAAAACCAACCAGGTGGCCGACGTGCTGTCGGAATGCCTGTTGGCGAGTATCCGCTGAGATCTGAATTGTGCTAGATCAAAACAACTATAACACTGAAAGTGGGAAAGCAAATGCAAATTTAGGGGTTTATTTTCCGCTCTTGAACGGACGCAGTATGTGACAGAACACAAAAAAAGGGAACCGCGTACGGCGGTTCCCCTTGTTGGACTTGCCGAGTGGTGCCTACATCTTAGGCGACTCGAACATGAACGCGAGCTTCCAGGCGTCGCCTTCTTTAACGTAAACGGCAGACTGGTAAAGGTCGCCATTCGGCTGGCCGTCGCACTTGCCGTCGGCAGAACCCTTGAGCGTCAGGATCTCGACGGTCGGCGAGATCGCCGTTGCGAAGCCGTCCGTGACCGAGACCTTTGTGATGCCCTCGCATTTCATCGTCTCGGTCCAGGCCTTGATAGCGTCTGCCTTGGTGCCGACGTAGCCGCCCATCGGGTCTACGAATGAGAAGCTCGAGGCAAGAGTTGACTCGAAGTATTTGGCGTCCTTCGCCTTGAATGCTTCCCAACCTGCCTGATGTGCCTTGACCAGAGCTTCCGTGTTAGCACTCGGTGTGGGTTTGGCCGGCTTTGCCGCAGTATCGGCCTTTGCATCGTCCTTCTTGGATTCCTCTTTCTTGGCGTCGTCCTTCTTAGGCTCTTCCTTCTTGGCCGCCGGCGGAGGTGGTGCCTTCGGGTCGATGATCATAGTTTCGCTGTGGAAAGCTCCCTGCCATTTGTCGCCGTTGCGTACCCAGACCGTCGCAGCACGCACCGGGCTCGGCATCTTCTCGGTCTTGCCCTCCCAGGTGCATGAGCCGTCGGAGGTATTTTTGTAGACGACGACATATGTGTCGTCGTTTATTTTCGACATTTGAGCGTCGTCGAGACTCCACGACTTGAAGTCGCACTTTACGCCCTTGATCATCGCGATCTCGGCGGCTTTGTCGTAGCGTTCGCCGTTGTTGTACGAGACGAACTTGTCCGAAAGCATGCCTTCGAAGTAGGTCGCGTCGCCTTTGATCCAAGCCTCGGTCGCTTTCTTGTCCATATCGAGAAGAGCTTCCTTGGTTGGGGCCGCAGCGACCGGCTTGGTCGCGTTTGCGTTAGCATTCGCGTTAGCGTTTGCAGGCTTGTTCTCAGCGGTTCCGCCGCATGCGGCAAGCATTGCCGCAACGGCCATCATAATAAAAAATGTTCCGATCTTTCTCATAGTGAATCTCCTTCGTCGCCTTTGAGGCGTGATCCAAACACAAATACACGAAGATCTTCAACTGGAAAATCTTCCGAGCGTTCCAAAAAGCAGTCCTTATTGAGCTTAGTTTTAACACCACTACCAGATATTGTCAAGAACTTTATTGGCTGCAGTGATGCCGGTCACCGGTTGTCATTTGTCGTAAATGCGGTAAACAAAGGCTTCGCCATCAACGGCGACGCAATTGAAATAGAGGCTCTCCTCGGTATCATTCGAAGCGGGGAAATGGATCGTGCCGAAAAGGAAAAGACTCGCGGGCCACAGATCTTTAGGAAATTCGATCAGTTTTTTGACCTGATCGCCCGCATCAACATGCCAAATGGCAGCGACGTTCTCCTTCTGACTCGGAGCATTTTCGGCGGTCGTCCCGAAGAAAAGGTCTTTGCCGAGCTGTTTCGAATAAAAGACCGTTCCAGTTACTTCGCCGAGACTCGTGCGTTCGAGCGTTTTGCGGTCAACACGAAAGATCTCGTTGTCACGGTACTCGGCGTCTGTGCCGTAGTAATAGCACTCGGGTGTAAACAGAACGCTCACCGCCCGCCACGTCTCGTCACCGTTGCCGATCGTCTCGATCGTCTTGAATCCGTCGCCGGTTCTCAGGATCTGACACTCCGTTGGAGCGTCGCCCGTCAGGCAGAATGTCGAGCCGGAATATTTGTCGAAGTACAGCCCGTGAATATGTTTGACCGAACCTTTTTGGAACACGTGTACCGTCTCCAAAGATGTTCCATCCACGGGAAACTTGTACACACGCATCTCGCCGCGTTCCTCATTTGCGAGATATTCGCCGAAGTAGACATTTCCGTCCGCGTCCACAGCACAGCCCGAACGCAGCACACGGCACGGACGCACCATACCGTCAACATGAAAAAAACGGCCCTGGCGAAATACTCCGACACTTTTGTCGAAGGTGACAAATATGTCGCCGTTGGGCAGCGGAATGACGTTGTAATAGAAGAACCGTAAAAGGCGTTGAGCAAGACGGAACGTGCTCGCGGCCGCTTTCCACGCGGGAGCATCGACGCGGCCGATCTCGCGAAACGGCTGCTCCAAGTCAGTAGAATGGAAGAGAATATTCCGGCGGGACAGGTAGTAGTTTCCCGGCTCGGCCCACTCGATCGAGTAACCTTCAAGCCCGGGAACTTTCTCAACGGCCCATGTCATTCGGATGCCTTTTTGCAGAAGTACGAACCGATCGCGAGCACGTCCATTTTCGTCCGTAGAAAACACTCGATCGCTTCGCTCGGTTTGCAGACGATCGGTTCGTTTTCGTTAAAGCTCGTATTCAGAATGACCGGAATTCCGGTCTTGCGATCGAAAGCCGATATCAGGTCGTAATAAAGTGGATTCTCGTCGCGTGCCACTGTTTGAAGCCGTCCGGTGTCATCGACATGATTTACGGCAGAGAGCCGTTCACGCCATTCGGGCCGGATCTTATATACGTGGAGCATAAAGGGCGACGGATAATCTTGCTCGAAGATCTCGCTCTGCCGCTCTACCAAAACCGACGGGGCAAAGGGACGAAAGGCCTCGCGGTGCTTGATGCGGGCGTTTAGAATGTCCTTCATGTTCGGAAACCCCGGATGTGCGAGTATCGAGCGATTGCCGAGAGCACGCGGGCCCCATTCCATTCGGCCCTGAAACCAGCCGATAACGTTTCCGTTTTTGATCTCTTCGGTCGTGGCGTCCATCAGTTCGTCACGGGTCATCTCGCGATAGGCGACGCCGTAGCGGTCGAGTTCGGCCTTTACGGCCGCGTCCGCGTATTCATCGCCGAGGTAAGCGTCCTTCATCACCCAGCGGCTGCCTTCCTTGAGGACGACGTTCGACGTATAAAGTGCCGCTCCGAGAGCGAGTCCGTCGTCGCCGGCTGCGGGTTGAATCCAGTGTTCGGTAAACGGCGTTTCTATGAGTGCCTTGCCGTTGGCGACGCTGTTAAGCACGCAGCCGCCAGCCATCGAGAGCCTCGATGAGGGAACGAGCTTGTACAGTTCGCCCAGCACGTGCATGTAGTACTTCTCAAAGATCCGCTGCAGCCCAAAGGCTACGTCCATGTCACGCTGCGTTATCTCGGAATACGGCTCGCGAGGTTCTCCGAGTTCGCGGATGAATTTGTCGGAATACAGCCGGTGGACGATCATCTCGCCGCCGTCGGTGATCTCCATTCCCTGGTTTGCTCCGAAAGGTAGGAAGTACTCTGGATTTAGCTCAAAACCGCTGTTCTTCCCGGTAAGGATATTCTCGAAAAAGTCGAAATACTTGTCCGTGCCGAGCGGTGCAAGGCCCATAACTTTGCCTTCGTCGCCGTACTTGGGATAGCCGATGAACTGGCAAACCGCCGTGTAAAGCGTTCCAAGCGAATGCGGAACAAACACGCGTTTGACCGGCTTGATCTCGCTTCCGGTACATTCGCTCATCAGGCACGAGACGAAATCGCCCGAGCCGTCGACCGTGATGCCCGCAGAATGGTCCCATTCCGATGCGAAGTACGCACTCGCCGTGTGGGCCAAGTGATGCTCGATATTGTGAGTTTGAAATCTCAGTTTAGCCGGATCGATCTCGAACTCACTCGCGACGAGCGACTTCATATCATCAAAGGTCTTACTTTTGCCGCGAATTCGAGCGAGGTTGAGCAGCCGCGAGGGATTGCGGATCGCGAACTCGAGCTTCTTGTGAAGATTCGCGGACGAGTCGCGGCCAACGGCCACGTGGTCAACGTCCGCGAGCGTCAGCCCGGCCATTTCGAGACATCGCTCGATCGCGAGTTTGGGAAATCCGGCGAAATACTTGACCCGATTTAGCCGTTCTTCGGCGATCGCGGCAATGGGAATGCCGTCGACGATCACGGCCGCCGAAGCTCCGGCGTGAAATGTATTAATGCCAAGGATTACGCTCATCAATTGAAGCCCGGCCCGGTAGAATGGACGATCGCGGACAAACCACAAGTATAGCCAATCGATCGGCCACTTGCGATTTTACGGTGTCACAGATCGTGCAAAGCCGGGTCTAATGTTTGAAATGTCGAATGCCCGTAAATGCCATTGCGATCCCGTGTTCGTTGGCGGCTGCGATCGACTCGTCGTCCTTGATCGAGCCGCCGGGTTGGATGATCGCAGTAACGCCGAATTTTGCGGCCTCGTCAACGTTGTCGCGGAACGGGAAGAACGCGTCCGACGCGAGTGCCGAACCTTTCAGCGGCAGGTCAAATCTTTCAGCCCGCATCGCGGCGATCCGCACCGAATCGACGCGGTTCATCTGCCCGGCACCGACGCCGAGAGTCTGATGCTCGTTGGCGAAAACGATGGCGTTCGATTTGACGTGCTTGCATGCTGTCCACGCCAGCATCATCGAGCGGAGTTCAGCATCCGTCGGTTTTCGTTCAGTGACGAAGTTGAGATCACCGATGCCCAGACGATGAATGTCCTGGTCCTGGACTAGGAAGCCACCCGAAACCTGCTTGTACTCGAGCTTGGGCCGAGTTGCCGCCGAAGCGAGGGCACCCGTGATAGGGTGTCCCATCCTCAGCAATCGAACATTCTTTTTCGCGGTCAGTACCGCGATCGCATCGTCGTCAAAATCGGGAGCGATCACGACCTCGGTAAATATCTCGTTGACCGATGCCGCGGCGACGGCGTCGAGCTGCCTGTTGAAGGCGACGATGCCACCGAATGCCGATACAGGATCTGTCGAAAGTGCACGGCGATAAGCTTCTTCGTTCGTTGCCCCGATCCCGATGCCCGACGGATTTGTGTGTTTAATGATCGCGACGGCGAGTTCGGAAAAGTCCTGAACGAGATTCCACGCAGCCTCGGCGTCAACATAGTTGTTGAAAGACATTTCCTTGCCGTGGAGCTGCTCGGCCCCGGCAATGCCGCCGCTCTCACCCGTCGAATACAAAGCGGCCCGCTGGTGAGGATTCTCGCCATAGCGAAGATCGGTGGCCTTGGCGAGTTCGATCATCTGGAATTCAGGGAGTGCCTCGTCTTTAGAAACTGCCCCGCCCGCTACCGCAGGCGGTACTGACAGATCCTCTTCCTCGGCCTCGATGAACATCAGGTGCCCGAGCGGGTTAAGCGGCTCGAGGCGGTCGAGGTCGTCATTGGAAAGCTGTTTGGCGAGATACGACGAGATCGCAAGGTCGTACGATGCGGTCCGTGTATAAGCGAGTGCGGCGAGGCGGGCACGCGTTTCGAGCGAAAGCGAGCCGTCGTTCTCGCTTATTTCCTCGACTATCTCATTATAGAGCCGTGCATCCGTGACGACGGCGACGTCACGCCAGTTCTTGGACGCCGAACGGATCATCGCCGGGCCGCCGATGTCTATGTTTTCGACTGCGTCTTCGAGTGTGACGCCTTCCTTGGCGATGGTTTCTTCGAAGGGGTAGAGATTGACCACGACCAGATCGATCGGCGTGATGCCGTGCTCGTTCATCGAGGCGATGTGCTCGGCATTATCTCTCAACGCGAGAAAGGCTCCATGGATCTTCGGATGCAGCGTCTTTACCCGACCGTCCATCATCTCGGGAAAGCCTGTAACATCCGCAACATCCGTCACATCCAGCCCGGCGTCACGCAGCGACTTTGCTGTTCCACCGGTCGAGATCAGCTCAACTCCAAAACCCGTCAGGGCACGGGCGAATTCCGCCAGTCCGGTCTTGTCCGAAACGCTCAGCAGAGCACGTTTTATCTTTCTCAATTCGCTCATAAAAATCGAAAGGCGGCCGATACGACCGCCTTTTTATCATTCTATTTCGTCCAAAGGCCGAGCGGACTCGCCGCATCCCCGCCACAAACGATCTTTGATATCTCGTAAACAGCCACCTGCTTAGAAAAAGAACCGTCCCAGGAAAAGCAGGCTCAATACGAAGATCATCGCGTAAATTATTACTTTGATAAGGCTCATCAAATCCTCTATCCTAAAAATCAAGCCCAAGGGTAAACTACAATCTTATTCCTGCGTTTCTCGCGATGTCAAAAATATCCCGCCTAGTTTTACCGATAATCGCTCCATTCCTGCTGATTTTACAATTCTTTACAAATATTACGGGCCAGGATCTGGATGTCTCTATCAAAGTGAAGACGGGACAGCCCGGGATAGTTGAGGTTCGTGGAACATTCTCGAAGAACGCTAAAGCTCGGGATGTCTGGTTCCTTGGCGGGTATCCTGCATCTGCCGGTATTCTGACCGACCGGCTCTCGGTAGTCTCTTTCTACGACAAACAGGGAGACTTGATCGAGCAGAAAAAGGCGTCGCCGGGAGTGGCTTTCAACACTACAAATATCGGCAGCTTTGCGTATTCCGCGTCGCTTGCGACCAATTCCGGCGGTTTCGGGGCTTCTCACGTCTCATGGCTAAACGGCACCGAAGGGCTGGTCCTTCTTGACGATCTCCTTCCTCAATCTGCCGGGCCGCAGGCTCGCGTGACATTTGATATTCCGTCCGGATGGAAAGTTTACTCCGCTGAGGTCCAGACTGCTCCTGCTGTGTTCCGGGTGACGGACATAGAGAAAGCGGCCTTTTATCTCGGGACCCAAGCGAGGATCATTGACGGGCCGGAAATAAGGGTCGCGATCAATGGCGATTGGCACTTTGGCGACAAGGAATGTGTCGACATGGCCTCTGAGGTCTATGGAGGAATTGCCAAGATGCTAGGCAAGCGATCAGGGCCGCAACCATTCCTTTTGATCTCAAAGTTCCCGGGATCAGTGCCGATCGGAAACTGGGAAGGTGATACCCGAGGCCGCCATATAACGATCCTATCGTCGGACATGCCGTTCAAGTCGCAGTCGCTGCAGCGTTTGCACGAGCAACTTCGGCATGAGATGTTTCACCTTTGGTTCCCGAACGGTGTCAATCTGACGGGGAATTACGATTGGTTCTACGAGGGATTTGCGTTGTATCAATCTCTGAAACTCGGCGTTGCGGTCAATCGGATCCGGTTCGATGATTATCTCGACACGCTGTCGCGGGCTTATACGATAGATACGGCCTCGCAAAGAATTTCCTTGATCGAAGCATCAAGGCAGCGGTGGAATGGTTCGGACACAACGGTTTACGCCCGCGGGATGCTGGTCGCGTTTCTTTGCGACCTGGCAATGCTCAACGCGTCAAAAGGGAAGCGTTCGACAGACGATCTGCTTCGGGCACTCTACGCGAAACACAGCGGCACGGCGGCACCGATGGACGCGAACACCGCGGTCCTTGCCGCGATGCGTGAGAAAAAGGAACTTGGCAGCATCGTCGACCGTTATATCAGCGGTTCTGAGCGGATCGACCTCGCTTCGTATGTGAATGTCGCGGGCATCGAGGTAACGGGCAGCGGCCCCGCGGCACGTCTTGCTCTGGTGCCCAAACCGTCTGGCCGGCAAAAGGATTTATTGGACAAGTTAGGTTATAATAACTGGCGAAAATTGGCTGGCGGCAAGTGATGAGAACAAGGTTTTTGGCATTCATATTTTTTACGGCGGCGATACTGTCGCAAACGGCTTGCAGCCTGCTTGACGGCAGCATGCTCGGGCCCAGCGACACGGCGACCGTGATCGCAAAGACGGCACAGATACGTACGTCGTACGCTGTCGTGGCGGCCGACCTGCTCGAGGTCAAGCGCGGCGACAGGCTCGACGTACTTGACGAATTCGAGTATGAAAAGGTGCTCTGGTATCGCGTCCGCGCGTTTGACGACGTCGGGACCGAAGGCTGGATCGAGGCTCAGAATGTCATTACCAGCGGCACGCTTGCAAAATCAAAGGCACTCGCCGAGGAATTCAAAGACCAGTCTCCACAGGCCGCCGGCGTTATTCGCTCGGCGTCAAACCTCCGTTCGGCGCCGGACATGAGCCCTGAGAACGTCCTTTTCAAACTTGCCAATGGCTCGACCTTTGAGATCATGGCGTGGAAGTTCGTGCCCAAGGCCGAGGTTCCCGACGTTGATGACGCTCCGAAGGGCCAGCAAAAGACCGGCAAACGCTCTAAGAACGCTGAGATCGAGGCCGCAAAGGAAGAAGGCGAACCCGATAAGATCGACGAGAAATACGATATTTGGTACCAAGTACGGCTCGACCCGACCGTTTCGCCCGCACCGGCAGGTTGGCTCTTTGGACGCCAGGTCGAGCTTCAAGTGCCGAGCGATATAGTCTTTTTTCAGCAGAATAACCGCAAATTCGTGACCTGGCAGCGTCTCGACGCTGACTCGGCTAACAAGGTCGGCGTCGGCGATAAATCCCTCGCTCCCGGAAGTTGGGTGATACTTGCCCGCAACAATTATTCAAAACCGATAGATGGCGTCGAGCCTGATTTCGACTATATTCTGGTACTCGCCTTCGACAAGTACGACCAGAGCTATTACACGGTGTGGAAATCGACCCCGAATGCCGAGGTCTGGGGCCAACTGCCGCTTCGGGTCGACGGCAAGGGCGACAACAAGACCTTTACCGTAAAGCTCCGCAACCCGAACGGCCAAATGGATGAAAAGCGGTTCGTCGTCTTTCGCGACAAGAACCGTATGAAGGTCACGCCGCCCGAGGACATCACGCAATACGAGACCAAGAGCACGAAAAAATGACCTCCGAAACGGAAAATCCGTTCCCCGAGCCGGTCGAGATCGAGATCACAGACTCGCTCGACCTGCATTCATTCTCCCCGCGTGATATTCGCGCGGTCGTCGAAGCCTACCTCCCTGAAGCACACAAAAAGGGGTTTAAGATCGTCCGCATCATCCACGGCAAGGGCGTCGGCGTGCAACGCGAGATCGTCCGCAAGGTGCTCGAAGAGACTGACTACGTAAGGAAATTCAAGAACGCCCCGGAATTCTCAGGCAGCTGGGGAGCGACTATCGTTGAGTTTGATTAGCGTTCCTCGATCACCTCGGCCCAGCTTTCGTCGGACCTTCCAAATTCAGGATAGATGGTATCGAGCAGATGGTCTTGCTCGGCGACACGACGCTCCGCGGCGTCGAGGCGTTCGCTGAGGCGGCGGTACCTTTTCTCGAGGTCCTGCATGTATTTTCTGCGTTCGCGATAGACCCGGTCGACGTAAAAAAGGTAGGTGAACTGTAGGCCGACGATGCCGACCAGAACGAGCGAGAGCCCAATGAGAGCGTACATGAGCATAATACAAACCCCTTGCCGTATGTGACGTTAATCTCGCATTATACTTTGACGTTAGCGTCAGGAAAAGTAAAATCTAGGCAAATGAACGCACCAAACTTAAAACTGATGTATACCCTCCTGTGCGATGACGTTCGCATCGAGATGGGCAACAAGATCTCTCTGATGGGCATTTTTCAGAACATAATGGTCGAAAAACTGCCGGTTTCGCTTATCAAATTCGCCGTCATAAACCACTGGCAGGGCTCCGGCGATCACCAGACAGAGGTCCGCATACTCGCACCGGACAAGTCGAATGTCGTTGTCTCGTCACAGCCGACCAAGATCGAACTCGCTCAGGGCGGCTTTACCGATAACGTCAGCTTTTTTGTGAACGTCGTATTTCAGACAGCCGGCACCTATTGGATCCAAACCCACGCAAACAACGTGATGATCGACGAATTTCCCCTGATCGTCACCGACCAGGCCGGAGCTAACGCCATGCAGGCCGCCGAAGAGATCTCGGAGACGGTCAACTAGTTTTACCTGTTTTCGAATAGGATGAGAGCGGCCGCCCAACGCA
>CAZJFB010000011.1:21444-54346 GCA_964545145.1 uncultured Chloracidobacterium sp. | reverse complement strand
AAATTTGCCCACGCTTAGAGGAGCGAAAGGTTATGAAGATCTCAATATTCGGTTTTGAAACGACAAGACGGTTCGCTGCGACAGCGATCCTCGCGTCGTTCATATTTACTAACGCGTTCGCCGTTAATACGCTCCGTGGTGACACTGTATATGTCCCCGCGGTCTCGTCCGTTACGGCGAAGTACACCACCGACCTCACCATGCTTGGCCGTGAAGGAAGACTGCGTGAGGATCTAAGCTTTGAGAGCGAGACCACTCGTCTCCTCAAGGTGTTGGCAGAAGGTGGAGTCAGCCAGCCGGTCATCGTCAGCGAAAACAAGGAAGTCCAGGAGTCGGTGGTCGAACAGGCCGCCCTGCGTCTCGCGAAAGGCTCAGTTCCTGCACAGCTCGCCGGCCGCTCGATACTCAAGATCGAGACTGACGTCCTCTTTTCCAACTCCGTTTCAAAAGACGAAGTAAAGCAGATCGTTGACTCGATCGTGGCCGACGCCGTTGCGTCCAAGGGCCGTACGATACTCTTTGTCAACGAACTGACCAACCTCGTCGGTTCGAATGCGGTAGACAACAAGCTCTTTTCAGCGATCGCTGAAGGACGCCTCGTCATGATCGGCGGCAGCTCGGCCGCCGCTTATGACGAGAGGATCGAGTCGGTCCCCGAGGTCGCGGGCTATTTCGCCGGCATCCTCGTCACGGAACGCAATTCGGCTGGTGCCGTCGCCGAAAATTCCGCTAAGAACAACAGCGGCTATCGCGGCGACAATATCTCGCCGGACCTTCGCGACATGATGGAGAAAGACCCGAGCGGCAGGACCCGCGTTGACACCATCATCCAGGCCAAGGACGCCGACAGTGCGGTCCTCCGTTCGCTGCTTGCGAGCGGCAAGGCTCAGGTAACCGACCGCATCGGCAACAGCGACACGCTCGTCGTCAATCTTCCGCTGTCGGCACTCAACAGCCTCTCAGCGAGCGGGACGATCAACTACATTTCGCCCGACCGCAAGACGACATTTACGGGCCATATCGAAGATGCGACCGGCGCTGCCCTGATGCGAGCACAGCCCGCACTCAACGGCCGTGCGGCGTACACTCTCGATGGCACGGGCGTCGGCGTCGCGGTCGTTGACTCGGGAATCTATCCTAATCACAGGGGCTTTAAGAACAACAGCAACGCGTCACGCATCGTCGCTAACGTAAATTTTACTTGCGGCCATGAAAATGACACGGGCGACAAGTACGGCCACGGCACCCACGTCGCGGGCCTTGCGACCGGAAATGCGGCCAACAACGGTAACGCGTACCGCGGCATCGCTCCTAACGCCAATATTATCAGCGTTCGCGTGCTCGGTGACGACGGCGAGGGCCAGACCTCGTGGCTGCTCGACGGCCTCGACTGGATCCTTCAGAATCAAGCGACCTACAACATCAAGGTCGTCAATCTCAGCCTCGGCACGACTGCCGTTGACACATACACCAACGATCCCGTCGGCCTGAAGGTCAAGGCGCTTGTCAACGCAGGTGTCGTGGTCATCGCCGCCGCCGGTAACCTTGGCAAGTCGGCGACCGGCCAGACTACCTACGGCCGCATCCATTCGCCGGGCAATAGCCCTTACGCGATCACGGTTGGTGCGTCTAATTCATACGGCACAGCGTCGATGGCAGACGACACGATGGCGACGTACAGCTCACGCGGCCCAACACGCTCGTTCTATCGCACCTCGAACGGAACTAAGGTCTATGACAACCTGATCAAGCCTGACCTCGTTGCCCCGGGCAACCGGCTTGTCTCCTATCGAGCAAACGGCAACAAGATGTCCAGGGACAATCCAGCCCTCGACGTCCCTGCGGCTGCGGGCGAAGGTAATGAGGACCGTGTGATGTACATGAGCGGCACCTCGATGTCAGCCCCGATCGTCGCCGGTGCAGCCGCACTTCTTCTCCAGGTCAATCCGAATCTCACACCCGGAATGATCAAGATGATCCTCCAATACACAGCCAAGCCGATCCCTGGCGCGAATACCTTCGCACAGGGAGCCGGGGCCCTGAACCTCGACGGCGCTGTCAGGCTCGCACGGTCGCTCAGGACCGACGTTGCCTTCCAAACCCTGACGAAGGGCACCTCCACCGTCCCGGCGGGTTGGGCAATGCCGGCGACCAGCACCACGATCGGCGGAAATACATTCTCGTGGGCGCAGTTAGTGACCGGGAATCATACTTTCATCACCGGTCAGAACCTGGTTTCGCAGTTTCAGGCGGTTTATAAACGCGAGTTTATCTTCGGTACCGGCGTAACGTTTGGTAACGGGGCTTTCTCGCTTAACACCTCCACCTACTACACGACTGGTTTAACTGTAAACCGCCAAGTTGTTACGAGTAACGGATCCCCTCTCGGAGCTGGTACTACTTACCTCACCTACGGCGTTCTTGTCGGCGATGGTGTACTTGTCGGTGACGGTGTGCTTGTCGGTGACGGCGTCCTCGTCAGTGATGGCGTACTTGTCGGCGACGGGGTTCTTGTGGGTGATGGTGTGCTAGTTGGTGACGGCGTTCTTGTCGGCGACGGTGTATTGGTTGGCGACAGCGTCCTCCTTGGTGATGATACTCCTGCAATGCAGTAGCCATCAGAGCCATTAACAGCAGAAACCTGTAAGGAGGACAATATGAATAGACAATTGACACTAGACGTACCCCGATCGGCTCATTCCGGATTCGAACCCAGTTTGATGTCAGTCCCGGATATCATGGGGGTCCACGCACTTACGGCTAGCACCCAAGCCGAAGTGCTGGCGTTCCTTAAAAGACGTCCGGTCCATACCGTGGTAATGACAAGCTTCATCACCGACAATGGGATCGAAAGCGAATTAAATCGAGGTAAATTCTACGGCTATCGCAACTGCACCGGAGAACTTGAAGGCGTAGCCCTGATCGGACATTCAACCTTGGTTGAAGCCCGGACGGACGCCGCCCTCAGGGCGCTCGCTATCAAGGCCCGCAAATCTGAGACGCCGATCCATCTGATCATGTCAAGCGGAAACGCGGCCGAAACCTTCTGGCATCACATGACCGACGGACTTAGCAAGCCGCGGCTCACCTGCACAGAAGCCCTCTTTGATGTCGCCTTTCCGTTCGCGGTCCGTCAGACCGATCGTAAACTTCGGAATGCTGACATGAACCATCTGCTCGCGGTTGCTGAGGCCCAGGCCGAGGTCGCATTCATTGAATGCGGTGTCGATCCGATGGTGAAAGACCGTGAGGGATTTCTCAAGCGAGTCGCCCGACGGATCGAACAGGATAGGGTTTTCATCGTCACCGACGGCGACGAACTCGTGTTCAAGGCTGACATTATTGCCGAAACCGACAATGTCATCTACCTCGAGGGCGTATATGTTTCGGAGAAGTATCGGGGCAAAGGGATCGGATCTGAGTGCCTCGCGGCCCTTGCTCTCGAACTTCTCGGACGCGTCGAGCACATTTGCCTGCTAAGCAACGTTGAGTTCAAAAACGCTCACCGCAGCTTTGTAAAAGCCGGCTTTCGTCACACCGACGAGTGCACCACACTGTTTGTGTAGAGCAAAATAACACTGGACAAACATGTTTACACACTAGATAATAGAGAAGGCTTCTCGGGGCCTTCTCTTTTCGCCTTCTGGAAATAAATAGTCTCACTCCTCCTTCATTTATTTAGTCGAACAGGTCAGGGTTCGTATCCCGCGTGCTGGAGCCGCCGTTGAATTCGCGGCAGATCCCGTTCAATAATGAGCAAGACAAAGCACTCCGATCTATACATGATCTCGGTAATGGTTGCCGGTTTGGCAAGTATTATCGGTGCGCTTGCAACGCTTGACGTGGCACAGGCTGACTTCTACCTTCTACTGCTCGGCATTTTCACCGTTGGTGTCAGTTCGCGTATTACGATCCAGATACCGCGTTTCAAGTCGCACATCTCAGTATCGGATACTTTCATATTTCTAGTCCTGCTCCTTTATGGAGGCGAATATGCGATCGTTCTTGCTGCGATCGAAGCATTTGCCTCTTCATGGCGCTTCTGTAACCGAAAGCTGACAGTCCTATTTAACGCGGCAACGATGGCCGTCTCAACATCTTTTGTCGTTATCGTCCTCAAGGTCGCGGGCCTTTATTCAGAAAGCCAGTTGCACGGCCATGGCGACAATCGTCAGAGTTTTGTTATCGCTCTTTCGCTGATCGCACTGACGCAATTCATAAGCAATACCTCGCTGGCATCAATACACGGCGCGATCAAGGACGGCATCCCGCTTTGGGAAACATGGAAGACGAAATACGTGTGGACGTTCTTTTCGTATTTCATTGGTGCCGCGAGTGCCGGCGTAATGGTCCAGATCTCCGATATTCTGGGCTTCGGGATCATTTTGGCGACATTCCCTGTTATTTTTTTCGTGTTCTTGTCGTACCGCATGTACCTCAAGAATGTCGAGATGTCGATGCACCAAGCCGAGCAGGCGGAACAGTACGCAAAGTTGCTCGAAGATCAGTCGGACGCTCTCCGTGAATCCGAGGAGCGCTTTCGAAGTGCGTTTGACTATGCCCCGATCGGTATCGGTTTGGTTTCGCCGTCAGGTAGTTGGCTTAAGGCGAACCGGGCACTGAGCGAAATACTCGGCTACTCAGAAACCGAATTACTCGCAACCGATTTCCAGTCCCTCACTTTGCCCGAGGACCTCGGCGTCACCCTGATCAAGATACACGAGCTGCTTTCCGGCAAGATCGCAAGCTGCCAGATGGAGCAGCGCTATATTCATAAGACTGGGCGTACCGTGTGGACATCGTGGAGCGTGTCAGCGGCGAACGATCTGCGATCGACACAGCCGAATCTGATCTTTCAGATCCAGGATATTACCGATAAGAAGGTTGCCGAGGAGAAGCTCCAGCATGAGGCGACGCACGACGTCCTCACCGGGCTTCCAAACAGGGCATTCTTCATGAGCAGACTCACCGAAGCCCTCGAAAAGGCCCAGAAGATAAGTGGGTATAAAGTAGGTGTCCTTTTCATTGACCTTGACCGATTCAAATACGTTAATGACAGCCTCGGCCACCTGATCGGGGACGCTCTACTCAAGGAGATCGCTATTCGCCTTCGCGACTGTATGCGGCCGTCAGATATTGTCGCTCGCCTTGGTGGTGATGAATTCACTATCCTCGTTGAAGGCAAATACGACATTTCCGAGGTTACCCGCATCGCTGACCGGATACAGAGGAAATTCGGTATCCCGTTCGACTTACACGGCCACGAAGTCTACAGTTCGGCAAGTATCGGCATCCTTCACGCATCGGATAAGCACCTGTCCTCGGAGGATGTGATGCGAGACGCCGATACTGCAATGTATCAGGCGAAACGGGCCGGGAAAGCGAGGCATGAGGTCTTTGATGAGGGCATGCACAAGGCCGCAAAGGAGATCCTTCGGCTCGAGACCGACCTCAGGCGTGCCGTTGAGCGCGACGAAATAAAAGTTTGCTATCAGCCGATACACTCGCTTGCCACCGGTGAGATCGAGTGCTTCGAGGCTCTTGCACGCTGGCATCACCCGGATCTCGGAAGCGTTCCGCCCGGCAAATTCATCACCCTCGCCGAGGAGATAGGCCTCATCGACCGTCTTAGCAATCAGGTCCTAAGAACCGCGTGCAAAGAGATCGGTTCGCTTCGGGACGGCCACCGATACTCGGTCAGCGTCAATCTATCGTGCAAGCAGTTTAGCCAACTCTCACTTGTCTCGGATATTGATGAGATACTGGCACAGGCGAACTTCCCTGCTCACCGATTGAAGCTCGAGATAACCGAATCCGTCTTTTTCGAGCATCAGGACCGTGCCGTTGTTATGCTGATGCAGCTTCGTGATTCCGGCATCGAGATCAACATAGACGATTTCGGCACGGGATATTCCAACCTTGGATACCTCAAGAAGCTGCCGATCAGTGCTCTCAAGATCGACCGGTCTTTCGTCTCGATGATCGATTCATCGGGAAACCATGACGAGATCGTCAGGGCGATTCTGACTCTTGCCAAGAACCTCGACCTCAAGGTCGTTGCCGAAGGCATCGAGACTGATGTGCAGCTCGACCTGCTCAAGAGTCTTGACTGCGAGTCCGGCCAAGGATTTCTTTTCTCCGCACCGATGAGTTTTGATGACCTTTGCCAGTTACTCGACGCAGGGCCGATCTCCGCGAGACCGCCTGCCTCATTTGACGACGTGTCAACCGTAAACGTCATCCAGTAACAACCAGCCGTCACTACAGTTTGACGAATTCGGGCCGAAGGTAAACAATTGTTCCAGAAGAACATGTACCGTCGGCCTAAGTTTTTGGAAAAGCTGCTCGAGATACGCCAAGAGATGGCGGACTCGACCGATTATGACGTCAAACTTTTCGCCGAAATGGTACGGACCGGCGAGATGCCCGAGGCTCGCCTGGTAACTCACGTTCCGGAACCATGCGGTATTGATGCGGAGACCGATCCTGACGAAAGCCCGGCTCGTCGACGCACCCTCGTGGAGAAATGACATTCGGCAAATGCTCCGGTACCTAATTTCGATCCTCTTCATATTGATCGTGTTCGGGCTGTCGGCCGGACTTTTCTTTCCTGACTATTGGGTACATCGATACGACGAGTTGATCTCACGTCAGGCACGCGTTTATCGTATCGACGAGAAACTCGTCTGGAGCGTCATCTATGAAGAGACCTGGTTTCGCGGATGGCAGGTCGGGGCCGATGCCGAGGTCGGATTGATGCAGGTCACGCCCGCGGTTGGCCGCGAATTTGCCAAAGAGACAGGACTTAAGGAGTTTGAGAAGCAGGCGGCCGATAACCTAAATGAGTTTCTCGGCGAACCCGAGCGAAACATACAGGTCGGTTGCTGGTACCTGGAAAAACTTCGCGAACCTTACCGGGGCCGCCCGGCTGAAACAGCGATGACCCTTGCCGCTTACAACGCCGGCCCAAGCAGGGTCGAGGAGTGGACCCGAGATACCGATCCTGCAAAACTTACCGAAGGTGAGTTTGTCGCACGCATCGGCATTGCCTCCACTCAATCGTACGTCACCAATATTCTCGCCCGGTATCGTGCCGAGCAGGCAACCAAACCATGAAGGTCATAGCTGCCCGATATGTAGTGCCGATCACGTCCGAATCGATCATGGACGGTGCTGTTGCCTACGAAGGCACGGAGATCGTCGCGGTAGGGGCAGGTGATGATATCAGGTCGCTGTACCCGTCGGCAAAACTTGAGGACCTCGGCAACGCGGCGATCCTTCCGGGCTTTATTAACTGCCACTCGCATCTCGAACTGACGTCTATGCGCAGCAGCCTGGACGATGTTGAGCATGACTTTCGGGCTTGGCTGCTCAAGCTGAACGCCCTGCGTGCCGCCCTTTCCACCGAGGAAATTATCGAGGCGGCGACAAGCGGTGCCCTCGAAGGCGCGAGGGCTGGCGTGACTTGCTTTGGTGACATAGGCCGCATGGGCCATGCCGGCGTTGAGGCAATAAAGTGTACCGGGCTCCGAGGCGTGGTCTTTCAGGAAACAGAGTTCTCACCTGACAATCGCACAGCCGACGATGACTTCCTCGTACTGGCCACAAAGTACGAGGAACTTCGCAGGGAAGAGACCGATCTCGTTAAGGTCGGTTTATCGCCGCATTCGCCTTACACTGTCGGTTCTCGACTGCTCGAGCTTATCGCGCAGTACTCGATACTCAACCTCGTTCCGCTGACGATCCACGCAGCGGAGTCTGATGACGAGATCGGCCTTCTTACTCGCGGCGATGGTTTCTTCACGGAGATCTACGAAAAGTTCGGCCTTGAGTGGCATAGCCCGCACTGCACTCCTATCGAATATCTCGAACGGCTCGGCGTGCTCTCAACCAGGCCGCTGCTGGCACATTGTGTTAAGTTGTCAAAGAGCGATATCGAAAGGATCGCGAACAACGGGGCTAAGGTCGCCCACTGTCCGAAATCCAACGCAAAATTCGGCCATGGTTACGCCCCATTCGAAGCGATGCTCGAATCCGGCATCGCCGTAGGCCTGGGCAGCGACTCTGTCGCGAGCAATAATATCTGTGATCTGCTCGAGGAATCACGTTTTGCCGTTCTCGCGGCCCGCAACCGCGAGGATTCGGCAAGATTCATTTCGGCCAAGGAGGCCCTCGAAGCCGCGACTCTTGGTGGTGCAAGGGCATTGGGCATCGACCACCTTATTGGCTCTCTAGAGCCCGGAAAACAGGCGGACATTGCTATCATCTCGTTAGATCAGCCCGCTCAAAATCCGATCAACGACATTGGCGCCGCGCTCGTCTTTTCATCAAATGCACGCGACGTAATACGAACGATCGTCGCAGGAAATACTATCTATCATCGGCAAACCTAACGCGTCGGCCCGACTTCATATTCCGGTTTTGGCATTCCCAGCAGCCATTTATCGAACCATCCGACAATATGCTGCAGCCGCTCGATGCGGTGCCACGGCTGGCCCGAGCGTGAAAGCTCGTGAGACTCATTTGGGAAACGCACCATGACCGTCGGTATCTTGCGATATTTCAGCGCACGGAAAAGCTCTTCGCCGCCGGCCGCAGGCGGTGTCCGCCAGTCAGCCTCACCCAAAATGAACATCATCGGCGTCTTGATCTTATCGACGTAGGTGATCGCTGACCGCTCTCGAAATCCGGGATCTTCGAACGGAGCCCCCTTGAACCAGCTCGGCTGGAATTGTGCAAAATCAGCCGTGTACCACCAGTTCGACCAATCCGAAATATCCCGCTGCGAGACGGCCGCTGCGAACCGGTCGGTCTTGGTCACGGTCCAATTCGTCAAAACACCACCGCCGCTGCCGCCGGTCACCCCGAGTTTTGTCGTGTCGATGTAGCCTCGCTTGATCACTTCATCGACTGACGCCATCAGGTCCTTGTAGTCATCTCCAGGATAATTGTATTGAATGATATTGCCGAATTCCTGCCCGTAACTCGTAGATCCGCGGGGATTTGGGTAAACGACGACATAGCCTTTCGCCGCCATCCATTGGAATTCGTGGTCAAACACATAACCGTATGCCGCATGCGGCCCGCCGTGAATGTTCAGGATCAGCGGATATTTCTTGTTAGGATCAAAGTCAGGCGGCTTCTGCACCCAAGTCTGGACCTTCTTCCCGTCAAAGCTCGTCAGCCAGATCATGTCAGGCTCAGTCATGTTCAGTTTTGAAAACAGCGCGTCGTTTAGCCTCGTCAGCTGCCGTGTCTTGCCGCCGCGTTCCATTAGCCACAGGTCACCGATCTTAGTCGGTGTTGAGATCGAGTAAACGGTCTTCGAGCCGTCCGGCGTCGAACGAAAACCCGAGACGGAGATATCGCCGGTCGTGATATCGGCCAGCTTACCGGTAGACGCGTCGAACTGGCCGAGATTCGCCTGTCCGTATTTGGCATAAACCGTAATAATCGACCTGCCATCCGGTGACCAGGCCACACCTCCGCCACCCCCGCCGCGAGGCGGAGCATTGTCACCCCCGACGCCGGACGCCACATCAAAATCAAACGCGGTGGTAAGGTTCTTCGGCTGGGCGTTTGGCGCGATATCAAGTACCCAAAGGTCCGGCTGCGTGTACGACAGGACCGGTTTCGAAGTCGATGCCACGAACGCGAACCTCTTGCCGTCCGGGCTCATCGCCAGGCCGCCGACACCCATGTCTATAGTGGTGAGCTTGGTCGGTGGCCCCCCAGTTACGGAAACCGAAAAAAGCTCTGTCTGCGGCAGTTCATAATAAGGTTCTACCACCCGGCGAGATGTGAAATAGATCTGCGAACCGTCCTTCGCCCAGTTGAAATCGCTTTCGCTGAAATCCCCGCTGGTTATCTGTGTCGGCGTTGGTTTATCCTCAGGGGTTCGCGGAGCCGCGATTATCCAAAGATGGTTCGGATGGCTAAAATCCGTATAACCGCCTCCGTTCGAACGATAAACGGCACGCGTAATTACGCGAACGTCGGTTTCCCGCCCGTCGTTTGCCGGCGGCACTGCCGGCTTAGGAACAGGCTGCTTATTCATCTTCGCTACTTCCTCAGCATTCATGCCGCTGCCAAATGCGATCCATTTTCCGTCCGGCGACCAGATCGGCCCGCCGGCACCTCGAGGCAGATTTGTGAATGCGAATGAGTCGCCTCCAGCCATCGACAGCATATAGAGCTGCGGTGCCGCAGCCCCGGGAGCGTCGCCTGAACGAACAAATGCCAGAAACTTTCCATCGGGCGACCAACGCGGCGAAGAATCTCGATTGCCGCTGGTCAAACGATGGGGTTCGTCGTTTCCAATTGTTGAAACCGACCAGATCGAGGTGTCGTAATTTGATCTGGCGGCGTTCACGGTCACCTTAACGAACGCGACGGTCGATCCGTCCGGCGATATCTGCGGGTCAGCGACCCAAACAAAATCAAAGAGGTCTTTTTCCGTAATGCTCCGCCTTTGCGCCGTGGCATAAGCCGCAAATACGACAACAACGATCGAAAGTGAAACGAAGGTCTTTCGCATACAAATCTCCTTCTGGTCTCAGGGTTTTTATGAACACTGTAAAGGTAACAGAGGCTTGTCGTGAGCGCGAATGGAAATACGTTCAAAGACCCCGGCTTTTTGATATTATTTGCGTCCCATCCTCGCAGAACCTCTATATTTATTGGGCCGGTTGTCCAATGTCCCAGCGTCTCAGCGCGCGCATTTTCCCGTGAAATGCAAAAACCCGGCCGATGGGCCGGGCTTTTGCCGTTCGACCATAACCTACCTACAAGGCTGACGCGGCCCTCATTTCTTCGAGCAATTGCCTGGGCGTCCACTCATTGCCGGGGAAGATCTTGACCACCTTTCCATCCCGTGAAATTATCGCAGTCCTGAGACTGTGATTTATCTGCGTTTTGTCGTTCGCGTCAACCTCATACCTCAGGCCAAAGAAGTCCGCGATCTTCCGAACCTCGGCGTCCTTGCCGACCGCCAGCTGCCAAACACCTAGCGATGTCGCCCCTTTGCCCATATAGCCTAACCCGTATGAACGGAGCTTCTCGGGGGTATCATGTTCCGGATCGAACGAGATCGATAGCAATGCGAATCGGCTTCTTGGCCCAACCTCTTGGTTCAGTTCTTTCGCCATGTCGCTAAAATTGGTCGACATTCGAATGCAGTAATCGGCCAGGGGACATCTCGAGTAAATGAATGTGATCGCGAGCACCTGTCCCTTGAAGTCTTTTATGGAGATCTTTTGGCCGTCTTGATTTGTCAGGGCAAAATCGGGTACTTCCTTGCCAATCTGTGCAAAATTCTCGTTCACCTCGGGAGTGGGCTGGCCGGGCTTTGCGGCTGCAACGATACCGATATTCTCGAGCCAGTATGGATCCTTCGCCGTATTGTCGACGACCAGATCGGCGCGAATATCCGAGCCCGGTGTCAGTTCTTCCCAAACCCAGTCCTCGTGGATCGCGAAGTCCATCGTCATCGCCGGCATATAGTCCGGGACAGCCTCATGATCGATCTTTGCCTTTTTTGCGGCCTTATCGACGGAAACGACCTTTCCCCTGATCGGGTAGCGTTTGGCATTCGCCGAAGCGTTTGCCTCCAGCTGCTTTTGGCAGGATGTGAATAAAAAAATGGCGGTAAAAATTACTAAGAGTGCTTTCATTCCGTTTAATTGTCCGTGTTTGTACGCCGGCGTTCAAGCGACTTAAGGTCCTCAGTATAAAATGCCTTGTACATTCGATAGCCGGCCATCACTTTTTGAACGTAGTCCTTTGTCTGCGTAAACATCAGTTCAGGAACAAATCGCTCAGGTTCGTTCGAACGGGCGCGGGCAAGCCATCGTTTCACGTTGTCCTCACCGCCATTGTAGCTTGCGACAACGGCGTCCTGCTGGTCGTGAAATGTCTTGAACAGGCTTGATAGATACTGCGACCCGAATAATATCGCCGTCGCTGGATCATAGAGGTCGTCCTGAACGAACCCTCTCACGCCGAGTTCTCCGGCGATCTTGGACGAGGTCGCCGGGATGAATTGCATCAGCCCGCGGGCCGCCGCATTTGAGCGGGCGTCAGGTTGAAACCTCGATTCCTGACGCATTATCGCCAGCAAAAGTCTTGGATCGACGCGGCGCTCGGTTGCTGCCCTCCTCAGCTCGTCACGGTAAACGACCGGGTAGAGTGCCTCGGCCTGATCAGCAGGGATCAGCTCGGCCGGAAGGTCTGCCGGGACCTTTTTCCATACCGCTTCGGCAGCGGCGATCACGCGATCGGCTCGCCCGCCGCGGCTAAATGCCCGCAATGCCTCAACGGTGTTTACAGACTGAGGCATTTCCAGAATGGCGTCGTCATACAGACCCAGTGCCGTAAGCCTGTCGAATGCTTCGTTCTTGATCTGCGGACCGGACCTGACAGTTGATGTGGGCCTAGCCCCCGCAACGGCAGAATATTGTGGTAGGCCCTTAATTGCAGCCTTTATAGTTGTGAGAGCTCGTTCACGCAGGTCAGGCAGCTCAGTGATCCGCAGCATAAACTGCGCACTACGGCGTCGAAGGTCGGCGTCTTTGGCTTTGAGTCCGTCTGAGAGCACTGCCAGTTTCTGAGAGAACGCCGCAGCCGCGGATTCTTTTTTTGCCATCGATAATAGCCGCACGGTTGCTGCCCCGCCGTAATACTCGACCCGCCCGTCCGGTATAGCTAGGTAAGCGTCGACAGCATCTTCAATCCGGCCTGACATCTCTAGTACATAAGCCCTGAGAAATGCCACCTCGGCGGCACTCGTTCCGCCCGGTATCGTCGCTCCGCCCAGATCCGCAAACGAACCTAGTCTTTCGAGGGCCGCCAGGGCCGGAGCCCATTCCTCCCGCGAGATATAAATGCGGGCCTCGGTGAATATTGCAACAGCTTCGACGGGCCTGCCTCGAAACGCCTGTTCCGTCTTCAAGCACCATTTCAAGGCCTCCTGGTCCAGTCCCTGATCTCGAATTATGTCGACTATATTCAGGTAGGCTCGATCGAGCTTCTCGTCCGTTGGATATTTCTCAATGTAGTTCTCATATCTGGTGATCGCTTCCTTTGGCTTACCGACACGGCTGTAGGCGGCAGCGGCTTGGAGCAAAGCATCCCTCGCAATCGGGCTCTCGGGATAGCGTTCGAGGAGCCTCTCGTACCATTTCATCGCGACGAGGTACTCGCCGGACTGAGAATACCCACGGCCGATCTGAAATACGGCATCTGCGGCGTTTGCCGACGAATTCGCGATCACGGCCTCGTAGTGAAGCCTCGCATCCCTGAATTCCCTGTTGAACTGATATATCCATGCACGGCGGAGGTGCTCGGCTTCATCCAGCTCGGGAGCCTTTTTCTCCGTGCCTCCGTCGAGAGTGTCAAGCGCCTTTGCGGCAAACCGAGCGTGGTCGTCGGGCTGTGCCGGATTGGGCATCTTATCGAGAATGCCCGCGAAAGCACGCCTTGCGTCCTCGATCCTCCCTGCAAGCATATACGCCTCGGCAAGCAGTGCCTCCCGCTCTCGCCGGTAGGCGACGGGCGGCGGCGATGAGGTCGAATTGACGTTAGCAGAGGTCAATATACGTATCGTCTCAGCATAGTTCCCTGTCTCGAGGCTGTTTCGTGCGAGGCGTTCGGGTACCGCAAAAGCGACTGGGCTATCGGGAGCCCCGGCGGCCAACTGACGCAGATAGATACGTTCGAGCATCAAATTGCCGGTCTGGCGAGCGAGACGGGCGAGATGGCCAAGTGCGTGCGGGGCCAGCGGCGAACCCCGCTCAACGGTGCTCTGATAATTGACGGCCGCCAGTGCCATTTGTCCGACGGATTCGGCGGCCCTTGCAAGCAGATAATCGAGGTCCGCGGCGGCAAAACCCTTAGGGTCTCGGACCTTTTCCTCGAGCAGAAAGTCGACTGCCTGAACCGCTTCGCCGTTCGCGACAAACGCTGCGGATTTACGCCGAGCCTCAGGCAGGGACTGCGGCATCACGGTAGCGAACATCGCCGCGATGACCACAAATACTGCCGATTGACGCTTCATATCCCTTGATTTTAGCAAAGTCAGCCAATCTTCGGTAAAATCGTCTTATAACCCATATGTCAGCACGAATACTTAGTGGAAAGCCTATCGCGGAGGCGATCAAATCGGAGGTCGCGGCCGAAGTCGCCGATCTTAAGGAAATTCACGGATTCTCACCTTGTCTTGCCGTAGTTCGCGTCGGCGAAGACCCGGCGTCCGCCGTTTACGTCGGAAGCAAGGTGAAGACGGCTCAGGAACTAGGCATCATCTCGGAGCACCTCCATTTTGACGCCGATACCCCGCAGGAAAAGATCGTGGATGTCGTCAAGGAACTCAACGCCCGCAGCGATGTTGACGGCATTTTGGTCCAGCTTCCGCTGCCGAAGCATATCAATGAGCGCGAGATCCTCGAATTGATAAATCCTCTTAAGGACGTTGACGGATTTCATCCGATGAATACGGGCCGTCTCACGCAGGGCTACGAATCGCTCGTGCCGTGTACCCCCGCAGGTGTTATCGAGATCCTGAAACGTTCGGACATCGACATATCGGGCAAACACGCCGTCGTGGTCGGCCGCAGCAACATAGTCGGCAAACCAATGGCCATGTTGCTTTTGCAGGAAAATGCGACGGTAACGATCTGTCATTCGCGCACCCGTGACCTGCCGTCCGTGACGCGGCAGGCGGATATTCTCGTCGCAGCGATCGGCCGCGCCGGATTTATCCGTGGCGAGCATATCGGCGACGGTGCGACGGTGATCGATGTCGGGATCAACAATGTCGCGGACCGCGAATTCGCGCGTGAACTGTTTGCCGAGGAAGATCTCGGGAAGCGTTTCGCGGCGATCGAAAACCGGGGATCTACGCTTGTCGGCGACGTCAATCCCAAAGAAGCCGTCGAAAAAGCCGGTTCGTTCACGCCTGTTCCGGGCGGCGTCGGGCTGTTGACTGTCGCAATGCTGATGAAGAACACGGTAACCGCTGCCTGCATGAGGCGAAAGCTATAGCAATATGAATTTTGAAGAATACCAATCCGCAGCCCGTAAAACGGCACATTATCCTCGCCGGCTCGAGAATCTGGAATATCCGACGCTCGGCCTTGCCGGAGAAGCAGGCGAGGTAGCGAATATTGTAAAGAAGATCCAGCGGGATCACGGGGGCGTCCTCAACGAAGATATACGCAGTAAACTCAAGGACGAACTCGGCGATGTACTCTGGTACATCTCGGCATGCGCGGACGAACTCGATCTGACGATGAATGAGATAGCCGAATACAATGTCGATAAGCTCGCAAAACGACATGGTTGAGCATAACTTCCGCATTTGATCATGCTGGTCATTGGCCTTACAGGCTCGATCGCCGTCGGAAAATCCTTCGTTTGCGACTGTTTTCGCGAACTGGGCTGCCACGTGCTCGACGCCGACCTGACTGCGAGAGAGGTCGTGGCAAAAGGGACCGACGGCCTTGCTGAGATAGTCCACGAATTCGGCGACGACATCCTTACCGGTGACGGCGAACTCGACAGAAAAAAAATGGCGGCTATCGTTTTTGCGGACGAGAGCAAGCGCCTTCTGCTCAATTCGATCGTTCACCCTCGCGTGATCGGATCTCAAAACGAGTGGCTCCAGGACCAGAAGGCCCGTGACCCCGCCGGCATCGCTATCGTTGATGCGGCATTGATGATCGAATCGGGCGGTTACAGGCGATTCGACAAACTGATTGTTGTATGGTGCCGGCCTGATATACAATTGAAACGGTTGATGTTACGCGATAATTTGAGCGAAACTGAGGCCCGCCGGCGGATCGATTCGCAGATGCCGCAGGAAGAGAAAAAGCGTTACGCCGACTTTCTGATCGACACTTCAGAGGGATTTGAGAGTACTAGAAACGCGGTCAGCGGCGTATATCGGCAGCTGGTTACTCCCGCCATTTAAGAAATGGCAGCTAGCAGGAATATTTCAATTCGCAGTATTGCTGTCGGGCCCGGACGGCTTTTGTCGGCGTGTCTCGCGGGTGCTTTCCTGCTGTCGTCGTGTACCGAGATACAACGGCCGAAGGTCGAGCCCTTTTTCGCCGTGACGGGTCCGCCGCCCAAGCAGGAGCTGCGCTGGAGCAACGGCAAGATACCTAAAACCCTCGACCCGGCTCGAGCGGCCGCGCCCCCAGAGACTGATCTCATCAGGGCCGTGTACGACGGACTGACCGATCTTGACAGCAAAACGCTGCGTGCTGTGCCGGCGGTTGCGGAGAAATGGGAGGCGTCTGAGAATTTCAAGATTTGGACGTTCACTCTGCGCCGGGACGCAAAGTGGTCTAATGGTGAACGCGTTACCGCGGGCGACTTTGTCCGTTCGTGGAAGCGTCTCGCAGAGCTTCGCGAAAAGGCTGCAAATCGATTCCTATTCCAGAACATTTTGGGCATGTCCGATCGGCCAGAGACAAAAGGTGAGCCCAGCAGCCAGCCCGGAGATTTCCTCCATGCGGCCCCGCCCGGCCCTGAATCGACACCGTCGATCCCGGCATCGGCGATCTACCCACAATCGCAGCTTTCGGCACGAGAGCCGGGACCGGCCACAAAACCGGCAGAAACTGAGCCCATCGGCAGACCAACTCCATCCGCTCCGAAATTCGGCGTTGAGGCAGTTAACGATTCTATGCTCACGGTCTCGCTCGAGCTTCCGGACAAGGACTTTCCAAAGCTTGTCGCCAACCCTATTTTCCGGCCCGTCTTTGGTGATGGTTCGAGCCTCGAAAAGGAGCGTCTTGACACCGCGGCGGTAACTAACGGGGCATTCCGGATCACAAAGATCACGAATGACGGCATAACGCTGGAGCCCGCAGAATCACACTGGGACCGAAGGTCGCTGGCGCTCGAGAGCGTCAAATTCGTGGCGGCTGCGTCACCCGAAAATGCGCTTGAAGCATATAAGAAAGGGGATGTTGACGTGGTCACAAATGCTGCGTTCGAACCGCTCGCGTTGAAACTGCTCGCACCATACGAGGACTTTCGGCGGACCGCACACAGCGCCCTTAATTTCTACGAGTTCAACACCTCACGGGCACCTTTCTCTGACCGTCGTATCCGCGAGGCTCTCACTATCGCGATCGACCGCACCAAGCTGACTGAGGGTGATCTCGAAGGAATGATGCAGCCCGCTAACTCGTTCAACCTGCTCAGTGAAAGCAAGCATGAGCTGCTATCGCTTGATATTGAGAAAGCAAAACAATTGCTCGAAAAGGCAGGATATCCCGATGGAGTCGGCTTCCCGGATATCCGCTTGGTCGTCAACCGAAATGATACTCAGCAGCGGGTTGCTCGTTCGGTCGCCAAAATGTGGCAGCAGAATCTAAACATAGAGACCCAGATCATCGTAAAAGAAGCATCAGAGATCGAAGCGGTTCGGGCAGCAGGTGATTTTGATATTGTGCGTCGAGGTATAGTGCTTCCTACAAATGACGAATTGGTATCGCTGGCGTCAATTTTCGGCTCAGCCAGAAAGCCCGCAGATACTGAACCGGCCGACATTGCTGCCGGCGAGCCCAGGGACCAAGCCAAGACGCAAGGACCGAACCCGGCAGACGAGTCAGCCAACACCGATGCTGCTAAAAAGGCAGAGGCCGTGGACAATATGACGATGACCGAAGCTGACGCGATATTTGAACTTCGGGCGATACCCTTGTATTTCCCGACGTCGTATGCTCTTGTAAAACCTTACGTTCGCGGCTTTGAAATGAACGGCCTCGACGCTCCGTCGCTGAAAGAGATCAGTATCGATAGTTCGTGGCAGCCCAAAGCTCCGCGGACAGGACAATAACAGCTTCGCCTATGAGAAAGCCATATACGCAAAGGCTCAGGAGCCTGGCGATCGTTACGATCATCGCGTCGATGCTCGCCGGTTGCACCGCGTCCGGACGCGGAAAGTATTTCGGCAAGACCGTTCCGCCATCTGAGAACGTTCTTCGATATGTCACCGGCCCAGAGCCTGAGACACTCGACCCGCAGCTTCCCGACGGCCAGCCCGAGGCACGTATCTTCATGGCATTGTACGAGGGCCTCGTAGAGTACGGCCCCAAGGACCAGCAGCCGGTCCCGGCACTTGCAAAAAGCTGGGAGGCAAGTCCCGCTGTTGACGAATTCATCTTTCACCTTCGCGACAACGCCAAATGGAGCGACGGCAAACCGATAACAGCAAACGATTTTGTTTACACAATGCGTCGCGGCTTTGCTCCCGAAACGATATCGCGCACTGCGGGTCTCGGTTATTTCATCAAGTACGCCGAAGCTTTCAACGGTGAAAAGGTATTTGTTAAGAAGAACGGTAAATTTCTCACCGAAGCCGACCTTAGCGGTGAGGCACCTAAGGTGTCTGCTCCCATCGGGCCAGAGACCGAATTTTCAAAATTCATGCACTCGTCCGACCGGATCGTGCTTGAGGGCGACGAGAAGAAGCGCACAAAAGAACTCACCGCCGACCCCAAGCTCGCCGCCCTGGCCGACGGTGCCGAGTTCGTCCCCGTTGCGGCCGAGGATATCGGTGTCGAGGCTATAGACGACCACTCTGTTCGAATTACGCTGAGACAAAGCGCACCTTTCTTTGTCGGTCTGCTCGCCCATCAGTTCTTTCGCTTCGTGCCGCGGCAGGCGATCGAGAAATATGGCAAGGAATGGACAAAGCCCGCAAACATAGTCACTTGCGGAGCCTTTCGCATCAAGGAATACAGGCCATATGACGCACTGATCGTCGAAAGGGACCCAAATTACTGGGACGCGACGAACGTTCACCTCGACCGTATCGAGTTTTATCCGCTTGAAGAGAATTCAACGATCATGAACCTCTATAAGGCCGGGTCGATAGACGCTTTTCTAAATCACACCGTCCTTACTTCCTGGATCAACGAGGTCCGCCAATACAAGGACGAATACATGAACTTCCCCGAAGGGGCGACCGCGTATTACGCGATGAATATCACAAAGCCGCCCTTCGACAACATCAAGGTCCGGCGGGCATTCCTTCTCGGCCTTGATCGCGAAGCGCTTTCGAATTTTCGCAAGGTCACGCAGCCGCTTTACGGTAAGGTGCCGACCGGCATTTTCCCTGAATATGACAAGGCCGCAGCCGTCGTGGGCGAAGAGATACGAAAGGAACGCGGCATTGAGCCCGACGTCTGGGCAAAGCGATATAAATTCGATGCCGAACAGGGACGCAAGCTATTGACCGAGGCCGGTTTTGCGGTAACGAAGAATGGTGACCAGTACGAATGCGCCGGCTTTCCGACAGATCGTGTCTCGATCACGTTCAACACGAACGAGAATAACAAGGCGATCGCCGAGTTCATTCAGGCACAGTGGAAACAGAACCTTGGCGTGACGATACCGCTCAAGACGATGGAGTTCAAGACGTTCCTGCCGTATTTCAAATCGCTGCAATACGAGGGATTTTCTCAATTTCTTTGGTCCGGCGATTATATGGACCCATATACTTTCCTCGGCCTGCAGTACGGCAAAGAAAATGAGGGCGGTGCGGGATTCTACGACCCGAAGTACGATAAGATGCTTGACGACGCAAACGCGGAACTCGACCCGAATAAACGATATCAGATGCTCGCTCGTGCCGAAGAGTTTCTAATGGAACAATTACCGATGATCCCGCTCACGGTAAATGCGACGAACTGGATGAAAAAGCCTTATGTGAAAGGCATGTATCCAAATCCGGGCACGCTGATTCCGTGGAAGTTTGTCTATATCGAACGCGACCCTGCGAAGTGGGACAAGGACGTCGCGAACATAATGTCAACGCCGGATCCGCAGGCTGACAGACAGCTGGCCGATCTCGTGAGCACACAAAAGACGGCCTCAAAATAATCGCAGATGCTTAGCTTCATCATCCGAAGATTGCTGATCATTATCCCGATGGCGCTCATCGTCGTGACGCTGACGTGGGGACTGATCCGCATCGCTCCGGGAAATTTCTATTCCGGCGAAAAGAAGCTGCCCGCCGCGGTCGAAGCGAATATTCGCAAGAAATACGGACTCGACAAGCCATGGTACACGCAGTACGGAATGATGATGTCGAACATCGTCCGCGGCGATTTTGGCGATTCGCTCAAGTATCAGGGCCAGTCAGTCAATGAGATCATTCGCCGGCATTTGCCGTATTCCGCGACCATCGGTCTGCTCGGATATCTGCTCGCACTTATGCTCGGGCTTTCGGCCGGCATCGTTGCGGCTCTTAAGCAAAATTCATCATTCGATTACGGCTCGATGTCGCTTGCGATGCTCGGCCTGTCGGTCCCGAACTTCGTTCTTGGGCCGATACTTGTAATCGTGTTTTCATTTTGGCTTTATATCCTGCCGCCGGCTCGCTGGGGAGGCATTTCAGCAATAATACTGCCGGTGTGTACGTTAGCTGCTATATACGCCGCGTATATAGCTCGGCTGACACGAGCCGGCATGCTCGAGGTGATGCGCTCTGATTACATTCGCACCGCACGAGCAAAAGGGCTCGACGAAAAGACCGTTCTTCTGAGACATGCACTCCGCGGCGGGCTGGTTCCGGTCATTTCCTTCACCGGCCCCGCACTTGCGGCACTTCTGGCAGGAACGGTCGTGGTCGAGAAAGTATTCGCAATTCCCGGCCTTGGAAATATTTTCATCCAGTCGGTACTGAACCGCGACGAACCGCTCATTCTCGGCATCGTCGCGTTTTTGTCGATCCTGATCATGGTCTTTAACCTGATCGTCGATATCAGTTACGGCTTTTTGGATCCACGGATCCGCTACGAATAGATATGTCGGACGAAGTCCAAAATATCAAAGGTGCATCGCTGTGGCGTGACGCGTGGAAGCGGCTGCTGCGAAACAAGCTTGCTGTTTTCGGCATGACGGTCCTTGCTCTCATGATCGTCGCAGTGATCGTCGGGCCGTCCTTGATCTATTGGACGACTGGTTACACATACGATCTGATACCGACCGATCGCGAACTTGTGCGTTCGATGCCGCCCTCGATCGCACATCTAATGGGAACCGACGATGCCGGCCGCGATATACTCGCACGCGTGCTTCAGGGCGGCCGCATCTCTTTGATGGTCGGAATCATTTCGACCGCCGTCTCGCTTATCATCGGTGTTTCTTACGGTGCGATCGCCGGTTTTCTCGGCGGCCGCCTCGACAACCTGATGATGCGTATCGTCGATATTCTCTATTCGATACCATACATCCTGATCGTGATCGTTCTGCTGTCGGTATTCGGCGGGCCGAGCACACCCGAGTGGATCAAATGGCTCTCGACAAATCTCGGCGGGGCCGGCAACCAGGGCTTGAGCCAGATATTCTTACTCTTTTTCGCACTCGGCCTCGTGTCTTGGCTGACAATGGCTCGCGTCGTACGCGGACAGATACTGTCGCTGAAGAATCAGGAATTCGTCCTCGCGGCACGTGCGACGGGCGTTTCGAATTTCGGCATTATCTTTCGCCATCTAATACCTAATGCACTCGGCCCGGTCATTGTCTACGCGACACTCACTGTTCCGAGCGTTATGTTGACCGAGGCGTTCCTGTCATTTCTTGGCCTTGGCGTGCAGGCACCATTTGCATCCTGGGGCAGCCTCGCGTCGGACGGCATCAAGAATGTCGCGATATTCCCGTGGCAGCTGATCGCTCCGGGCGTGACGATGGCATTAACACTGTTTTCATTGAATTTTCTCGGTGACGGCCTGCGTGACGCGCTCGATCCGCAGACGCGGAAATTCTAGTACGTTTTTGAATGGGTAATAACGGCACAATTCTCTCGGTCAATAGCCTTAAGACGTACTTCCGCACGGAAGACGGCCTCGTGAAGGCTGTCGATGACGTGACCTTCGAGCTGAAAAAGGGCGAGACGCTCGGCATCGTCGGCGAATCCGGGTCGGGCAAATCGGTCACGAACTTGTCGGTCATGCGGCTCATACAGGAACCGCCGGGCCAGATCGCCGGCGGCGAGATCGTTTTTGACGGCATTGACGTTCTCGGTCTTTCGATCGACGACGTCCGCTCGATACGCGGCAAGCGCATCGCGATGATCTTTCAGGACCCGATGACGTCGCTGAATCCGTTCCTCAAGATCTCGACGCAGCTTATGGAGGTGACGCAGCTTCACCTCGGCCACTCAAAGCAGCAGGCACGCGAGCACGCCGTCAAAATGCTCAAGATGGTCGGCATCTCGGACGCCGAGAAACGCCTCGACAGCTATCCGCATGAATTTTCGGGCGGCATGCGCCAGCGTGTCATGATCGCGATGGCACTGAGCTGCGTCCCTGAATTACTGATCGCCGACGAGCCAACCACGGCACTAGACGTGACCATTCAGGCCCAAATTCTTGAACTGATCAAAGACCTAAAAGCGAGAATGGGCACGAGCGTTATTCTCATCACACACGACCTTGGCGTCGTCGCAGGCATGACCGACAAGATCATCGTGATGTACGCAGGCAAGGTCTTTGAACAGGCACCGACGCGTGAACTGTTTGCCCGTTCGGCAAATCCTTACACCAAAGGCCTGCTCAAGAGCGTTCCCGATCCGGCACACGAGCATGGCGATCCGCTCTACCAGATCCCCGGCTTGCCGCCGGACGTCGCACATTTGCCCGCGGGCTGCCCGTTTGCCGAGCGATGCGATCGGGCAGCGGATATCTGCCGCAGCGAGTTTCCGCCTTTCGTGCAGATCAATGAGGATCATCATTCGCTCTGCCATTTTGCAAAAGAGGTCTTTGAGGAGTCTTTATGAAGAGATTGACCCTTGTTTTGGTGCTTTTGAGCAGTGTCGGCATCGGCTGTAAGTTCCTTGATTCGCTTAAAGGCGGAGATGCTGGCGGCGGTAAGACCGGTGGCTCAGGCGGCGGCTCGGTGACCGCGAGCAGTGACCCAAAGGCAGATGTCGTCGCGGCCGCGAATAAGTTCGTCGAATTGAAGTCATTCTCCGCAAAGATGGAGGGCATGGGCCAGACGGAGATCAAGTCGCAGGTCGACTACGTCGCGCCTGACCGCTATCACGTAAAATATCTCGGCGGCACGGGTGCCGGAATGGAGATGATAATCGTTGGCGGCCAGTCATATATGAAGCCAAGCGGCGGATCATGGAATAAGGTGCCCGGTGACGCCAAATCGATCCCGACGCTGCGCGATTCATTTACCGAAGAAGGGTTGAAAACACTTACGGATGTAAAGTTTGACGGCGATGAAACGGTCGACGGCAAGGCGGCACTTGTCTATTCATATAAAAACGTCACGCCTGTGGGTAATAATCCGTTCACATCGAAGATCTATATCGACAAGGCAACCGGACTCCCGATGAAGATCTATGCCGAGTATTCCAACGGAGTGCTGAAGAACATGACCGTGACCTACGATACCGTTACGCCGATCACGATCGAACCGCCGATCAAATAGGATGACCGAACCAAACGATCAAAATCTGATCTCTATCCAGGACCTTAAGGTGCATTACCGCTCCGGCGGTGGTCTGTTCAGCGCGTCAAAAGCGGTGAAAGCAGTCGACGGCGTGTCGCTCGAGATCAAAAAAGGCGAAACTCTTGGCTTGGTCGGCGAATCAGGCTGCGGTAAATCGACACTCGGCAAGGCAATTCTTCGGCTGACCGAGCCTACAGGCGGAAGAGTCTTCTACAACGGCAAGGAACTCGCACATCTTCCCAAATCGGCGATGCGCGAACAGCGTAAGCACCTGCAGATGATCTTTCAAGACCCGTATGCGAGTCTCAATCCGCGAATGACGGTCGGCCAGATCATCGGCGAACCGATACGTACCTTCGGCTTGGCAAACGGCTCGACCGAGTCTCGTGTTCAGGAATTGATGGAGACGGTTGGCCTCAGTCGCCGATTTATCAAACGTTATCCGCACGAATTCTCCGGCGGCCAGCGTCAGCGTATCGGCATCGCCCGCGCTCTTGCCGTAGATCCGGAATTCATCGTTGCCGACGAACCGATCTCCGCGCTCGACGTGTCTATTCAGGCTCAAATAATGAACCTGATGCAGCGACTTCAAGCCGAACAGGACCTAACTTATCTCTTTATTTCTCACGACTTACGAGCTGTCAGACATTTGTCGGATCGCGTCGCCGTAATGTACTTAGGCCGTATCGTAGAACTCGCCGACGGCAAAGAGATCTATCGCGAACCGCTGATGCCTTATACCCGGGCGTTGATCTCAGCCGTACCTGTTCCCGATCCCGAGATCGAGGCAAAACGCGAGCGTATAATCCTCGCCGGCGATGTTCCGTCGCCTATCGATCCGCCGTCCGGGTGTCATTTTCACACGCGTTGCCAATATGCCATCGACGAGTGCAGATCGGTCACTCCGGGCCTCGCCGAGATCAAGCCGCGTCACTTTGCCGCGTGTATACGCGTGAATGGCAGCCACCCCAATATAGAAGAGAACGCTGCTGCCGGACTCGGAGCTATCGCGGGCTGACCGGGCCTGGATCATACGAACTTTTGAGGCTCGTTCGACGAGCCTTTTTTCGTGAAAATATCGGGCTATTAACCATTTCACAGGGTAAATGAAAACGCGCGTATTATCGCGACGGTCCCGCTAATGGAGATTGCGGGGCAAAATGCTTTCATTCTTTGATGGATGTTTTGAGCGACAGAGCGGACAAAAAGACCTTCGAAGCCCTCGCTAACGAGAGCGGCCTCGCTGTCGCTATCGTTGACGGCAGCGGGCGTGAAGTTTTTGTTGCGAACAACAACTCGATCTGCCATGAGCTCAATCCCGGCGGCGAGTTTTGCCCCGCTTGTGCCGACTTTTGCGGTACGGCCCTCGCCGAGGTCAGCGAGACGGGCACGATCTCTCGTTTCGAGTGCCATGCCGGACTCGAATGCCGTGCTGTCGACGTCAAGAATCCGAACACGCCTCTTGTCGCAATAATCGGGCGTACATTCACCAAGGCGGAAAATTATCGCAGGGCGGCCAACCGGGCGTCGTCAGGCGATTGGAATGGCTATTCCCCCGAGGCACTCTTTCAGAACGTGCTGCTTACGGGCTCAACAAACACTCTGGACAATGCCGCAAAAGAGGTAGAAAAGATGATCGAACTTGCGAGACTGGAAAAGAAGATAGGCCGGCCCGCCCCATCGGCCGCGGGCCGCAGCCGCGTTACAGAACTGCGTCCGGTCGCCGATGCACCGCCGGAGCGTAAACCGACGCCGCAGGACATATCGAATCTTGTCGCAAAGTTCAACCGCGAGCTGAAACTCCCTGTCGAAACGGCGCCTAATCCGCCCGTAATGCCCGCCGAGGAATCGGCCATCGTCGCGGCGGAATTGCCCGTGACCGAAACTAAGGGACGCAGCAGCGAACAGGTACGTGCGTGGCGCTCCTTCTTTGGCTCGCTGCTCGACTCAGACTACCCAAAGGCACGCGAAGCGATACTAGATTTCGTTGCCGCACAGCATGGCCTCGACTCGCTGATATGGCTCGACCGAAAGGAAGATAAGCTCGAAAACTCAGCCGCCTATGGCGAAATGAAAAATAAGAAAGTGCGGCTCGGCATCTCTGCTGCCGACCACAGGCTGATCGACGCCGCTGCAAATGACACTTCCCTTCAGCTCGGCGAACGCGCCGGTGCGACCAAGGGGGGACGTACGATGAATCTTTTTCCGATAGGTGTCAGCGGAAGTATTTCAGCGGCGGTGGCGGTTCTCGACCCGATCGATGACAAGGTGAGGCGCGACCTTGTGCGGATCTTTACCGCACTGGCTCCGCAGCTGGAGATACTTCGGCTGCGCTGCGAAGTGCTTCGCCGCGAATCGCTCGCGGGGGCCGTACGCAAATTCAGTAAGAGCCTGAGACGCATCGACGCTGACGATTTCTGGCTCAGTCTGGTACAGAATTCGGCAGAGATCATGAAAGCCGAACGCGCATCACTGCTCGTCTTTGACGAAAGGTCCGAGAAGCTCGAAGTAAAGGCGGTCGTCGGCGTCAAGAATTGGTCAAAAAATAACGGCGAGATCGGTGGCCGTGTCGCAAAGCTGGTACTCGAAAAAAACAAGGCCGTCTCGGTCGACGACGTGGCGACGACCGGCCTGCCGCCGGCAAACCCCGAACGCGGCTACCGTACTTCATCGTTTCTCTGCTGCCCGGTATCGATCGGTGATCGTGCCATTGGCGTAATGAGTTTTACCGACAAGGTCACCGGTGACGCCTTTGGGCGTGGAGCTCTTGAGCTCTTTCAGGCGATAGGCCCGCAGATGGCGGTCGCGATAGATCGTGCTTCGCTCAAGCACAAGGCGGGCGAATTCGAACAGCTTTCGGTTACCGATCCACTCACCGGGCTGCTGAACCGTCGATACATCGAGGCACGTCTCGCTGAGGAGGTCAAGCGATCTAACCGTCACGGTTTTCCGATGAGTTTTATGATGCTCGATGTCGATCACTTCAAGCAGTATAACGACCAGTTTGGCCATCCGGCGGGTGACGAGGCCCTTAAGCTGGTCGGACGCGTGATACGAGACACTCTTCGCGGTGCCGACGTCGCGGCTCGTTTTGGCGGCGAGGAATTTGCGATCCTCCTGCCGCAGACGACCAGCGAAGAAGCGATCGCTATCGGCGAACGCATCCGTCACAATATTGAGCACACGGCATTCGCCCATCGGCTCGTGACAACCAGCATCGGCGTCGCAAGCTGTTCGGCCGAGCTTTGTGTTTCCGCCGATCTTGTGTCGGCAGCCGACAAGGCTCTTTACGAGGCAAAGCGACGAGGGCGAAACCGCGTGATGGCGTTTGAGGAAATGAACGGCCCGCACAGGGCGAGAGTACAATGACTACCGGGGCAAACAGACCGATCATGGCCGGAATGACGGCCGACAGCTTTATCGGCCGCGAGGCCGAGATGGCGCGTCTTACAGCGCTCGCGAGGTCCCGCGGTGCGAGTCCGCTCGTCGTGCTCTCGGCGCCCGGGAGCGGCGCTAGCGAACTTATGCGGCAGGTTTACGACCGAATGTTCGCGGACGGTTCCGGGCCGATCCCATTCTATTTTGAGATACGTCGGTCTGATGGTGACGCCCGTCACGCCGCATTGCGATTTGCCCGTGAATTTCTGACTCAGGCTGTTGCCTTTCGGCTCGGCGACCGTTCGATCATCACCGCATCGCCCGGCCTTGCCGAACTTGCCGAACTGGCTCCGCCCTCGGATGGACACTGGATCGACAGGATCATCGAGTCGATAGAACGAGATGCTGCTCGCGAGGACGATTCGGCATTTATCCGGGCATGTCTCGGCTCGCCACTAAGGGCAATGGCCCACGGTGCGTGCAGCGTCGTTCTCGTCGACGCCGTTCACGACGCCTCTGGACTAATCGGCGGAGAGATGTTTCTCGATGCACTTATCGTAAAGGCTTCGACTTCTATAGTGCCCTTCGTGTTATGCGGCCGCCGGCGAAGCATGTTCGCCAGGACAGATTTCGAGTCGCTGCGGCTCGAACCGCTATCTTTCTCGGACGCCGGCAGGCTCACCGAAAGACTCGCTCACAAAACGAATACGAAACTCACTGCAGAGACGCGCGATCTCATCGCAGTGCAGATGGCCGGAAACGCAAAGCTGATCGCTGAGTTTCTCTCCTCCGCGACGGGTGAGGACCTCGAAACTTTCGAACAGGTCGAGCAGGCCTACACAGACGAGATATTTGGCGGCAGGATCTCGCGAGAGATCGGCCGCACACTTGATCGCACCGTTCCCGGCCGCGGCACTCAGGAAAAGGTCCTCTCGCTGATGGCCGAGACGCTCGATGCCCCGGGAGGCAGCGTCCCTGAGAGATACTGGCGGCGGAATTTGTCCATTGAAAGCCTCGATCAAATACTTACCGGACTGCACGAAAGCGAGATGATCAATCTGTCATCAGGTTCGGTGTCTATGGATCGTAGCAATACTGTGCTCTCCGACTACGTCAGGGCCCGTATATCTCTTGAGATAGACCGTAAGCCACGAGCTCTTGCCGTCGGCGAGGCCGTGGCCGCTAACACTACCCGTGCACCGCGGCTTATGGCGAGCCATTACCGCCGGACCGCCGCGTTTGGATTGCGCGAAATAATGCTGTCGTTTTCCGGGCAGATGATATCGCCGGCGTTGATGGACTACGGCCGCTTCAAGACGCAGTACAAAGGTGCCGACGATGAGAAGATCCTGAAGGCGATCAAGGACGATACAGAACGCCGGCCCCTGCCGCACGTTGTCTATACGGCTCATACCTCGGCTTTCTACCCGCCGCTTGACGCTATCTGCGAACCCGAACACTCAGCGATCGCTATCGGATTTGCTACGGAAAATGAAGGCACCGCGATCGCGTGGCTTGCCGCCCAGATCGATTCTAAGCTCGAGGCTACGGGCGAAACCGCCGAATTCTGGTGCGATCGGCTCCAGATGGCGGCTGAGAGCTGCGACTTTGCCGAGTACCGGCTGTGGCTGATCGCTCCCGAGGGATTCGACGACGAGGCACTGACGATACTAAACGAGCGGAGCGCTTACGGGTCTAGCCGCAAGCAGCTCGAGCTGCTCGCCGGCGTCCTCAATACGCCGATCCGGGCAAATGCCGCGATGGCTGCCGACGAATACGAGATCGTGGTCCCAATGGGCGAAGACACCGAGATCGTTGCCGCCCGCACGATCGAGGACATCGCCCAAAGATACGACATTCCGCAGAAAACCATAAACCAAATCAAGACAGCGGTCGTCGAGGCGTGCATAAACGCGTCGGAACACAGCCTAAGCCCCGATCAGAAGATCTACCAGAAATTCTCGGTTGACGGCGACACGATCACCATATCGATCTACAATCGCGGGCTCCGTCTCACCGATAAAAAGCCTAAGGCAAAGGACGACGACGAAGGCCGCCGCGGCTGGGGCCTAAAGCTGATGCAGGGCCTTATGGACGACGTCAGGATCGAGCAGACCGACGACGGCACGCGGATCACGATGGTCAAATCGTTCGTGCCGGCCGCCGCTTAGCTAAAAAAGCCTTCCATTTTGACCGCCGTTGATGTATAACGTATTCCGATCGTTGGCATAAGCGATCAAGTAATTGATGCATCGTCATCCCGCGCAAATTCATCCTAATGACGCTGTATTGACAGCACTCGAATGGCGATATCCAAAAAAATGAACAAATTCGAGATCTTTGTGGTATATTACTCATAGCGTCGCCTTTGGCCCGCAAATGCCTGCCGGCTCGAATAAATAAACGAACATAACGATGACCCGATCTTTAGCACAAGCAGCCTTTTTTGTCCTCGCATTTGCCGTTTTTGGTATCTCCGCGCAGGATACAAGGCCGCCGCTCGTGCAGGACATTCAGGTCAAGCGGGACAATTACAATGCCGTTCCGTCGGCGACGCCGTACGTTCAAAAGACGGGCAGCACAACGACGGCGGGTTCGACCCTGCCGGCAGCAAGCAGTGTCAGGACGATGTTTCCTGCGCTTGCGGAAGTTCCGATACCGGGATATTCGGGCGTTCTTATCGAATCGCTCGACGGCAACGTGGTTGTCGAGAGCAACGCCAATTTCACCTTTAATCCGGCCTCAAACGTTAAGGTCGCGACCGCGTACGCCGTGCTTAAGACCTTCGGCCCTGAGTACCGTTTTTCTACCGGCGTCTACACCGACGGCACGATCGACAGCGGCACAGGCACGCTTAACGGCAATCTTTATATTTCGGGAAAGGATCCGGTTTTTGCTTACCAGCACGCGGTCATGGTGGCCTACGAGCTTAACCGTCTCGGCATCCGCAGCGTCTCGGGCGATCTTGTCGTTACCGACAATTTCACGATGAATTATGCCATGTCGCCGCTCATCTCTGCCCAGACGATGCTCGGCACAATGGACGCCGCGAAGCGAAATCCCGCAGCGACCAAGGCATGGCTCAACCAACTTTCCTACTCCGGCCGCTACAACATGGTACAGGGAGTGCCGGGCGTGACCTTTGCGGGCCAGGCATATGCCCAGGGAATACCCAGCAACCTGCAGCTGCTCTTTACGCATGAGTCGGCCCCGATCCGCGACATCCTCAAAGCGACGCTTTGCTACTCGAACAATTTCCTCTCAGAGAGGTTTGGCGATATGCTCGGCGGCGCGTTTGCGGTCGCACGGATAGTTCAGCTCAACGCGGGCATTCAGCCGGCGGAATTTTCGCTCGCGACCTCAAGCGGTCTCGGCTACAACCGCGTTACGCCAAACGCGATGATGAAGCTTCTTCGTGCACTTCGCTCGGACCTCGCAAAATACAAGATGACCTTTATGGACATCATGCCGGTCGCGGGTATCGACCGCGGCACGCTCGAGGGACGCTTTGACACCGATTTCTCACGCGGCAGCCTGGTCGGCAAGACCGGCACTCTCGGCAATACCGACGGTGGAGCAAGCGCTTTGGCCGGCGAGGTAAATACCCGGAACGGCCGCTTGCTGTTTGTTATCTTTAATATGCGCGGCAGTGTCGCACGCTTTCGTACATTCCAGAATTTCTACGTCTCACTCGTACAAGGCCAGTTCGGCGGGGCTGCTCCGATGCAGTACGACGCCGTCTCGCTCGAAACTCGCCTCGCCCGCTCGCGCATCACGTATCCAAATGGCCGCAGCTACGGCGGCGATTAAGCGGCCGCAAACAAGAGTCCACTCACGGGAAGCACAGGGTTGCTTCCTTTTTTCTTGCCCGGGCACGTGAGATAATTCCCGCTTATTGATGAGCGAAAACGAAAAGCTCCAGATAACATACGATTCCCCAGAGGAACTTGTCAGCCCCGCGGCCGAGGACGTCGTACCCGAACCTTATAGCGAACCGCGGTCGGGGACCAAGCAGACAAGCGTCGCGCGTTCGGCCGGGATCGTTTCGATCGCGGTGATGTTCTCACGGCTGCTCGGACTGATCCGTGAGCAAGTGTTTGCGTACTTTTTCGGCGCCGGATTTCTTTACGACGCCTATGTTGTCGCTTTTCGCATACCTAATGTTCTTCGGGACCTCTTTGCCGAGGGTGCCCTTTCTGCCGCTTTCGTCAAGGTTTTCACGGATTATCAGATCGAAAAAGGCGAGAAAGCCGCATGGCATCTCGCCGGGCTCGTGATCAATGGCCTCGCCGTGATCATGAGTGTTATCTGTATTGTCGGGATCATTTTTTCGAGCCAGTTCGTCAACCTCGTAGCCGACGGATTTTCGCCCGAGAAGGCCGCACTCGCCACGACGCTGACGCAGATAATGTTCCCGTTCATCCTTCTCGTCGCTCTGGCAGCGGTCGCGATGGGCGTGTTGAACACCAAGGGCGTCTTCGGAATTCCGGCGTCTGCATCGACGGTCTTTAACATCGTCTCAATGATCGTCGGCCTTTGCCTCGCTTATTGGCTGAGCGGCGGCGGCTGGCTAGGGACTGCACCGGACGCGTCTGGCGTTCCCGGGGCATCCGCACAATGGGCGATCATCGGAATGGCGATCGGAACTCTGATCGGCGGAGCGTCGCAATTCCTGATGCAGGTGCCATCGCTTTTCAAGGTCGGCTTTCGCTTTTTGCCCGTTCTTAGCTTTACCGACGAAGGCGTCAGACGCGTCATGGCACTGATGGCTCCCGCGATCATCGGCACCTCTGCTGTGCAGATCAACGTTCTCATCAATACCTATTTCGTCTCTGGTATCGACGGCGCACAGGGCTGGCTGAGCTACTCGTTCCGGCTGATGCAATTCCCGATCGGGCTCTTTGGCGTTGCGGTCGGCACAGCAGCTATTCCGGTGCTTTCACGTCTGGCGAAGGAAGGTAAAACGGTCGAATTCCGCGACACGCTTTCGTCATCGATGAATCTCGTATTTCTGATGACCATTCCCGCCGCGTGCGGCCTTATCGTGCTCGGCGAACCGATCGTTCGGCTCATATACGAGCACGGTAAGTTCACGTCAACCGCGACGACGATGACGGCTTTCGCGCTTGCGGGATATTCTGTCGGCCTCGCCGGATATGCCGCGATAAAGGTCGTCTCACCGGCGTTTTACGCGATGAACGACGCCAAGACGCCAATGATCATCGCTCTTGCGTCGATCGTCGTTAACGCCTTAGGCAGCTACTTCTTCCGCGAATGGCTCTCACATTACGGCGTGACGCCCGAGACACCAAGCGGATATGGCCACGTCGGCGTCGCACTCGCGACATCGTGCGTCGCGTTGATCAATTTTGTCGCGTTGATATGGTTCATGCGTCGAAAGATCCGCCGTCTCAACGGACGTGTGATCGCAGCCGCATTTTTCAAGGTCCTCGCGGCCGCACTCGTGATGTCGGCCGTGTGTTACGCGAGCTACTACCTGCTGCATACGCAGATAGGCGGCACGAGACTCGTAAACCACGCCATCGAGGCATTTGTGCCGATCGTGCTCGGCGCGGCCACATTCGTCGTGATGGCTAAACTCTTAAAGGTTAGCGAACTCGAGCAGGCCATCGGTGCAATTCGAAGGAAACTCGCGAGATAAGAGTTCTTATTGCCCGATACTTGTTCTTCTTTGCGTCCTTTCCGACTTTGCGGGAAATTTCTTTATGATCCGTCAATTCAAGAAAATCCGTCCTGCGATCCACGAGACCGCCTTCATCACCGACGACGCGATCGTCATCGGTGACGTCGAGATCGGCGAGGACGCGAGCGTCTGGTACGGCTCGATCGTTCGCGGCGATGTCAATTTCATTCGTATCGGTGCGAGAACGAATATTCAAGACGGCACGATCATTCATGTCAGTTCTAAGACGCATTCGACCATTCTCGAGGATGAGATCACCGTCGGCCATCGCGTTACGCTGCACGGCTGCTACATCGAACGCGGCTGCCTGATCGGCATCGGGGCAATATTGATGGACGGCGT
>CAZJFB010000011.1:0-21344 GCA_964545145.1 uncultured Chloracidobacterium sp. | reverse complement strand
ATTCGTGCTATTCGTGGCATTCGTGGCTAAAATAGGTTTTATGGCCTCAACAAACCCGGCACGTGGAATGCGCGATTTTCTCCCCGCTGATGTCAGAAAGCGCAATTACGTCATCGGCATCATCAAGGAAGTTTACGAATCGTACGGCTTCGAACCGCTCGAAACCCCCGCTGTCGAGAACCTCGAGACCCTGATGGGGAAATACGGCGAAGAAGGCAATCAGCTAGTCTTCAAGATTCTCAAACGCGGTGAAAAGCTCGATCTTGCCAAAGCGACGTCCGAAAGCGACCTGTCCGACCTAGCGCTTCGCTACGACCTCACCGTGCCGCTCGCCCGCGTAGTCGCGAATAACAAGAATGAACTGCCTAAGTTCTTTAAGCGCTATCAGATACAACCCGTCTGGCGGGCCGACCGTCCGGCTCGCGGTCGATTTCGCGAGTTTTTTCAATGTGATGTCGACGCGATCGGTTCAAGCTCGATGGTCGTTGAGGGCGAGATCATGTCCGCCGTCAGCTCGATCCTGAAGCGACTCGGATTCAACGATTTCACAATTCGCATCAATCACCGTCAGGTATTGGCCGACATTCTTGATACTGCGGGCGTCCCGTCCGAACTGCATACCGACGCACTCGTCGCCATCGACAAACTCGACAAGATCGGAATTGCTGGGGTCTCACAGGAGCTTTTGGATCGCAGTATCAATGAGGCGGCGGCAGCGATGCTGATGGACATTTTCACAAAAACGCACGAGATCCTCGGCCAGGAAAAGGACATCAACCGCACGATCGTCTCTAACCTGCTCAACATCGTGAGCAACGAGGTCCTCACCGAACTCGGCCACATCGTTAAGTATGCTGACAAGGCCCCGATCGTGATCGACCCGAGCCTCGCCCGCGGTCTTTCGTACTATACCGGAGCGATCATGGAGATCAATGTTCCCGACCTTCCGGGCAGCCTCGGCGGAGGCGGGCGTTACGACGGGCTGATCGGTATGTTCGGCAAGGAACAGATCCCGGCGTGCGGATTTTCGCTCGGGCTGGAGCGAATTCTCGTCGTCATGGACGAACGCGGGATGTTCCCGCCCGAGATCGCCGAATCTTCGCCGGCAGACGTTATGGTCACGATCTGGAGCGAAGAAACTGTCGCCGACTCGCTCAAGCTCGCGGCCGAACTGCGTGCAAGCGGCCTTCGCGTAACATTGTATCCACAGGCTGATAAGGAAGATAAGCAGTGGAAATACGCCAATTCCATTAATGTGCCGTGGATCTGCACGGTCAATGGAGCGGACATTGCCGAAGGCATGGTGTCATTCCAAAACCTCCGCACTCGTGAACGCTTCCGCGAACCGATCTCCGGCGTCGCGGCGAAAATGATCGCGTAGCGATCAAGTGATTGTAGCCGTGGACTTTAGTCCACGGTATTGTGTCGCATGTACGTGACCTGTCGCGTAGCGACAGTTGACCTCAGCCTCTGGCATTAAGGGCCATGCAAACAGCAACTTACCTCGCATCCGTGTTGATCGCCGTGATTGCTTTCTCCCCTGCAATTCGTACGCAGACCGTTCCGGACACCACGCTACTGCCCAATTTCTTCAAGGTAAATGACCATATCTACCGTGGCGGCCAGCCAAAGCCCGAGGGCTTTGCCGAACTCAAAAAACTCGGCATCGCCACCGTCATCGACCTTCGCGATAACGACGATAACGCATTGAAGGAAAAGGCTTTAGTAGAAAAGACCGGGATGCGGTTCGTCAATTTTCCTCTCGGCAATTGGGCACGCCCCGACGCCAAAAATATCGAGAGGATCCTTGCCGAGATAAACGCCGCCGCGAATCAGCCTGTTTTCGTCCATTGCAAACGCGGCTCCGACCGCACAGGCACCGTCATCGCCGTTTACCGGATGACTCACGACGGCTGGGACGCAAAACGAGCCGGCGATGAGGCCGAAAGATTCGGCATCGGCTGGTGGCAGTTTGCGATGCGCGACTTTATCAACGACTACTACCGCGACCACGTAAAGCCAAAGCCCGCCAACTAACCTGAAATGTACCGAAAGCTCGAGCCCAAACTGATCAGCGTCCTTCGCGAAGGCTATACGGTCAAGCAGTTTCGAGGTGACCTCTTGGGCGGCCTGATAGTCGGTATCGTCGCCCTGCCGCTCTCGATCGCGCTGGCGATAGCCTCGGGCGTCAAACCAGAGCAAGGGCTTTACACCGCTATTTTTGCGGGCTTCGTGATAGCGGTCCTTGGCGGTTCGCGTGCCCAGATCAGCGGGCCGACGGGTGCCTTTATAGTCATCGTTTATGGCATCGTCCAGAAGTACGGTTACGACGGCCTTGTGGTCGCGACGCTCATCGCCGGCATTCTGTTGATCATTATGGGCCTCGCCCGTATGGGCGCGTTCCTCAAATTCGTTCCTTATCCGGTCGTAATCGGATTTACGTCCGGAATCGCTCTGATCATTTTTTCATCTCAGGTCAGCGATTTTCTGGGGCTCAAACTCGAAAAGGTGCCTGCCGACTTTGTCGAGAAGTGGATCGAATACGTGCGTCACGCAGCGACCATCGATCCGTACACCGCCGCTGTCGGTGCCGCGTCGCTGCTGATCATTATCTTCTGGCCAAAAGTGACGCATCGCATTCCAGGCCCGCTCGTAGCGATCCTGGCTGTCACGTTCGTTGTCCAGTTCTTTAGCATCCCGGTCGCCACGATCGCTTCACGCTTCGGCGAAGTTCCAAATAGTGTTCCGATACCTCATTTCCCAACCGTCTCGTGGCAGATGGTGCAGGACATGTTCTCGCCGGCGATAACGATCGCGATACTTGCCGGGCTCGAATCGCTGCTCGCGGCGGTCGTCGCCGACGGTATGATGGGCACGCGGCACCGGTCGAATATGGAGTTGATCGCTCAGGGAGCGGGAAATATCGTGTCCGTGATGTTCAGCGGCATTCCGGCTACAGGTGCGATCGCCCGCACAGCGACGAATATAAAGAGCGGCGGCCGGACGCCTATCTCGGCCATTATCCACTGCGTATTTCTCCTGCTGGTGCTGCTCTTTGTCGGCAAATGGGCGGCGATGATCCCAATGGCCACGCTTGCCGCGGTGCTGATCGTGGTCGCATACAACATGAGCGAATGGCGCGAATTCGTCCATTTGCTTAAGAGTCCTCGCGGCGACATCGCCGTGCTGCTCGCAACATTCCTCCTGACGATCTTTATCGAGCTGACCGTCGCGATACAGGTCGGCGTGCTGCTCGCGGCGTTCATGTTCCTCCAAAAGATGTCGGCCGAGACACAGGTCAGCGTCATTACCGACAACCTCAAGGACGACGAGGAATTCAAGACTCGCGATATGTCGGGCATCGAAATTCCAAAGGGTGTCGAGGTCTTTGAGATCTACGGATCTCTGTTTTTTGGCGCCGTTCGTCAGTTCAAGGAATCGATCCGCGTCGTCGCGAAAAAGCCAAATGTCCTTATCCTCCGCATGCGTCAGGTACCGACGATCGACGCGAGCGGTGTGCACGTTCTCGAGGAACTCGCTGCCGAGGCCCGCGAAAACGGCCAGCTAATCATTTTCTCTGCCGTTTCGCGAAGCGTTTACCGGGTGATGCGAAAAAGCGGTTTTGTCGACGTGGTCGGTCGGAAAAACTTCGCCGGCGACATTTTTGCGGCCATCGAGATCGCAAAAGCACATCTTGACTCTATCGACCTGGAGAAAACGCGATGAGAGAGATCATTGAGAATTACCACGCAGACGCCGTTAAGTCGTTTCGCAACTATAAGAAACTCGCTGAACGCGCGATCGAGCAAGTCTCTAACGACGAGTTTTTCGCTCTGATCGACACCGAGGCAAATTCGATCGCCCTGATCGTCAAGCACATCGCAGGTAATCTCAATTCACGCTGGCGCGACTTTCTGACAACTGACGGCGAAAAGGCCGAACGCAACCGCGACACGGAGTTCGAGGTGATCGCAGATACTCGCGAGTCGCTGATGCAATTCTGGGAAACAGGCTGGCAGACGCTTTTTGATAATGTCGAGCCGCTTACGGCCGATGACTTTTCGCGGACCGTGACGATCCGTGGCGAGCCACACTCCGTGGCCGAAGCCTTGAACCGCCAGCTTACACATTACGCATATCACATCGGACAGATCGTTTTGCTTGCAAAGCACTACAAGTCCGCCCAATGGAAAACCCTGAGCGTCCCCAAAAACCGCTCTGCGGAATTTAACCGGTTCCTTGCTGAAAAACAGGCCGGTGGTGAAACAAAGACCGACCGGATGGAAGCCCCTCTGGAATTCCTGGGAAAGGACAAATACTAGGTCCGGACCCAGAGTAGATCCCTTATTCCCTGCCGTTTCGCGCGAGATCAATGAGCCTGTCCCCGCCCGTCCCGAATTGCCGCCCCAAACATTTTTCTTGACAGCGATGCAGATACGTGTTATCTATGCAACATCGTGCAATTGAACACGAAAATTCACGATTTACTGAGGAAATATGAAAGCTTATGCGGAAAAACGATTGAACATGAACACGAATTGAACATCGATGTTGGGTCTCGCCGCCCCGGTTTGTGATATTCTAGACGCTCTGTTTATGAAGGCCATCTCAATCCTTGGCTCCACCGGCTCGATCGGCTGTAATACCCTCCAAGTTATCGATCACCTCGGCGACACTCGTGTCGTCGCGATGGCGGCAGGGCGAAACATTGCCAAATTCGCCGGGCAGGTCGCCCGGTACAAGCCTGAACTTGTGTCGTGCATCGACGATGCCGGGGCCGAGGAACTAGAGCGGGAACTACATCGCCTGAATGCAGCTGTCCCCAGGATCGAGGCAGGCGAGGCCGGCCTGGTCGCTGTTGCCACGCACAGCGAAGCCGAAACGCTTGTTTCTGCGACCGTCGGTGCGGTAGGATTTGTACCCACGCTGCGTGCGATCGAGGCGGGTAAGAGGGTCGCCTTGGCAAACAAGGAAACGCTGGTAATGGCGGGCGAACTGATGACCGCCGCCGCGGCGAGGTCCGGGGCCGAGATACTGCCTGTTGATAGCGAGCACAACGCTCTTCATCAGTGCCTACGCGGCGAACGCCACGCCGAGGTAAAGCGGCTTATCTTGACCGCATCCGGCGGGCCGTTTCGCACGAAAACCAAAGAGGAGATAGCCGCTGCAACGCGTGCCGAGGCCCTCAAGCACCCGAATTGGGACATGGGCGAAAAGATCACGATCGACTCGGCCACGCTGATGAACAAAGGGCTTGAAGTCATTGAGGCTAAATGGCTTTTTGGCTTCGAGGCTGATCAGATATCGGTCGTCGTTCATCCGCAATCGGTCATTCATTCGATGATCGAAATGATCGACGGTTCGATCATCGCTCAGATCGGTGTTACTGACATGAAGCATCCGATCCAATATGCCTTGACGTATCCGGACCGTAGGCCAAACGTGCTGCCGCCGCTCGATCTGACCGCGATCAGCCGGCTGGATTTTGAAGAGCCCGATCTCGACCGCTTCCCTTGCCTCGACCTTGCGTATAAGGCTCTGCGTACCGGCGGTACTATGCCTGCGGTGCTGAACGCCGCCAACGAGGTCTCGGTCAGAGCGTTTTTGGACGGGTCGATCAGCGTGCCTGAGATCGCTCAGGTCAATGCCGGCGTGATGCAGGCACATACTGCCGAGGCGGTCGCCGATCTCGACACGGTGCTCCGGGTGGACCGTTGGGCCCGGACCGCAGCGGAGAGGCTTTTGGCCGTAAAGGCGACGTCAGCGGCTATCTCGAATTAGTTGACGCTATGGCCTTCGGGCCCTACACTTTTGATTACAACATTTGGGCGACGCATGGTGTCTAATCTCAAGTGTTCATAGGAAATACCGATGCCTGATATTTTGGTCGCAGTTTTAGCAGTACTTTTCGTCCTCGGCGTGGCGATAAACATCCACGAGTTTGGCCATTTTATTGTGGCAAAGCTCCTCGGGATGCGTGTCGAGGCATATTCCTTTTTTGGCCTTGGCCCGCGTGTTTTCGGTGTGAAATTCGGCCACACGGACTATCGCATATCCGCGATCCCTCTCGGCGCGTACGTCAAGCTCTATGGTGACGAAGGTGCCGGACCGCTGGAAGCAAAGGATTCGACTTCCGAACCCGTGCCCGAGAGCGAACTCTACGAACTGCGGCCCCGTTGGCAAAAGTTCCTGGTCATGGTGGGTGGTCCCTTCATGAATATCGTTCTCGCCCTCGCGATCCCCTTCACCATGGCCCTCGTTTACGGCGTACCGGCTAATCCGTCGCCGATCGTTGGCTTTGTAAAAGCAGGCGGCGCGGCCGATAAGGCCGGTCTCAAACCTGGCGATCGTATCGTCAAATTTGACGGCATCGACAACCCTTCGTGGGATCGCATTCAGGATGATGCTTTGCTCATCCCCGATAAGGAGGTCCCGATCGAGGTCGAACGTGCGGGACAGCGGACTTCTTTAAGGATCACGCCTGCCAAGGTGACCGAGAACGGTCAGTCGGGCGGATTTCTCGAAATGTCTGCGGATGCGGGAACCGAGCCTGTCGTTGTTGGCACCATCGATCCGACAATGCCTGCGGCAGAGTCGGGCCTTCAGCCGGGCGATTGGGTCACCTCGGTAAATGATAAGGCGATCCGCAACAGCCAGGAAATGAAGACCCTTGTCGGTGAGGCAAAAGATCAGCCGATCAATCTCGTGATCAACCGCAACGGCGAACGAAAAGAGATCGCGACGCGGGCCGTGCAAAAAGACGGCGAATGGCGAATCGGGATCGGATTTGACGCGACGCTGCTCGCCAACCGCGAATCTGTCGGCATCGTGGGTGCTGCCTCGTATGCGGTAGACCAGAATCTTCGCATCCTTCGGCTTACTGGCAAGGCCCTCGGCCAGGTGGGCACCGGCGAACGTTCGGCGCGCGACACGGTTTCAGGGCCGATCGGCATCGGCCAGGTGATCATCACAACGGTCTTTGCCAGCGGATTCCTAGGCCTGTTGTCGGTGTTGATGTACATCAGCCTAAGCCTCGGCGTGATGAATCTGCTGCCGATACCGATGCTGGACGGCGGCCAGATAATGGTTCTCGGTATCGAAAAAGTGATGTCTTGGTTTGGTAAAACGCTATCAATGGCAGCCCGTGAACGCATTCAGCTCAGCGGTCTCGCCATCGTACTCTTGCTGATGGTAACGGTGATCTTCTTTGATGTTTCGCGGCTTATCGGTAGATAGAAATGGCAAGAGTTACAAAAGCAGTAAAAGTTCGCGACATCCAGATCGGTGGGGGAGCTCCGGTCGTGGTTCAGTCAATGACCAAGACGGATACGACCGATGTTGACGGCACGATCCGACAGATCGAGGAAATGGTCGAGGCGGGATGTGAGATCGTTCGCATCGCCGTTCCTGACGATGACGCTGCTGCCGCGATGTACGAGATCCGAAAACGCACCAACGTGCCTATCGTCGCGGACATTCATTTTCATTACAAGCTCGCTCTCAAGGCTCTCGACGCCGGCATCGACAAGCTTCGCATCAATCCGGGCAATATTGGCTCGATCGACCGCGTTCGCGAGGTCGTGCGTGCCGCCGAGGCCCGCAAGGTCCCGATCCGCATCGGCGTGAACGGCGGCTCGCTCGAAAAGGACCTGTTGAAGAAATACGGCTCGGCAACGCCCGAGGCGATGGTCGAGAGCGGCATGCGGCACATACGAATTCTGGAAGATCTCGGCTTTGGCGATACCATTATCTCGCTCAAGGCTTCGGACGTTAACCGCATGGTCGCCGCCTATCGGCTGATGGCCGAGAAGGTCGATTATCCGCTGCATCTCGGCGTAACTGAAGCAGGCACACCGTTTGGCGGTACGATCAAATCCGCGATCGGCCTCGGAATTTTGCTTCACGAAGGCATCGGCGACACGATCCGCGTAAGTTTGGCCGCGGAACCGCATGAAGAGGTTCGCGTCGGCTGGGAAATACTCAAATCATTGGAGTTGCGCAAACGCGGCGTAACCGTCGTCGCCTGCCCAACCTGTGGGCGGCTCGACATCGATAATTTTGTCGAGATCGTCACCGAGGTCGAGCGTCGGCTCGCGCATGTAGAAGAACCGCTTCACCTCTCGATCATGGGCTGCGCCGTCAACGGTCCGGGCGAAGCTCACGATTCGCAGCTTGGAATTACTTTCGGCCGCAATGTCGGCATGATCTTCAAGGACGGCGTGCCGATGAGACGGGTCGCCGGAGCTGATATCGTCGAGGAATTTGTAAAAGAGGTGGAGCTACTTCGCAAGGAAGGCTCGGATGCGAAGTCGCTCCTTGCGGAAAAGCCTCTCGTGCAGATCACTTAGAAAGACCGCTCTTATTTCTTAAGGAAAGAGAATGGTCAACGGCCAGAGCGGAATATTTCGCAGTACGCCAAATGTAACGAGCACGACCAGGAACGCCCACATGAACTTCGGATTGGTCGGCCACATCGGCAAACCTCTTCCGCGGATCGCAAGCATGGTCAGTGATATAAGCACCCAAACAAAGATCACCGCCCAAACCGGAATAAGTGCATTGAAATCGATCGCTGTGATAACGTCGCCGTGAAACAGCGCGTGAAACCCGCGCGTCAACCCGCATCCGGGACATGCCAAGCCCGTGATCGTAAATAGCGGGCATAGTGGATAGAAGTTCGATTTCGTTGGGTCAAAGATTATACCGACCGTCGCACCGCCGGCCATCGCCACTGCTCCAATGCCTGCGGTCACCCGCTCTGCCAGCGGCGAGATATTAAGGCCTGAAAATTCTTGCTCGGCTTGCATGGTGGATATTCTAAGCGTTCGCCATCGAAACGAAAAGTGCGTCCGAGGCAACACGTCGGTTAATGTTGACTGCCAGATCGTCACGAAGCTGAGAGATCCCGCTTAACCACGCCGGAAGATCCGCCTTGCGGGCGGCTGAGGTCAACTGCTCCAACTCACCGGCAAGATCGCTGTTAGCAAGGCGATCATGGTCGCCGCCGATCGTAAGTGACCACAGATCATGGATCAGAGACTCGAGAATTGCCAGATTCTCTTCGAATCGTTCCTTATTCTTGGCGTCGTTCATTTGCTCCGAGATCATCAACAAGGCTGCCTTATCTTTATTGCGGACAACGTTTACGAGCACATCGAGCATGAGTTCGCGTTGTTCCCTGAAGGACTTTACGTTAATCGAAACAGCTCTGCCGATACTCCCTCGTGAAAGACGCGCCGCTAGCCGGGCCTCGTCATGCGAATAGGCTCGCTCCTCGATCAGGTAACTCTCGACCCGCGAGTTCTCTACCGGTGCAAACCGCAGGATCTGGCAACGCGAACGTATCGTCGGCAGCAAGCTGTCAGGCCGCGAAGTGATCAGGAAGATAAAGGATGTCGGCGGCGGTTCCTCCAGAGTCTTGAGCAGCGCATTCGACGATTCGTCGTTCATTCGATCTGCCTCGTCGATGATAAAGAAGCGTGCCGGCGATTCGTACGGACGAAAGTTGGCGTTACGCTCAAGATCGCGGATCGCGTCGACCAGGATCGTCCTCTTAAAATGCACGACCGTGCCAACATCGAGATGCTCGCTAAAAAAGACCTTTTTGAATTCGTCCTTGTTCTTGTCTTCTCGTTCAGGAATGACCAACCTATCGGCTCTCTGGCAGGCCGAGCATACGTTACAAGCGTGTTCCGTCTCTGCATCGGTACAAACAAAGGTCTTGGCTATCTCCAGGGCGAACTGCCGTTTGCCGACTCCTTCGTCGCCCGCAAAAAGTAGTGAATTTGGCACGCGCCGCTCAGCGATCAGGCGCTTGAGCCGGTGCTTGATGTCGTCATTGCCAACGAGTTTTCGGAACACACCTAATTGTAGAACGGTGCGCTCCTTGGGCGCGAGTCGTGTGGGTAGGGATATTTGTTGGCTGCGTCAGGATGCCGATGCCCCGATACGTTCCCTCCGGTATCCGGTTATTGGGAGAGTAAGCGAACCTTCGTCCAAGGAAAAGATTGACTGCACAATCGAAGTAGTACAAGAAGTGGTTCTATGTTCTCAGTAACTTATCAACGGCAGCAGCGACATCGTGGCCGATCAGAGCTGCGGGTCGATCCGCGTCGATGATACTAAACCGCTGGGGCTCGCGTTGAGCGACCTTCAGATAGGCGTCGCGAACACGGGTATAAAATTCTACCGTCTCCTCATCCATCCGGTTCTTTTTCGTGTGAGCCTCGTCGCGGTTGTTCATCCTTTCGATCGCCCGTTCAACCGGGATGTCAAAAAAAAGCGTCAAGTCGGGTTTGAGCCCGCCGGTAGCAAGCTCGATCACCTGCAAGACCTTGTCCTCGGGAAAACCCCGGCCGGCACCTTGATAAGCATACGTCGCATCGGCGTACCGGTCCGATATGACCACCTTGCCCGCGGCCAGCGAGGGCTTGATAAGATGCTCGACGTGCTGTGCCCGATCTGCCGCAAAGGACAGTAACTCCGCCATCGGTTCTACCTTTTCATTGGTCTCAAGAAATGCCGAACGCAAAGCCCTTCCCAACGGTGTGCCTCCCGGCTCGCACGTCGTAATGACATCAACCCCGCGCGAACGTAGTTCATCTGCCAGCATCCTCAGTTGTGTGGATTTGCCGCTGCCGTCTATTCCTTCGAACGTAATAAATCTTCCCTTCAAGATGATGGCTCGCCAGATGGCGCCGGGCGGCGCTCCTGAGCGATCGATGAGATCGCATGCTTGAAGATAAGAACGTCGGGGCCGCCGACATCGAGGAGTACCGAGAATTTATCAAAGCTCTTTATACGGCCCGAAACGGAGGCTCCGTGGAGCAATTGGATCACCACGGGAATTCTTTCCCGTCGGGCGGAGTTTAAGAACGCATCCTGGATATTTTGGGCGGGCTGCTTTTCCATATGATTCCTCGATCCCCTCCGGAGAGCTTTTGCCCAGATTATATCAAATTTCACTTGACCGACAAGACTTTTGATCGATCCGGCGAAATATGAGCCATTAGTTGGTCGATAGTCTCGACCTCGGAACCGAAACCCCGCAACCACGTTACGCCCATCTCGCCACGGAACCAAGTTAATTGACGCTTGGCGTAGTTTCTGACATCCTGCTTCGACTTCTCAATTGCTGAAGCAAGATCGCGCTCGCCCCTTAGATACTCGCAGACTCGTCGATAGGCGTGTGCTCCTAGAGCATTTGTGTTCTCTCTTATTCCGGATGCCAACAGTTGCTTGACCTCGTCGATCAAGCCGTCGGCAAAATGCTGCACGGTTCGGGCATTGATCTTTTCGTAAAGGGCATCGCGAGGCGGTTCAAGCACAAACAGCTCGATCCGCGAGGCGAACTCCGGTGGCTCGGATCGCCTTGGTTGCTTTTCGCTCAATCTTTCACCGGTTTGAAAGAATACCTCGAGGGCACGAATGACTCGAACATAGTCCTTCGGCTGGAGTTTGTCAGCCATTTCCGAATCGACACGCCTTAGCATTCTATGCAGGTGCTCAGCTCCGTGACGAGCTTGGATGCCGCGGAACCTTTGTCTCAGTGACTCATTTGTCTTAGGACTCTCAAACAGCGGTCGCATCAAGGTTCGCAGGTAAAAGCCCGTGCCGCCTACCAGAATGGGAATATTCCCTCGCGACTCGATCTCAATGATCTTACCCGCCGCATCGCGGGCCCAGTCAGCGGCAGTGTAATTGACGTTCGGATCAATGTAATTGATCAGATGATGCGGGACTCCGCGCGTTTCTTCGGCTGTGGGCTTTGCGGTCGCGATCTCAATGCCCTTATATACCTGCACCGAGTCAAAGTTCACGACCTCGCCGCCAACCCGCAACGCTAATTCCACGCCAAGCGCTGTCTTGCCGGAGCACGTCGGGCCCGAAATTGCGAAGATCTTTTTGGTAACGTCTTTCATCCCAGATCAAGGTAAATGCTAACTTAAACGCGCCCGTTCCGGGTAGCGTGCTGCCGTTCCTTGCTTGGGGACAGTGATCGACAGGAACTTCCCGGCAGTTCAGTAGGTACTGACCTTATCATTTCAACCTGGGGCGAACCGAGCTATTGGCTCGGCTTCTTTGTACCTTTAACGCCCTTACGCCGATCGAAAGTTGATGCTATTCTTGATAAACAGACTACTTAAAAGGAGAATTTTTGAATGTTGCGAAAAGCCTCAGCCGTATGGAGCGGCGGACTAAAAGATGGCAATGGGAGCATTTCCACCGACAGCGGGGTCCTATCGGAGACGCAGTACTCGTTCAGCACCCGCTTTGAGAACGGTATCGGCACAAATCCCGAGGAATTGATCGCCGCGGCACATGCCGGCTGTTTCTCGATGGCTCTTTCAGGCCAACTTGGTGCAGCGGGCCTAACGGCTGACAGTATTAATACAACTGCCTCGGTCCGTCTCGAAAAACTTGAAAGCGGATTTGCGGTGACATCGGTCCATCTGGAGGTTCGTGCAAAAGTGCCCGGAGCCGATGAAGCCGCATTTGCGACCGCAGCCGGAAACGCCAAGGCAGGTTGTCCGATCTCGAAGCTGCTTAATGCTGAGATCACAATGGATGCCGCACTCGTTGACTAAGCCAAAAGCGTCCGGATCAATACAAGAGCCAGAATTAGTGTGAGCAGGATGACGGCTCCTCTGATCTGGCTTTTTGTAAGTCTCATTTTGCGTCAAAAAGTTGGACCGGATTGATCTTGAACTGCAGCATCTTGGCGGTCTCTCGGCCTCCGTCGCCGCCTTTACGCTGCATGGTCACACGGCCGATCTTTAGATTGCCGGTGCGAGTGATCTCAACCTTTCCTTCGCCAAAAAACCTAATTGTGTCCTGCGACGACCGTATTACCCAGCGCGGTTTGTCGGTCGATTTGAGTGCGACCATCACCCAGCCGGCTGCGTGTACACCGTCCCCAGCGAACAAGTCGGAAACGATCTCTTCCCGATTTGTCGTAAAGAAATCCAACACTGCCTTTTGCGAATCCGTATCTAATTCGTTTAGATACATCCGCTTCGGATCACGGCCGGCTTTGGTCGGCGGTGCCTCACCCACGAAGAACTTTAGGGCATTCCTAACCGCATCTGACATCTTCCACATCCTAGCGTAAGTAGCCAGCCAACGTTTATCGATCTGATTAAACCCATTTGGACTCGAGACGAGTTTGATCGAAATTCCTTCGACCTTCTCCGCGAGGTTTGTCACCTTGATACGCACCTCGACGTCAGCCTTTTCGCCATGGGGCTTTGCAGCGGCGACACTTTCCACTTTCGAAACGTCGTAGCCCATTGCCGCAAGCCATCGCCTGGCGTCCTCGTCGGTTCGCCAATTGTTGAACTTATCGCGGATCTCGTCCTCATTCTTAAATCCGGCCTTTGCGGTCTGCGAACCAAGTGCTGATCTAGCCGACGCGGGAGCTTGTCCGAAGACGCCGCCTATGGCCAGTGCTGCGATGGCCAAACATAAAGCGATCCTGATCATTCGATATCTCATGGTCGGACGGTCCCGCTTGATGATATATGACCACTACCCCAATTTCCAAGAAACCTATTTCGGACAGATTCTCTTGGATAAAGCCGTCGCGGATTTGATCCACGTTGGAGATCGTCTTTAAGAACGGCATCGGCTTGGACACCGAAAAGCTGATCCAATCGGTGCAGAGCCTGGCCGGAACACGTTGAATTGTCAAAGATCACAGTCACGCGAGACACTTACTTCATCCCGTCCCGGCCTTGTCAGTCGAGACGATACAGATCCACTTATCGGCAACTAATGAATTGGCGCTTTCGCTGTCAACTTTTTTTCAAAAATAGTTCCTATTAGTTGTTTCATCTCCCAGTTCCTTCGAAAAGCTGTCACCAAAAGGGACACTAATGATCGGCCGCCGGCGTTGCCAGAACGCACGCGGCATTACTCGTTTTTGATGAATATCGGCTTTGACACAATAGCCAGTGCGACGGTCATCTGTTACGACCGGGTGCCCGTGCTTGTCACAGACCCTTGGGTCACGGGAGGCGCGTTCTTCGGCAGTTGGACGCTGACCCACGAAGTGCCTGAGGAACAAATGGCCGCGATCCGCGATTCGGCTTTCGTTTGGTTCTCGCACGGGCATCCTGACCATCTGAACGCCGACTGCCTGCCGCTTTTCAGAGACAAGAAGATCCTCTTGCCCGACCACGTCGGCAAACGTATTAACGCTGAACTTGTCGAGGAGGGCTACGATGTTAGAGTGCTCAAGGACCGCGTTTGGTACTCGCTCTCGGACAATATCCGCGTACTTTGTATTGCCGATTACAATCAGGACGCGGTCCTTTTGATCGACATCAACGGCCGGCTTTTGGTCAATGTAAACGATGCCAGTGATCACGGTTGGGGCCGATTCGTAAAGCGCATCATCAAGGAGTTTCCGATATCGTTCCTGCTCGCTCTCGAGTGTTACGAGGACATCGACATGTTTAACCTGTACGATGACGTCGGTAACGCGATCCGTCCTCTCGAAACTCGCAAAAATCCGCTCGGCCGGCGTGCCGAACTTCGGCGCCAGTCGTTTGGAGCTAAATACTTTGTACCGTTCAGCTCGATGCATTGCTACCAACGCGAGGACAGTGTCTGGGCAAACCGCTACGGCGCGCCGCTCTCGGACTACCGCGTCGGCCCGCCGAATATCGAAGACACAGTGCTGCCCGCATTCCTCAGATACGATTGCGTCACCGACAAATTCGAGGAGATCGGCCCGGCCGAGTGCGAGCCAAAGATCGTGCCCGCCTCCGAGTTTGGCGATGATTGGAGCGAGGCCCTGAGCCGCGACGAAGCGGCCGAGGTCACCCGATATTTTCGATCGATCGACCACCTTTCGACTTTTCTCGATTTTGTTTGCGTTCGTGTGGGAGGCAAGGACCATATCGTTGAATTAGCGGGAAAGAAATTCAACCGCGGGCTAACATTCGAGGTGCCCCGAAACTCGCTGATGATCGCCGTACGCTATCAGGTATTCGACGATCTGCTGATCGGGAATTTCATGAAGACGACCTTTCATGGCGACTGGGCCAAACCGTGTCTTTACCCGGATTTCAGCCCTTATGTTGCCAAGTATGCTGACAATGGCGGGGCCAGGACGCGTGCCGAGCTCGACGAGTACTTTGCCGAATACCGACGCCGGGCGGCGATGGACCATTTCCAATTCGAACTGCTGAACTTTCTCCATCAAAATCTCGAGCTTCGGGCGATCGACGCCTTTCGATCATTTGTCGGTATCGACTCGCGACCGTATCAGATCACCAAAAAGATGTATCGCTCGGTCCGGCGGCCGGTCACGCTCTGATCGACCCTCAATAAGCTCGCGTGAGATCTACGCCGGTGTAATAGTGCTTAATTATCTCGTCGTACTTCACGCCCATTTTCGCCATTCCGAACGCCCCGAACTGGCACATGCCCACGCCGTGGCCCCAGCCGCGGCCCGTAAACACATATGTTGAAACGGCATTTCCCGAATATCGCTTATCGATAACAAACAGCTGCTCGGGCAGCCGAAGCGCCGAGCGTATCTTGCCGCCCTTGAGTGTCTTTACTCCGTTTGAACCAATGATCTCGAGTTCGATCGGGCGGCGGGAATAGCCGACCTTTTTAACATTGATATCGTAGAGCGTGCCGATGCCGCGAACGTATCGCGACAACCTCGACTGTACCGCCGATGCCGTCGCCGGCTTGCTCCAATAGACCCACGGAGACATCTTCTCAGCAGTGGTCGGCGTCTCGCTCGGCCTTATCTCGAGGTACTTTACCGCTCCGAGCGAATCGAGCTGATACCGCACCTCTTCGCCGCCGACAAGGGCCGCCTCGCGGACCGGATACAAAGTGTCGCCAAACTCGCGAAACAGGAAAACGTCGGGCCTGACCGCCAATTGCCGCTGCGTTTTACCGCTCTTAAGCACGAGTTTGCCGTCCGCGGTCGGCTGTGCCTGGCCGCTAATGACCTCAGGCATCCACTTTTTCTTTTCGTATATCTGGCGGATCAGCCTGAGCATCCTGGCACGGCTGAATGGCATATTCGGCCGGATCGTCAAGTCGGGATTCAGCGTGAAATAGCCGTCACGCAGCAAGGCTGCCAGATCGGCCCTGCTCTCCTTTGGTATCGAAGCCGCGTCGTCGAATGCCAGTAAATAGTTGATATCAGACTCGGTGAGCATCGTGTCCGCATAACCGGGCGAGTAAACAAAACCGGCGATGATGCGGGCCAATTCGATCGGCTTGGCAGTTTCGCGGGTCACGTTTGGATAGGTCTTGCCAAATTTACCGGCGAGGTTATTGAGCCAATTAGACATCTCGCTCTCGGTCGGCACGTCCTCGAACCAATCGTCGGTCATCTGCGACGTCGAAAGCTGAAACCCGTTTGACGCAAACAGCGACATAAGGCGGACAAGTTCCAGATTGCCCTCGTCGCGAAGCCTGGCGGGCTGTCGGACCGTCTTGATAAGAAACGGCTCGAAATGACGACGGCCCTCGAGCGAGCATTCCACGCCGCGAAGATACGGCTCGGCATGGTCGAATATATTCTCGCTGCTTTCGGTACGGCCGCCGCAGGTCGAGGTGTAATAGGCCATTATCGGCTTGCCCTTATACGTTGCGACCATCCCGCGGGTCTCCTGCACGGCCTGCGTGCCCATCTTCGTTTCGATCGAGACGCCCTTGTAAACCTGCGACGATACGGTGGGAACCATGTCAAAGCCCTGCTTCCCGAAGGTACCAATGTTCGCCACCGCGTAGGTGCGTGCCGCGACGGCCTGTGCCTTTTGTGCCTCGAGCTGCGGCAGGCCGAGTTCGCTGGGCACGACGCCAAGGAGATACTCCTCGAGCGGAACGACATTGACCACGGTGAGTGAGCCGCGCGAATTCACAAACACCTCGATCTTGCCGCGATATGCCTTGCCATTGAGCTTTACGGGGTTAAAACGCTCATTGACCGACCCGAAAGCCACGGATTTCAGCGACGAATACTTAGCCGCATCGCTCGGCCCGCTGACTATCACCTCGCGAAGATTCGGGTCGACCGAACCCGTTGTCGTCGCCGCCGACGAGCCCGTCGGTTTGATCAGGCTGCGGACATCGCTCGGTCCGCCGGCCCTGAGCTGCTGCGAAAGCGCGATCGCGTCGGGCGAAACGACGGTCTTTCTCTCGACCACGACGACCGCATCGTCAAAATCCTTCTCGGCAAGCTTGGCCTTTAGCTCGTCCGCATCCTCGCTCGTGGGCTTGACCTCGCCGACCCATACACGCCAGGTATTCGTCGCCGGATCGATACTGACGATCGCCGTCTCGCCGGTCACGTCGCGAATGTCCTTTGCAAGCTCGTTAGCATCGGCCTGCGTCGGCAGATTCTGAAACTCGACGCGGTAATTCTCGATCTCGGGCGGCCTGTAGGCGCGAGCCGACACAGTGACCCGATTTGTCGCAAGTAGTTTCAACGACTCATCCGGACTCACCGAGACCAGCGACGAATCGTTCGTCGTGATCGTGACCGAACCGGCGTTTGTCGCCAGCCCGATCCTGATCAACGGCTCCGAAGCAAGCCTGAAATACTCAAATTCGCCCGATGCGAAGCTATTTGCACTGATAAAAAGAGTTAAGGCGACGATGAATACAAAACGGCGAATATTCATAGATTACATGATACCAAATCGGTCAACCTGCGATCTCTCCGGCCCCAGATCGGCCACCGAGACCACAGAGCCCACGGAGAAGCCGCTCAGCCTTTTCACTTTTTCACCTTTTCCCCTTTTTCACGTTTTCACTTTTCTGTACGCCATTTGTCCGGACAAGTGTCGGACAATGTCCGGACACTGTCCGACCGTTCAATCCCCGATTGAACACCTATCTTATTGATCTGTCTAGGGTTAAGTGCCATTTTTCGCCATGTTCAATGTTCAATCATTTTTCGAGTAAACATTGCAATTTCCTCAGTATTTTTGCATTTTCGCAAAAACAGATATTGAAATTAGCACATCTGTTGCACGGATAGCAATAGGTTTCTTATATGGCTTTTCGCGATTTGATCCGTAGAGCGCGGCCTGCCGGGCCGTTCTGTCATGACGGTACGGGAAATGGGTTGGGCGGGAATAAAGACCGGTGAACTCTTAAGGCTGGTTGCCGCAATGAGCCCGCTTGCGGGCTAGAGGATCAAGCTACACGCGTAAGCGTGTAGCCGAGCGAACCTCAAGAGCGAGCCCGTTTGCGGCCCCAGCTGCCGCCAACCCGGCCCGAAGAAATGTCCGGCGATCGACCGAGCTGAGATTACCAAACAGGCCCTGATCCATTGTCATCGCTAAAAATTCCCCCTTGCGAACGATATCGCGTTTCCGTTTGCGGCGAGAATGGCCGAGTTCGATTGAATTGTCAACGATATTCTCTTCCCGACTCACACCATTCATCCACGCCGCCAATCTGCCTTCGGGTATCATTCATCCGCACCATCTCAGTAACTGACTAGATTTTTTCGTTTTCATCATCATACGGAATTTCGGCCTAGAATTCTCACAGAGTGCTTCTGTGTTCCTAACTCACCAGGTCGGCCGGATAAAATATTCTCCATTGCTTCGAATACTTGGGATTCTTCATCCGGTAATCCAAATAGAAGTCGAACTCTTTTTTCATAGCCTCAAACAATGTGATGTCAGATTTGGAATATGATTTGGAAGAATGAAGGTAAAAACCGATAGCCTGATGGAACGGATAGACAAAATTCATTTTGTCTAATATTTTGACTAGCTTCTTGATAGACACGATCTTTGCCGCTGCTTGATACGCTTTTAGAACTTCCGTTGGGCCGCCAGCATAGATTGGTCGAACTGTTATATCGATTAATGTTCGCTCAACACCCGTAACTCGAAGAGCTTCTCCAATAGGACCTTTTTTGGTTTCTACCCCAAGTTGATCAGTTTTTTGCCCGTGAGTAATGCAGACCTTCACTCCGTTCGATTCTGCGATTGCATTTGACACACGGACTTTATTTTTGAACGCCTGATCTATTCCGGCTTGAGTCAAACTTTTAGTATTGCGTTTATGCTGTTGGGACTGTTCGACATTAATGTGAATGGTTTCTGGGGGATCGGTACACAAATTGTGTAGATACATAGCTGCCCGGTGAGCCAGATAGGCGTTGGGTTTGAGGGACTGGGCCAGTTCAAAATTAGTAATGTTACCAAATAGGTAGCGTGTTTCCTTTCGTGAAGGGAAGTTGAACACGACTTCTTTTAGCTTGTTTTTTTCCCAAAGATAATTTAATAGTTGCCCCTTTATTAGAGTTCGTTGATTTGCTCCCACGTCTGGTAAGTTCTCAATGACAATTTCTTGCAAATCATTTTTCGTAAAAATAGCCCGGCGGCGTTTATCTAAGCTTGTTTTTATGGCTCCTATTGCCATTTCGGTTGCGTTGCTCTTCATGAATTTACGATCACGGCGTTTGCGGTAATATATATATTACCGCAAACGCCGTGATCCGCTGTATCTTTATCCTTGCGACCACACTGTAATATATATATTACAGTGTAGTCGCAAGGATGGCCTTGTTCTCTGAAAAGAGAATGTGTAAGGTAGGCCCTAGACGTTGTAAGAAAAACATAGTATATTTTCTTACAATCAGAAACGGTAATTATGGCCCTAAGTATAGAACAACGCATACTTTATAGAGTTAGGGCCAAGGGCAGAGGTTGGGTCTTTTCGGCTAGGCACTTTCTCGACTTCGGCAGTCGAAGAGCCGTAGATCTGGCCCTATTTCGTCTTACAAATCGTGGGGTCATTCGACGATTGGGCCGAGGAATTTATGATTATCCCACAATGAGCGAGACCCTAGGCCTCCTTAGCCCCTCAATTGACGCAGTCGCAAAAGAAGTTGCAGGAAAAAATAACAGCAAACTCAAAATAACAGGAGCACAGGCCGCAAATGTCCTGGGACTTTCGACTCAAGTGCCAGCGCGGATCGTCTACTTAACCGACGGGCCATCAAGACAATTAAAAGTTGGAAAACAAACAATACTACTGAAGCATACTTCGCCGAAGACCATGTCGACCGCCGGCAAAGGTAGCGGAACCATAATCCAAGCCCTTCAATATATCGGAAAAGAGAATGTTACGCCTGATGTGATTAAGAAGATCAGAACCATCATTGCAGATTTTGACAAGAAGGAGATGAAAAAAGATATTCACACAGCTCCCGACTGGATGAAACCGATGATACTGGAAATCGTCGCATAGAAATGGACAAGATAGCCTCACAATCACAAGAAGAGAGAAATGCACTGTTTGGAGAATCGGCAACTAGCAGAGGTGTCCTTTCGCAAATAATAGAAAAGGATTTTTGGGTATGCTGGACTCTAGACAAACTTTTCTCGCTACCTGAAATTTCCCCTCATTTAATATTCAAGGGGGGAACTTCACTTTCAAAGGTCTATGGCGTAATTGAAAGATTTTCCGAAGACATTGATGTTTCAATCAACCGTGAGTATCTCGGATTCGAGGGTGAACTAGATCCGCTCAACATAGTAGGAACGAATAAGAGAAAGACCGCTGTCGAACAAATAAAAGTAGCTTGCAAACAAAAAGTTCAAGGACCGCTACTTGAACAATTGCAAGAATCATTCTCTGCAAACCTCGAGGCTAATGGCTGGACATTATCGATTGACGAAGGTGATGTTGACGGACAAACTTTGCTTTTTACCTTTCCTCAAACACGCAGAACTCGCGATTTGCAGGGCCTGAGATATGTAAAGCCAATAATTAGAATTGAGCTTGGCGCCCGAGCGGAACATCAACCGTATGAAATGCATAAGATTCAATCCTATGCTGCGGAAGATTTTCCCCAGTTGTTCTCAAATCCAGAATGCGAGATAAAAGTGCTTGCCGCCGAGCGAACCTTTTGGGAAAAGGCAACGATTTTACACGACCAATTTCACCGATCCGAAGCTGACAAAACTGCTGAGCGAAGTTCACGTCACTACTATGATCTTTTCAAACTCGCGTCTACGGATATAGCCCGAAGGGCAATTAACAATATTGGCCTATTGGAAAATGTGGTCGAAAACAAAAAGATATTCTTTACACGCTCCGCTTCCAAATACGACGAAGCTCTCACTGGAGACCTTCACCTTTCTCCGAACCCGGATCGGATCCCAGCACTGAAAACTGACTACGAGAAGATGGGCGAAATGTTCTTTTCCGAGCCTCCAAAACTGGACACGATCTTAAAAGAGCTCGCTCGACTTGAAGAAGAAATCAACTCAAAGCTCGGCTAAGTAATTGCCGCGATATTTGGCAAAAACTTACGGCCGGTCGGTGCGTTTGCCGGGGATGAA
>CAZJFB010000010.1:0-54596 GCA_964545145.1 uncultured Chloracidobacterium sp. | reverse complement strand
AGAAAGTTCATCCATACGGCTTTAGGGTCGGATACAACAAAGATTGGCACTCGCACTGGTTCGCGAAAAAAGAATTCGCCGAATTTCTGGCGGAGGACCTCGAACTCAAGCGTGATCTAAAGAAAAAGTTCGCCGGCGGCGGTGTTTCTCATATTGACATCGAGCGGGCGGCGACCCGACTTAAGATCATCATCTACACTTCGCGTCCGGGCATCATCATCGGCCGCAAGGGGGCTGAGATCGAGAAGCTCCGTGAAGACCTTTCTCGTAAGACGGGGCGGGAAGTCCTTATTTCGATCCAGGAGATCCGCCATCCAGAGCTTAATGCCCAGCTCCAGGCCGAGAAGATCGCTCAGCAGCTCGAAAAGCGTATCGCTTTTCGCCGTGCGATGAAGAAGACGATGGAAGAATCGCAGCGTTTCGGCGCACAGGGCATCAAGGTAATGATCGCCGGACGCCTGAATGGCGCTGAGATCGCTCGCACGGAATGGTCGCTGCAGGGCCGCCTTCCGCTTCACACGCTGCGTGCGGATATCGATTTTGGATTTGCCGAAGCTTTGACGACATTCGGCATCATCGGTATCAAGGTTTGGATCTATCGTGGCGAGATCCTCGATCCGAATGCCTCTATGGCACGGGGAACGACTACCGACCCGATGAATGAGGTAAAGGTTGACCGCAGTGCGATGCGAGACCGACGTCCGCGTAGGGACGATCGCGGCCGCTAAAGGTTTTTTATTTTGATTAGATCAGTCAGCTGATCGAATGACTAGAGGTTAGTTACTATGTTGATGCCGAAAAAGGTCAAGCACCGAAGAGTGATGAAGGGCCGTATGCGTGGCAAAGCCACCCGTGGCGAGAAGCTCAGTTTCGGTGACTTTGGCTTGAAAACACTTGAGGCAGGTTGGATCACGGATCGCCAGATCGAAGCGGCTCGTATCGCGATGACACGTCACGTCAAACGTGGCGGAAAGATCTGGATCAGGATGTTTCCTGATAAGCCAATCACACGAAAGCCGGCTGAAACCCGTATGGGCTCAGGAAAAGGAGCTCCGGACCACTGGGTGGCGGTCGTAAAGCCGGGCCGTGTGCTGTATGAGATCCAGGGAGTCGATGAGAATCTCGCTCGCGAGGCAATGAAACTCGCTGCTCAGAAGCTTCCGATCAAGACCAAATTCGTTTCCCGTACCGACCTCGAAGGAGGCATTGTTTAAGGATGAAACGCAAAGAGCAGTTGGACCAGCTATCGGAAATGACGGTCGCGGAGTTGAAAGATCAGGCGGATGCCCTGAAAGAGTCTCTCTTTCGTCTGAAGTTCCGCAAGACGCTTGGCATGGGTGAGGTCGTGAAGGACATTCGCCGCGAAAAGAAGACCTTGGCAAGGGTTTATACCCTGCTGAACAAGAAAGAGTCTGAGACCGCCGAGGCTTAAGCCGAGCGTGTCATAGGAAGATTACGATGGTAAAGAAAAAGAACGAAGAAGTCGAAGAAACGGCGGTCGCAGGCGAAGATATGGCGGTAGAAGAGACCGTTGTCGAGGCGGCTGCGGAAGGAGCTGATCCGGTCGAGGAAGCTCCGGCGGGAGTTGCAGCAGCGGAAACAGCTCCGGCAGCTGAGGCCAAGCCCAAGAGGGCGGGCAAGGCCCCCAAGGCGGAAAAGGCTCTGGAGGGCAAGACCGCTGCGTCCAAGAAGACTCACAAGCGAGCTGAGAAGGTAGGAATCGTCGCTTCAGACAAGATGATGAAGACTGTCACCGTTCGTGTGGATCGTCTCGTCAAGCATCCGATCTATCGCAAGTACGTTAAGAAGCGTAAGAAATTCATGGCTCACGATGATTTCGGAGCCAAGGTTGGCGACAAGGTCAGGATCGTAGAAACTCGGCCGCTATCTGCAAGGAAGCGTTGGCGTGTGGTCGAGATCATTCAGAAAGCAGAATTATAAGCGTTTTGAGCACTTGCATTTAGCGGGTGGTCTTAGGACATGACTCAGAACCCAGGAGAATAGCTATGATTCAGATGCAGACCTCGTTAGCGGTCGCAGACAATTCGGGAGCAAAGCGTGTTGAGATGATCATGCCGGTCGGTGGTTCGACCAGCAAGATCGCACGCCTCGGTGACACCATCAAGGTCACTGTAAAGGAAGCGGCTCCGGATGGCACCGCCAAAAAGGGTAAGGTTTATAACGCCGTTATTGTTCGAACTCGAAAGGAGGTCCGCCGCAAGGACGGAACCTACATTCGGTTTGACGAGAATGCCGCGGTCTTGATCAAGGACGACGGAACGCCGATCGGAACCCGTGTTTTTGGCCCGGTGGCCCGCGAGCTTCGTGAAAGGAATTTTATGAAGATCGTCAGCCTCGCTCCGGAGGTTATTTAAGAGATGAAAGCAGGTAAGACAGGAACAGTCAGCAGCAGGATCAAGCGTGGCGACCAGGTCGTCTTCATAGCGGGGAAAGAGTACAACCGTTATGACAGTGCCGGAAAACGCCAGCCGTATCGCGGCAAGGTGATCGCCGTGGACGCACGCAACGCCAAGGTCAAGGTCGAGGGTGCGATGATGGTCAAACGTCACGTTAAGCCAGTTCCTCAACTCAACCGTGAGGGCGGCATCCGCGAACAGGAAGCATGGGTCAGTGCGTCAAACGTTGCTTTGATCGACCCCGAGACAGGCAAGCCGACCCGGGTGAAGTTTGAGGTCCGTGACGGTAAGAAGGTCCGCGTCGCAAAGAGCGGCAAGATCATCCCGGATAGCGGCGATTATAAGCGAGTCGCCAAGAAGAAGGATGACTCAGAAGCCGCCGAGGAAGCGAATTAAAATTTGGTTTGGAAACGCGTTCTGCGCGATACCCAAACAAGGAAATTAAGAAATGGCCAGGTTAAGAGAAAAATACAAGAACGAGATCGCTCCGGCACTTGCCAAGGAGTTCGAGATCAAGAACCCAATGGCGATCCCTAAGATAGAAAAGGTCGTCATTAACATGGGGCTTGGTGAAGCGTCGGCAAATGCCAAGATCCTTGACGTAGCTGCGGAAGAATTGAAGTCGATCACCGGTCAAAAGCCGGTCATCACCAAGGCTAAGAAGTCGATCGCCGCTTTCAAATTACGTCAGGGCATGTCGATCGGCACCATGGTAACCCTTCGCGGAGCTCGTATGTATGAGTTCCTCGATCGTCTGATCTCCGTAGCATTGCCGCGTGTTCGTGACTTTCGCGGTATTTCCGGCAAGGCTTTCGACGGTCGTGGTAATTACACGCTCGGTATTCGTGAGCAGCTGATCTTCCCTGAGATCGACTTTAACAAGGTCGATAAGACGCGTGGAATGAATATTTCTATCGTTACCACAGCTCGTAACGATGACGAGGCCCGTTCGCTCTTGAAAGCGCTCGGTATGCCTTTCAGACAATAGAAAGATGGCAAAGATAAGCAAAATCGTTAACAACAATCGCCGGAAAGAGAAGGTCAAGCTCTACGCCGAGCGGCGTGCGGCAGCCAAGAAGATCATCAACAATCCCAGATCGACCCCAGAAGAGGTCGACGCGGCGGTGATCAAGCTTCAAAAGATGCCTCGTGACGCGTCACCCTCTCGGGTTCGCAATCGTTGTTCGCAGACGGGAAGGTCTCGCGGGTACCTGAGGAAGTTCGGCATCTCGCGTGTCTCGCTTCGCGACCTTGCACTTCAGGGGCAGATCCCCGGTGTTGTTAAGTCAAGCTGGTAGGTTTTGATTACGGCAGGCGGCCCGCTTCAGATACGGCCGAACCGCCATAATATACGGAGTTAATTAGAATGACAGATCCAATAGCCGATATGCTTACACGGATCCGCAATGCGATAGCAGCGGGCCATCAGCGTGTAGATATTCCGGGCTCAAAGCTCAAAATGGAAGTAGCACGAATCCTCAAAGAAGAGGGCTACATTAACAACTTTTCGGTCAAGGGCGAAGGCGTGAAGTACATGATCCGTGTCTTCCTTCGTTATGATGCGAAAGGCGTTTCGTCGATCACGCATTTATCGAGAGTCTCCACACCAGGCCGTCGCGTGTATGTCGGTTCGGCCGACATCCCAAAGGTGCTTGGCGGATACGGTGTCAACATCATTTCGACGTCGAAGGGACTGATGAGCGGAAAACAGGCTCGTGCCGAACGTGTAGGCGGTGAGATCCTGGCAGAGGTTTACTAAAAAGGGAAAAGGATGAAGGGCGGGCATTGACCGTCAGCCAATCCACATAAAGATATGTCCAGAGTTGGAAAAAAGCCGATCTCGATCCCGTCGGGCGTAACCGTCACGATCGGTGAATCGGAAATGGAAGTTAAAGGGCCTAAGGGCACATTGAAAACGCCGATCCCTGCGGGAGTTTCGTTTAAGCAGGAAGATGGTACGCTGACCGCTGAGAGGGCGAGCGACGATCAGGCAGCGTTCCATGGCCTTGCCCGAGCACTGGCGAATAATGCGGTTGTTGGAGTTACTGAAGGATTCTCCAAGGACATGGACATCGTCGGTGTGGGTTATAAGGCTGACGTCCAGGGCAAGAAGATCGTTTTCGCCCTTGGTTATTCGCATCCTATCGAATACGTACTGCCTGACGGTATTGAAGCCAAGGCAGAGCGTATCAACACCAAGACTTCGATCAATCAGTACCAGACGACCATCACCCTCAGCGGGATCGACAAGCAGAAGCTCGGTCAGGTCGCGGCTGAATTGAATCGCCTCCGAAAACCGGACGCGTACAAGGGGAAGGGCGTCCGTTACGCGGACAAGTATTACAGATTGAAACCCGGCAAGACGGGCAAATAACAGTTCTGAGTCCCGCTATTAAGCGGCTGTCTTGCTCCTGCAAGAACTCAAAACGAGGAAGAATATGGCACAGAAAAGCAGAGCAGAGATTCGGCAGGGTGTTCACAGCCGGATTCGCAAGAAGGTCAAAGGATCGGCGGAAAGGCCGCGTCTTGCGGTATTTCGTAGTGTGAATCATATTTACGCACAGGTCATTGATGACGTTAGCGGACGTACACTGGCGACGGCCTCGACCACCGAAAAGGGCCTCGGCCTGAAAACGGGCGGGAATATCGACGCGGCGAAGACCGTTGGTAAGACCATTGCCGAGCGGGCACAGCAGGCAGGCATTTCGACTGTCGTTTTCGACCGCGGCGGTTATGTATATCACGGCCGGGTTAAGGCACTTTTGGATGCGACACGTGAGGCAGGCCTGAACAAGAACGAGGCTGCGGCAAAGGATTCAAAGCAAGAGAGCAAAGATGAAGAGTAAACAGAGAATTTCTCCGAATGGGCTGATCCTCAAAGATCAGTTGATCTCGATAAACCGCGTTACCAAGGTTGTTAAGGGCGGTAAGAACATGTCGTTTGCGGCGCTTGTCGTGGTAGGCGATGAGGCCGGGCATGTAGGTTTTGGTACCGGCAAGGCCAAGGAAGTGCCGAACGCGATAAAGAAAGCGGTCGAGGCTGCCAAGAACAACCTTATTCGGGTTCCGTTGATCGACGGTACGCTTCCGCATGAACTTATCGGTGAGTACGGAGCCGGCCGCGTGCTGCTCAAGCCGGCCGCGGAAGGAACCGGTGTTATCGCCGGCGGTGCTGTCCGAGCCGTTCTTCAGTCACTTGGAGTTCACAATGTTCGAACGAAGATCCTTGGTTCAAACAACGCTCACAACGTGATCAGGGCGACGTTTAATGGCCTGACCCGGATGAAGGATCCGATGGAAGTTGCCCGTCTTCGCGGTAAGCAGGTGGAGGAGTTGGTTTAGTTTCTGGGTCAGAAGCAGCGTGGAGATATCAGGTCTCCGCTTATCAGACTTTGTAACTTGATAACTTCAAAGATTATGGCAAAGAAAGCAGAAACAGCAGGCGGCGAGATCAAGATCCAGTATTACCGGAGCATGATCGGCTACGCTAAGAAGCAGAAAGAGATCGTCAAGAGCCTCGGCATCACAAAGCTCAATCAGACGGTCACGCGGCCTGACACGGCGGCGTCACGCGGAATTGTTGCAAAGGTCCCGCACTTGTTGAGGATCGTTGATTAGTTCTTATTTCAACGGACAAGGATCAAACGTTATGGCATTATCACTGAACAATTTACATCCGGCGCCGGGCTCGACCCACAAGAAGAAGCGCGTCGGACGCGGCCCGGGATCCGGACTTGGCAAGACTGCCGGACGCGGGCATAAGGGCCAGAAGTCACGCTCGGGTTACTCGAGCCGCCCGGGATTTGAGGGCGGGCAGATGCCCCTCCAGCGTCGATTGCCCAAGCGCGGTTTTACCAATATCTTTAAGAAGCAGTGGATCGAGATCAGCTTGGCGAAGATCGAAGAGAACTTCAACTCAGGTGACGAGGTAACGCCAGAAATCCTTCATGAACGCGGCCTTATCAAGAAGGCCAAGCATGATCTTGTGATCCTGGGAACCGGTGACGTTACGAAATCGTTAAGGATCTCGGCACACAGATTTACTAAGACGGCCAAATCGAAGATCGAAAAGGCCGGTGGTACGGCGACCGAGATCGTAAAGGCAGCAGAAGCAGCAGCTTAGTTAGTTGATAGTGGTTCGTTGTTCATCGTGTTAGGCTACTAACTTTTGGCATCGGACGACCAGCAAAAATATGGAGAAGTTTTTTAGCGCCGTTCAGAACATGTTCAAGGTTCCCGAGCTCCGGAAGAGGATCCTCTTCACGCTCGGGCTGCTGGCGGTTTACCGCTTTGGCGCTCACGTTACCGCACCCGGCATCAATAGTGCTCAGCTTGAAAGGGTTTGGGGCGAAGTCGCGGGAACGCTGCTTGGCGTTTTGGACCTTTTCTCGGGCGGTAATTTCCGTACAATTTCTGTCTTTGCTCTAGGTGTAACGCCGTATATCACGGCGTCTATCATCATGCAGCTGCTCCCCGTACTCTCGCCTGCGATGAAAAAGATCCAGGAAGAGGGTGAGGTCGGCCGTCAGAAAATGAATCAGTGGACGCGGTATTCGACCGTCGTCCTTTGTGCCGTCCAGACATTTTTTGTCGCGACGTGGCTTTCTCGAAATAACATCATTCCCGGCACGTGGTGGGCTTCGGCGATGATCGTTGTCACCCTGACCACCGGAACCATTTTCGTGATGTGGCTGGGTGAACAGATCACTGAACGAGGGATCGGTAACGGTATCTCGCTGCTCATCTTTGCAGGTATTGTGATCGGCCTTCCGCGTGGAATCCTTCAGGTTTCTGATAGGGTCCGCGCGGGCGATCCAATGCAAACGTTGGGCGTTATCTTCCTTATTGTCGTGCTTGTGGCTCTTATAGCGTTGATCGTCTATGTTGAATCGGCCAGACGTCATATAGCTATCAGCTATGCGAGCCGCCGCGTCGGTAATCAGACGTTTAGAGGGCAGGAAACGACGCTTCCGTTGAAGATCAACATGGGAGGCGTTATCCCGGTGATCTTTGCATCGTCGGTACTTGCGATGCCACAGACACTTTTCTCGGCGTTCCCGGCTGATCCGAATGAGCCAAATTCTACGTGGTCAAAGATCGCGGCATTCTTTCAGCAGTTCCACGGCGGCGACCCCTATTACGAACTCGTCTTTTTGTCATTGATCGTTATCTTCACGTTTTTCTACATCACGATCATATTCAATACGGACGAGGTCGCCGACAATCTGCGAAAGCACGGAGGCTTTATCGCCGGGATCCGGCCTGGGGCTCCGACCGCAGAGTATCTGAATGCGATACTTACACGTCTTACGACCGTTGGAGCGTTGTACCTGGCTTTCGTAGCCTTTCTGCCGCAGCTCCTGCTGAGCGGATTTAAGGTCGCCAGGCTGCCTTTTGTCGGAACGTCCATAGACAACTTCTTTACTGCAACCCCCGGATTGAGTTGGATCCCAACAGGTTTGGGCTATCAGTTCTTCTTTGGCGGCACGTCGCTGCTGATCCTTGTTGGCGTTGCAATGGATACAGTTTCGCAGATCGAGGCCCAGCTCGTAATGAGAAACTACGAGGGCTTTCTTGGCTCGGGCTCAAGGCTCCGCGGCCGTCGGTCATAGATAATTTGAACCGCGAAGACGCAGGGTCGCGGAGAAGGGTCGGTAGTGATTTTTCTTCCCTCTGCGTCTTTGCGTTTCTGCGGCAGCTATTATGGCAAAGATCATTGTACTAATCGGGGCACCCGGGGCCGGAAAAGGAACACAGGCACGACTCCTGCAGGAACGGCGCGGTATTCCCCAGATCTCTACGGGCGATATGTTTCGCGAGATGAAGACGCTCGACACTCCGCTTGCTCGCGAGGTGCAGGAGATCATGGCGTCCGGAAGGCTCATTTCAGACGATATTACCTACAGGATCGTGCGTGAGCGTACATTGAAGCCGGACACGGCCGGGACCTACGTTCTCGACGGTTATCCGAGGACGGCGGTTCAGGCAGAGCAACTCGAGGAGCTTGCAAGGGAACAGGGCAAAGAGATCATCGCAATCGAGGTAGATGTCGACCGGGACGAGTTACTAAAGCGTCTTACCGGACGGCGAAGCTGCCCGGTTTGTGGTGAGATTTACAATGTCTATTCCAAACCGCCGCGGCTTGAAGGGGTCTGCGATGACCATCCTGGCGCCGTTTTGGATCATCGTGCCGATGATACGGAGGAAAAGGTCAAAGTTCGTCTCGAGACATATGACGAATTGACCAAACCTCTCTTGGAATACTACGGAACTTCAGGCCGATTGAGGAAGGTTGACGGCACCGGGGAGATAGAAGATATCTATCGTGAGATCGATGAGCTTATTTAGCTCTGTCGTCGCATTATTTGGCAGGAAAATGATTATCGCTAAATCTGCAAAAGATCTTGATAAGATGCGAGCCGTTGGCGAGCTTATCGCAGATGTGCGCGAGTCACTTAGGGGAATGGTCGAGCCTGGGATATCGACGATGGACCTGAATAGGGCTGCCGAAAAAATGATCCGTGACGCGGGTGCGATCCCGACGTTCATTGGCTATCATGGGTTCCCGTACGCGATCTGCGCTTCTGTCAATCATGAGGTAGTACACGGTTTCTCGAAGCCGGATCCCTTGAATGAGGGCGACATCATTTCACTTGACATGGCCGCGACATATGACGGCTTCGTGGGTGATACGGCAATGACGCTGCCTGTTGGAGATATAACGGACGAATTGAAGCAGCTTATCCGGGTAACTGAAGAGTGCCTGGAATATGGTATTCAGGCTGCCAGGGTAAATAACCGGGTCGGCGACATAGGATGGGCGGTGCAGCAACACGCAGAGAAGTTTGGTTATGGGATCGTGCGTGATTACACCGGCCACGGGATCGGCCGCCACATGCATGAGGCTCCGCAAATTCCTAATTATGGGCGGGCGGGCACGAGGGAAAAGATCCGGGCGGGATATTGCTTTGCGATCGAGCCAATGCTGAATCTTGGTACTCACGAGACTCGTACCCTGAGCGATAAGTGGACGGTCGTCACGCTAGACGGTAAGGCATCGGCTCACGCAGAGCATACGATCGCTGTTACGGCCGAAGGGCCCGAGATATTGACCCTTACAAAAGAGCAGAAGCGGCTTCGGAGGGAAAAGGCGGAAATTGTTGAGGCTTGACTTGAAAATCCGCAAAGAACTCAGTAATATTAAGAGTTTGTCCAACTAATCAGCCGGTTGGGCATTCGCGTATGTCTAAAGAAGAAGCGATCGAGGTAATGGCGACAGTGCTGGAAACATTGCCAAATGCAATGTTCAAGGTCGCGGTGGATGATAACAACCACGAGGTTTTGGCCCATATTTCAGGCAAAATGCGTAAGAATTTTATCCGCATTCTGCCTGGCGACAAGGTCCTGGTCGAGCTTTCGCCCTATGACCTTAATCGCGGGCGAATAACATATCGCTATAAATAGGCAGGTAAAGTAAGATGAAAGTACGGCCTTCAGTAAAGAAAATGTGTGACAAATGCAAGGTTATCCACCGAAAGGGTGTCGTGCGCGTCATTTGTGATAATCCGAAGCATAAACAAAGACAGGGATAAAGAATTATGGCTCGTGTAGCAGGAGTTGATCTACCGCCCAATAAGCGGGCGCAAATCGGAATGACCTATATCTATGGTGTAGGGAAGTCGCGTGCGACCGAGATCCTTGCGTCGGCCGGTATCGGCAACGATGTCAAGATCAAGGATCTGAGTGAGGACGAACTGAACAAGATCCGTGCGATCCTCGACACCGAAGGTGAGATCGAGGGTGATCTTCGCAAGCGCGTTCAAATGGATATCAAACGTTTGATGGATATTGGTTGTTACCGCGGCCTTCGTCATCGCCGCAGTCTCCCGGTTCGCGGCCAGCGCACCCATACGAACGCAAGAACAAGGAAAGGCCCGCGTAAAGCAGCGGTGGCCAAGAAGAAGGCTCCGGGCAAGAAGTAGTGGCGAGCGTAGAACTGAGAGTGTCGGGGAACACCGCCGCCTCTTTTGGTCCGACGCTCAATACGATTCGACTAATTTATGGCTAAAGCAGCAGCAACGAAAAAGAAGACTTTCAAGAAGAAAGAGAAAAAGAACATTCCCGTTGGGATCGTTCACATATCGGCCTCTTTCAATAATACGCTCGTGTCGATCACTGACACCCAAGGCAACCTTGTGGCGCAGTGCTCGTCCGGCGCTCGGGGGTTCCGAGGCTCGCGTAAGGGCACTCCGTTTGCCGCTCAGCAGGCAGCGTCAGAAGTCGCCCGCAAGGCGACCGACGCCGGAATGCGTGAGGTGGAGGTCCGGGTCAAGGGGCCGGGCGGAGGCCGCGAGTCGGCTATTCGTGCTATCAGCCAGGCTGGGATTCGCGTGACGTCGATCCGTGATACCACGCCGATCCCGCACAACGGATGTCGCCCGCCGAAGCGTCGCAGGGTTTGATCATTTGCCTTAGGCCGTTGATCTTTTAGAGTTTTGAGCCGAGACTTCTCGGTGATATCCAAAGGACGAAGAGGGTTAACCCCTTGTAAACTTTTTCGCAAAAATGAAATGTTCCAGGACTGATCAAGAAGATCAGCCTGAGATCATAGTTCATTTTTGCTGAAAGCAAAAATACTATGGCTAGATACAGAGATGCGGTTTGCAGATTATGCCGCCGCGAAAGTGCAAAGTTATTTCTTAAGGGCGATCGCTGTTTCAAACCGTCATGTGCGATCGAAAAGCGTGGAACTAACCCGCCGGGACAACACGGAGCTGCCCGCCGCAAGATGCTTGCCGGTTACGGTGAGCAGCTTCGCGAAAAGCAGAAGGTGAAGCGTATTTACTTCATCCTTGAAAAGCAGTTTAGAACATATTTCGAAAAGGCCCGCCGTCAAAAAGGCGTTACGGGTGAGAACCTTCTTTTCATGCTTGAGCGTCGTCTTGACAACGTCGTCTATCGGGCGGGTTTCTCGACATCGCGTCGTCAAGCACGCCAGCTAGTTAATCATGGCCATGTTACGGTCAACGGTCGTAAGGTAGACATACCTTCCTTCCAGGTAAAGGCCGGTGATGTTGTTGCCGTGAAAGACCGCAGCCAAAAGAATCCTCACGTGGACGGAGCATGGTCGACCGCTGTTGGCCGCGGCCGTCCGCAGTGGATCAGTGCGGCAGGAAAGGAGATGTCAGTGACCGTTTCGGCGCTTCCGCGTCGCGAGGACATTGACGCGAATATCAACGAGCAATTGATCGTTGAGCTTTACAGCAAGTAGTAATTAGGCGAGTCGGCCGAAGTAGCCGGGTTTTGAGAGTCCGTTCTTACTCTCGAACCATCCGGGGACAAGGCCGGCTCATAGGACTTTTAAAAAGAACACAAATATGACACAGACCAACTGGACAGATTTCCAAATGCCGAGCCGTCTCAATGTCGATAACGAGACCTTGACGGACACCTACGGTAAGTTTTATGCTGCTCCGTTCGAACGGGGGTTTGGTACGACCATCGGCAATTCGATCCGGCGTGCATTGCTCTCGTCGATCGAAGGAGCTGCTATCACTGCCGTGAAGATCGAGGGCGTTGAGCATGAATTTTCGTCGATCAAGGGCGTCGTTGAGGACGCTACCGACGTCATCCTAAATTTGAAGCAGGTTCCTTTTTCGCTTCACGGCAGCGGCCCCCAAACGCTTTCAATTAGCAAGAAAGGAGCCGGCGTCGTGACCAGTGCGGACATTGAGGCGGACGGCGACGTTTCGATCCTCGATTCAAGCGTTCACATCGCTACGATAAGTCAAGGCGGCTCGCTCAATGTTGAAATGCGGCTTAAGCAGGGCCGCGGCTACGTATCCGCCGAGTTTAATAACGACGAGGATCTTTCGGTCGGTTACATTCCGATCGACTCCGTTCATACGCCGATCAAGAAGGTCAACTACAACGTCGATAAGACGCGTCAGGGTTCAAATACCGAGTATGACAGGCTTACGCTCGAGGTTTGGACGGACGGAAGCGTTGCTCCCGAAGATTCGATCGGGCTGGCGGCTAAGTTAGTGAAGGACCACATGTCCATCTTCATTAATTTTGAAGAGGAGGAAGAAGAATACAAATACGAGGACATCGCCCGTCCGCCGCTCATGCGTAACGACCTTCTCGATAAGTCTGTCGACGAGCTTGAGCTTTCGGTCCGTTCGTACAATTGCCTGAAGAATGCCGATATTCGCTCAATCCGCGATCTTATTCGCCGAAGCGAAAAGGATATGCTCGGCACCAAGAACTTTGGTAAGAAGTCACTTACTGAGATCAAGGATATGCTGCACGGCATGGGCCTTGACTTCGGAATGGATTTCGACGAACAAGGCAACCCGATCCCCGGCTCTGGTGGCCGCGACCTCGATTAAATAGAAAATATTCGACCCATAGGGCCGTGAGGCCTATAGGTATTGATTTAGACCATGAGACATCTTAAAGCACATCGTAAACTCGGACGCACCAGCGAACATCGTATGTCGATGCTCCGCAATATGGCGACCTCGCTCATAAACGCCGATAAGGAGCACATTGTGACGACGGTGCAAAAGGCCAAGGAATTGCGTCCGTTCGTTGAAAAGGTCATTACACTCGCCAAGAAGGCGCAGGGCTTGGACGGCCAGGAAGGCAAGCTTCGCGAGGTGCATCTGCGTCGTCAGGCCGCCCGCTTCTTCCATGCCGGCAACAGCACTTTCAAGGCGGCACAGAGCCGTTTTCGAGGTAAGAAGGGCGAAGAAAAGGAGCCGATCGAACGAACGGCCGGTGTAAAAGCTGTTCAGCGACTTTTCAATGAGCTCGGAGCGCGCTATAAAGACCGTAACGGCGGATATACCAGGATCATTAAGCTCGGACGTCGTCAGGGCGACAATGCCGAGATGGCGGTGATCGAATTGGTCGACAACCCACGTGAATTGGCCGCTAAAGGTTAGTTCGCGAGAGGAAAGCCAGTATGACGGACAACTTGGCTTCTGCGAAAGCAAAGGACGAAGATAAAGTGCACGAGAAGAAGAGCGAAAAGAAGCACGCGGAAGAGCCGTCGTTCAACATGGACGAGCTACAGGCCCTTGCGGCTCTCGTAAACGAGCACGGATTTACGGACTTCGAGTTTGAGAACGAGAATATTCGTGTTCGGTTAAGCAAGGCGGTTGCTCAGCAGGTAATTCACGCCGCTCCGCCGGTCGCAGCTGCGGCCACGGCAGCTCCGGCTGCCGTAGAGACGGCACCGGCTGAACCCGCTGCTGATCCGGACGCAGGGCTCTTTAAGATCATTTCGCCCATCGTCGGCACGTTTTATCGTTCTCCCGGTCCGGACAAAGATCCTTATGTCTCGGAGGGAAGCAAAGTCTCGCCCGAAAGTACTGTGTGTATCGTTGAGGCGATGAAGCTAATGAACGAGATCCAAGCTGAGATTTCCGGCGAGATCGTCAGGATCTATGTCGAGAATGGCCAGCCGGTCGAATATGGGCAGGCCCTGTTCGGTGTCAGAAAATAGATATCTACCGCAGAGACGCGGAGGCGCAGGGAATCTGAGGGCGAGTTCCTTATGGGTTATTCTATTCTGCGACTCGGCGTCTCTTTGGTTTAGGTTCACAAATGCGTGAGATCAAGAAAATTCTGATCGCAAATCGCGGCGAGATCGCGAACAGGATCATTTGGACCTGTAAGGAGATGGGCATTAAGACCGTCGCCGTACACTCCGAAGCTGACCGCGAAGCACTGCATGTTCGGTATGCGGATGAGGCCATCTGTATCGGGCCTGCTCCATCGGCCGAAAGCTATTTGAACATTCCGTCAATAATTAGCGCCGCGGAGATAACGAATGTCGACGGGATTCACCCCGGTTACGGGTTTCTGGCCGAATCGGCGACTTTCGCCAAGATCTGTGAGGACTGCAACATCAAGTTCATCGGTCCGCGGCCTGACGTCATCGCGATGATGGGCGATAAGGTGGAGGCTCGCAGAACAATGACCGCCGCGGGCGTGCCGATTCTGCCCGGTAGTCCCGATCCCATCGAATCGACCGAAGATGCCCGGAAACTCGCTCTTGAGATCGGATTTCCGCTGATCATTAAGGCGGCTGCCGGCGGCGGCGGACGCGGAATGCGTATCGTTCGCGAGGAAAGCGAACTCCATGGCAGTCTGGAACTTGCGCAGACCGAGGCATTGAACGCCTTCAAGAATGGCGCGGTTTACATCGAACGGTATATCGAGCGTCCACGGCACATCGAGATCCAGGTACTTGCCGATGAGCATGGGAACGTCATCCATCTCGGCGAAAGAGAATGTACGATTCAGCGGCGCCACCAGAAGCTTCTTGAGGAGGCCCCGTCACCCGCGATCTCGAAGGAACTTCGTGATGAAATGGGAGCGGTAGCCGTTAAGGCATGTCAAGAGATAGGCTATTCGAGCGCCGGGACATTTGAGTTTCTTCTCGATGAGGATGATCGATTCTACTTCATGGAGATGAACACGCGTATTCAGGTTGAGCATCCCGTTACGGAAATGGTGACGCTTGCCGATATCGTGCGTAATCAGGTTAGGATCGCTACTGGTGAAGAGGTCGGGTACACGCAGGATGAAGTGCAGATCACAGGGCATTCTATCGAATGCCGTATCAACGCCGAGGATCCCGTGAAATTCACTCCGAGTCCGGGACGAATCACCGCATTTAACATCCCTGGCGGTCCCGGCGTGAGGGTTGATACCGCGGTCTATCCCGGTTACATGGTGCCTCCGTACTACGACTCAATGATAGCTAAATTGATCGTCCACGCCCGGACGCGGGAACTCGCAATCGCTCGAATGAGCAGAGCCCTGGATATGATGGTCGTTGAGGGTATCAAAACCACGATACCGCTTCACCAGAAGATCATGGCGGATGAGAATTTTAGGAAGGGTAACTTCTCGACGAAGTTTATGGAGGAGTTCAAGTACGAGATCTAAAATTGCTCTTAGTGCTTGAATATGTTAGATTTTTCGGAACAATTAGCGATAATTGTTTTAGGTTTGTTAGTAAATTTTCGCGGTTACCGCGCCAGTTCGCGGAGCTACTGCGAGCAATAGGAGAGGCTGGTACAGCAAGTAAATAATGGCTACAGTTAAAGAGTTAAAAGAGAAGATAGTTGGTGACTACAAGACACACGGATCTGATACAGGTTCGTCGCAGGTGCAGATCGCGTTGCTCACGCAGCGTATCAACGAGCTGACGGAGCATTTTAAGATCCACAAGAAAGACAACAATTCGCGTCGCGGCTTGCTGCAACTGGTCTCGCGTCGTAGAAAATTGCTTGATTATCTTAAGCGTCGTGATATCAACGAATATCACGAGATCATTAAAAAACTAGGGATCAGAAGGTAAGAGTCTGAAAGCGAAAGGTTAAGGCCGAGGTTACTGATATTTCTCGGTTGGCCGAATCGCTTTCTGATCAAAAATTGCTCGGCTTCTTCGAGCCACATCGAAATAAAGATCCTTTCGAAGAAATTGCCTTTAGGCTGCTGAACGTGACAGCGATTGATGCCATAGGACAAATTAGGATCTCGTCTAAAAAGACAGTTGGTCAAGGACGAAAGAGCTTCACGGCACGCTCTTTCGTCTTTGTTTTTTGCAAGGAAATAGGAAATGGCAAAGAAATATTTGAGTGAATCGATCAAACTTGGAAGTCAAGAGTTGATCGTCGAGACCGGAAAGGTCGCAAAACAGGCCGATGGATCGGTCGTAATCAGGTACGGTGACACAATGCTGCTGGTCGCGGCCGTGTCGGCTCGTACCGCAAAGGAAGGTCTGGACTTTTTCCCATTGACCGTCGAGTACCGCGAGAACACATTTGCGGCGGGCCGCATCCCGGGCAATTACTTTCGCCGGGAAGGGCGCCCGAGCGAGAAAGAGGTTTTGACGTGTCGGCTGATAGACCGCCCTGTCAGGCCGCTATTTGCCGATGGGTACAGATTTGAGACCCAGATTGTAGCGTCCGTCATCTCAGCCGATGCCGATAACGATCCCGACGTGATAGCGATCACCGGAGCATCCTGCGCACTTTACTTGTCGGACATTCCGTTTCACAACCCCATCGCGGGTATCCGGATCGGTCTGATCGACGGGAAGTATCTTATAAACCCGACATACGACGAGAGGCGTGAAAGTGACCTGAATCTAGTTGTCGCAGGAACCGAAGATGCCATCTGCATGGTGGAATGTGAGGCGAACGAGGTCGAGGAAAAAGTAATGGTCGAGGCTCTGATGCTCGCGCACCGTGAGATCAAGAGACTATGCCTGTGGCAGAAGGAACTCTTCAAGGCCCTTGAGATAACAAAACGTGAGTTTGAGGCGGCGCCGCTCGACGAGAAGATACTCGCCGAGGTCGAAAAGAACTTCTCGGATAAGCTCCGTGCAGCACTTGATTCGACCGGCCGCGAAAAGATAGAAGTTTACGCGGGCCTTGATGCATTGAAGAAGGAGGTTGTCGAAAGTTACCCCGACGACGATCCGGCGACTCGTTCGATGGCGGGCAAGGTCTTTGGACACCTTAAAGAAAAGATCTTCCGCGACGACATGCTTCTCAACAAACGTCGCCCCGACGGCCGTAAATTCTCCGAGATCCGACCGATTTCGTGCGAGGTCGGCTGGCTTCCGAGAGTTCATGGCTCGGCACTCTTTACTCGAGGCGAAACTCAGGCTATCGTCACAACGACTCTTGGTACAAAAATGGACGAGCAGTATATGGACGACATCGAGAAAGGAGAAGTAAAGCGCCGCTTTATGCTGCACTATAATTTTCCGCCTTACTCGGTCGGCGAGACGGGCCGTTTCGGCTCGACGTCACGTCGCGAGACCGGCCACGGTAATCTGGCTCGTCGAGCTATACAAGCGGTCTTGCCGGATGAGGCAGATTTTCCGTACACCATCCGAATTGTCTCGGACATTACCGAGTCTAACGGTTCCTCGTCTATGGCATCCGTTTGCGGCGGCATTCTCAGCCTCATGGACGCTGGTGTCCCGATCAAAAAGCCGGTCGCAGGTGTTGCTATGGGGCTTGTAATGGAAGGCAACCGCTACGCGATCCTTTCGGACATTGCGGGGGCCGAGGACCATTATGGTGACATGGATTTTAAGGTCACGGGCACGGAGGACGGTATCACAGCGCTTCAGATGGATATCAAGATCGGCGGCATTAACGCCATGATCCTCCAAGAGGCCTTGGAACAGGCCAAAAAAGGCCGTATGCATATCCTCGGGATCATGCAGCAGGCGATAGGCGAGCCGCGAGAGGAGATCTCACCTTACGCGCCGCGGATCATTACCATCCAGATACATCCGGACAAGATCCGCGATGTGATCGGGAAAGGCGGTTCGGTCATTCGTTCGATAACCGAAGAAACCGGTGCAAAGATCGACATCGAGGATGACGGAACGGTCATGATCGCGACTGCCGATGGTGAAGCTGCCGAGGCAGCTATCGCCCGCATCCGAGCGATCACCGCCGAGGCCGAGGTTGGCGAGACCTACTTGGGTACCGTCTCGCGGATCGTCGATTTTGGCGCTTTTGTCGAGATCCTGCCGGGGTTGGACGGCCTTCTTCACATTTCCGAGATCTCGGACCGCAGGGTGAAGGACGTTCGCGACGAACTGAAGGAAGGTCAGCAGATACTCGTCAAATGTATCGGGAAAGAAGGGAACAAGGTCAAGCTTTCCCGCAAGGCCATCCTTGCTGAAGAAAAGGCAAAAGGCACAAATGAAGGCGAGTAAATAGTCTAGGTCCTCGACCCCAAAATTTTGGGAAATAGATGCCGGTTACCACTATCTTGTGGTAGCCGGTTTTTTGTTTTGGAAAAAAACATAAAAAACCTGAAAGATTTTTGGAAAAGAAACGGCATTAGCCGTATTTCCCCCTTGAAATATTGGATTCAGCGAATTTTGGGCCGTGAACTGAGAGTTCAAACGTGCTTTTTGCCACGCACTTTGGTATATTCTCTCAACCGCCCCTAATTCAAGCTTTCAGCGAGTGCCAACCAAACGTGGAGACCCAGAAGTCTCTTTCGTGGATACCGTTTAGTCAGGTGACAGACATGAGAAACTTAAACTTTAGAGTACTCCTCTCGGCCCTTTGCATCGCGTCAATAATGATGGCGTTCACGAGGGTTGATGCGGCGCCGGTAAGATTTGATCAAGTGGTCCAGGTCGTGAACGCGCGGCCCGAAAAGGCCACGACATCGTCGATCTCTCGGCTCATGGTGGCTGATCAGTATTCGTTCCTTATCAGTGACGATGATGACGATACCAAGAAGCAAACCAAACCGCAGGACGGCCGGGTGATCACCGAGACAAAGACGGATATTGTTACCGACGACGTCTGCGATTGTGAAGAAGAAGTGGTTCCAAAACGCGGCTTTCCGAAATGGGCTCTTCTCGGCCTCGCGGCGATCCCTATTGCGTTCATTCTGATCAAACGGAAGAAAGATACGCCGACACCGACAGGAACGCCGTCAGAAACTCCGACAGGCACTCCTACGGCTACTCCGACTCCGACTCCGACGCCGTCTCAGACGCCGACGCCAACGCCGTCAGTGACGCCGACGCCGACGCCGCCGGAGCCGGTGCCGGAACCGATGACGATCTTGCTCTTCGGAACGGGACTCGCCTCGATCGGCCTTGCCGCCCGACGTAAGTTCGGCAAGAAGGACGAACGCTCGGGTGAAAAGGAAGAAGAATAGAGATATTATGATGCCGTAGGCCGCTGGATGTGATCCAGCGGTACTTCGGCATCGCAGCTGATCAGGCCGGGGACATTTTCTGGCCGATCGGAGTAGAGGAAATAATCATGCGAGTGAACAGATACAGTCTTTTGTTTGTGATCGGTTTGGTGACGATGCTTAGCGTATCGACCGTTTTTGGGTTCGACGAAAAGAAGAAGATACCCAAAGATATGGGTGTGCTGACAGTTAAGACCAACGAGGTCGCTTACCCGGTCAAGGTCGACGGCCAGTATGTAGGAATGAGCGGTGTCGGCACGGCAGCGGAGTTCTATCTCTCGCCCGGTATCCATACCGTCGAGGTCGCAGGCCCGGACGGCAAAACCTGGACAAAAGAACTTGAGATCATTCGTGGGAAGAAGAACTGCGTTTGTCTGAAGATCGTACGCGAGACCATCTCGAAGCCGTGTCCGTATCGCTTCACTCTCGACGGGCCCGATCGTGTTACTGAAGGTGACCTTGTCACTTTTGCCGCGATAAATCAGGGTACAGCTCCGATACCACTTCGGTACGCGTGGAAGGTCTCGAATGGCCGCGTGACTAGCGGACTCGGAACGTCCTCTATCACCGTTGATTCGACAGGGTTGGGCGGACGTACTATAAACGCGGAACTCGACGTTAACGACGATGTCTATGACAATCGCTGCCGTCAGGTAATCTCTGTTCCGACAGACGTGATCCCGCCGGTCAAAGAAAAGGAGCCGGAGCCCTTCCGATGTGACGAATTCGAGGCTCGTACGCCGGATGATGCCAAGGCACGCTTCGACAACTGCGTTGTTCAGGCCCAGAATACTCCTGATGCTCAGCTCTACGTGATCATCTATCCGGGTACTGATCGGCTTAGCACGACCAGGAATACATACGAAAGGTTGTCGAGATTTACACTGGATTACATGACGAAGAATCGCGGATTCGATCCGAGACGGCTGCAGATCGTACGTGGAAGCACTCGGCTGAAAACGACCTACGAAATGTGGATCGTGCCTCCGGGAGCAAAACTGCCGGTCGTTCAGTAGTTTGTATTCTGACTAAGTTGGAAGGGGTGAGTCCTTTGGCTCGCCCCTTTTTCCGTTGCCAATTGTTAGCAGTTCGCCGTTCGTTGTAAAATCTACACTTTATGACCGCACCTAATATTGAAACCATCGTCTCTCTATCCAAACGTCGCGGGTTCGTATATCCGGCGTCCGACATCTATGGCGGACTAGGTTCCTCATGGGATTACGGCCCGTTGGGTGTCGAACTGGCGAATAATATAAAGAAAAGCTGGTGGGATTGGGCCGTTTACGAGCGGGATGACATTGAGGGTTTGGATTCATCCATTATTCAGAATCGTCTTGTCTGGAAGTACTCTGGGCATGAAACGACATTCAGTGATCCTTTGGCGGATTGTAGGGACTGCAAGACCAGGCTTCGCGAGGATAAACTAGACCGAAACCAAGAAGGAAAGCTCATTTGTTCGCACTGCGGTTCGACAAATCTGACGGACGCCCGGCCATTCAACCTCATGTTCCGGACGACGATCGGAGCAGTCTCTTCTGACGACGATCCTTCGGCATTGGCGTATCTGCGGCCGGAGACCGCTCAGGGAATTTTTGTAAATTTCAAGAATGTTCTGGACACATCGCGGAGAAAGTTACCCTTTGGTATCGCGCAGGTTGGCAAGGCGTTCCGAAATGAAGTAACACCCGGAAATTTCATATTTCGAACTCGAGAGTTCGAGCAGATGGAGATCGAATATTTCTGCCGTCCGGAAGACGCCCCGCGTATCCATCAGGAGTGGATCGATGCTTATGACGCTTGGTTGGGGACGCTTGGGATCTCGAATGAGAATCTCAAACATTACGAGCAAACCGCTGAGGAGCTTGCACATTATTCCGACCGTACCGTCGATTTTTTGTACCGGTTCTTTCCGGACCGCGATGAAGAAGAGAAGCAGTTCGACGAGTTGCTGGGGATCGCGAACCGAACCGACTATGACCTCCGGGTACACTCTAAAAAACCTGAAGGTGAAGATGGAAAGCGTATTAATCCCGATACTACGGAGGACCTATCGTATTTCGACCCGCAGACCAATGAGCGATTCTATCCATACTGCATTGAACCTTCGATCGGGGTGAACCGGACGCTGTTGGCCGTAATGATGGAGGCCTATGAGGAGCGAACCAACGACAAGGGAGAGGTTCGGGTGATCCTGAAATTAATGCCCGCGCTTGCCCCCATCAAAGTGGCCGTGCTGCCGCTCGCCAAGAACAACGAGGGTATCGTTTCGCTCGCAAAAAGGATCAAGCGAGAGCTTCAGCCGTCTATGCGTGCGGTCTATGATGACACAGGCGGTATCGGCAAGCTGTACGCCCGTCAGGACGAGATCGGTACACCTTTTTGCGTCACCGTCGACCACGAATCGCTTGAGGACAACGCGGTGACCGTGCGCGACCGGGACACCTGGTCGCAGGAGCGCTTGGCTATCGACGGTCTGAAGGATTACTTACAAAAACGGCTGGTTTAGCCGATGAGATCGGACAGATTGCTCATATCAAACGCAGTCAGATACAGCCTGTCGCTAGGGGCGGTGCTTGTACTGACCGGTGTGCTGCGGTTAACGTATGAACACATAAATCTCACGACGATAGCACTAGCATTCTTGCTCATAGTCCTATCATCCGCGACCTTCTTTGGAAGAAATCCCGCATTGCTCTCCTCGTTTGCCGCAATGCTTAGTTTCAACTATCTCTTTGTTCCTCCCGTAGGGACGTGGCACATTGCCGACCCGCAAAACCTGGTGGCATGGGGAGCTTTTACAATAACTGCAATTGTCGCGGGCGAACTGTCAGCCTACGCGAGACGGCGGGCTATGGAATCTGAGCGTCTTTATGCTGAACTTCAGGCTGCGTTCAATGCGGCTACTGAGGCTGAGGCCTTGAAGCAGAGCGAAAAGTTGAAATCTGCTCTGCTCGATGCCGTGACACATGACCTGCGAACTCCGCTGACGTCGATCAAGGCTTCCGTAACGACCCTCTTAGACAGTGAGGGTGGGCACCGCACCATTGAGCTTGATAGCGAGGGGCGCACTGAATTTCTCGATATTATTAATGAAGAGACCGACCGGCTGAACCGGTTCATCGAGGGAATGGTCGAACTCGCCCGGATCGAGACCGGTTCACCTAATGCATCGGGCAGGTCTTCGAGCATTGACGAGATCATCTCCGGAGCTCTTGAGCGAGCGGAGACATTGCCAGGCGAGCACATCATTGACGTTGCGACCAGGCCGGACCTGCCTATGGTCAAAGCCGATGCTCGAGCGATAGCCGAGGTGCTCTATAATCTCCTCGAGAATGCAACAAAATATTCACCTAAGGGTTCGTCGATCACGGTTGGTGCAGAAGAGCACGGGGAACGAGTAGCGATATTTGTGAACGATCAGGGGTGCGGAATCCCACCCAATATGCGAAATAAGGTCTTCGAAAAGTTTGTTCGTCTTGACGGCCCAAACGCTGGGGGAATGGGTCTTGGTCTCGCGATAGCACGTGGCATAATAGAAGCCGCAAACGGTCGGATCAGCATTTTAGACGGAGACAACGGAATTGGTACAAAGGTCGTGGTTGAATTGCCAATTGGCTGATCTTTAATGAGCGACAATAGGAAAATTCTCGTCGTCGACGACGAGCCGCAGATAACAAGGGTTTTGCGTCACAGTCTGTCGGCGCATAGATACGACGTACGGACTGCTGCGGACGGATTGTCAGCAATTGACACCTTCAATGATTGGCATCCGGACCTGATCATTACCGATCTGCAGATGCCGGAGATGGACGGGATCGCATTTTGCAGAGAGATCCGAAAGATCTCTCAAATTCCGATCATTGTATTGTCCGTGCGCGGCGAAGAGCGTACAAAGGTTGAGGCCCTGGATGCGGGTGCTGACGACTATGTTACCAAGCCGTTTGGGATCGACGAGCTTTTAGCCCGTGTGCGTGCCGCGTTGAGAAGGCTACCGGAATCTCACGACGAAACTGAGACGAAGCTCCAGGACGGCGACTTTTCGATCGATCTTGCAACCCGTGAGATCGCGGTTGCCGGTTCGCTTGTACACCTAACGCCGAAGGAGTTTGACCTGTTGGTCTTCCTGTTCCGGAATCGCGGCAAGGTCGTCACACACCGAGCCATACTTACGGCCATTTGGGGAGGAAATTCGACGGAGCAAACAGAATACCTGCGGGTCTTCGTCGGTCAGATACGTAAAAAGATCGAAACAGACCCGTCTCAGCCGAGATACATCAAAACTGAGCCATGGGTCGGTTATAGATTTAACCCTTCCTCCTAGCCTCCGACGTGGACGCTCGGCCGGAGTTCCGGGTCAGGTTCTGCCTGTCGCAATATCTCTCGGGTTACCGGTGCAGTGTCGCCTTCGCCAAACAGAATGTAGCGGATCAAATACTGTATCGGATTTCCCTCGCTCCAGCCGAAATAGACATGGGGTATCTTCCCGGTCGTGTCACGAAGATGCAGCAAAAGTGCAGCGATAGCATTTGGAACCGCCGGGGCCTTTGTTCGAAGAATCTTGTAACCCGCAACATCGACGCCTGTTACGTGTATCTTGCCGGTAAATTCTGATGCATCACCAATATCGATCTCGTAAAAGAGTATCGGGTCGTTCGCTGGGATGTGATTATCGACTCGCTTTTCGTGCTCCTTGAATCGGTACTCGACAATATCTCCCGTCTCCCGACGATTGGTCACGATGCGGATCTCGCCCTCTTCGATCTGATCGATGAACGCTCGGGCGTGATCGTCTAGTTCTATCTTTTGAATGCGGATCTCAGTTGTCCGCATAGCTCGAGAAATGAAAGAGGCGAGCACTATTCCGAGAATGAACAACGACGCGATCTTGATCCCATCGGGCCGCTCTACGATATTCGTGATCGTTGTATAGGCGAAAACAAACGCAATGAATAGAAATATCCATTTCGCTGCCTCTCCCCTAACCCATGCCGAAATGGTCACGGCGATAGCAGCCGAGGTCATCAGCACTAGTACTCCGGTCGCGTATGCGCCACCCTGTGCCTCAACATCAGCCTCGAAGATATATGTGATCGCAAAGCAGATCGACGAGATGATAAGGACCAACGGTCGTGATGCCCTGGCCCAGTTCGGGGCCATTCCGTATCTAGGTAAATATCGGGGAACGATGTTCAGCAATCCAGCCATAGCCGACGCACCGGCGAACCACAAGATCAGGATCGTACTGATGTCGTAGGCAGTACCAAATATTTCGCCGAGATACGTATGAGCGATGAACGCCAGAGCTCGGCCCTGAGCTTTACCGCCCGCTGCGAACTCCGCGGCCGGTATCAACACACTCGTTATAAAACTACTCGCGATCAAGAAAAAGCTCATTATCAACGCGGCACTGCGAAGCAGCTTTCGCGTTTTTTCGATCCGATTAGGGCTCTTTATTAGCGGCATCACCGCGACGCCGGTCTCGAAACCCGAGAGGCCCAGTGCCAGCTTCGGGAAAACCAGCAGGGAAAGACCGATGATCAAGAAAATACTCCTTGCATTACCTGTTTCTTGAACGGTGAATAGAGCTTCTTTCCAATTCTGCAGTACGGTCGGATGGGTCGCGATCTCGTATACCCCCACGCCGACCACGACCAGGTTTAACAACAGGTAGGAAATGACCAGAAAGACAGCGATCCCGATCGCTTCCTTAAATCCCTTGAGAAAGATGCCGGCAAGAACGCCAACGAGTACGACCGTGACCATGATCGGATGATCGATCTGTGGCAGGTGTTCCTCGATGAAAGGATTATGAATGACGTGTTCAGCAGCATCGGCGGCCGAAAGCGTGATTGTTATAACGAAATCTGTAGCGACGAATCCGAGCAGGGCGAGAACAAAAAGCTTGCTTTTCCATCTCGACAGCAAGTGTTCAAGCATCGCGATCGAACCCTGGCCATGCGGGCTCTCAGCGGCGACTCGGTTATATATGGGCAGTGCACCGAAAAGGGTTAGCAGCACGAGCACCAATGTGGCGATCGGTGACAGAACGCCGGCAGCGGCGAATGCGATACCCGGTTGGTAGCCGAGAGTCGAAAAATAGTCGACACCGGTCAGACACATTACCTGCCACCAAGGATGCTTGTGATGGGGAGTTTCTTTCCCGAATGGGGCCTCCGCTTGTTCGATGCCCTTCATGAACCAGCCTTTGATCCGGCCGTTCGATCGGGAACTGCTTGAGGTCATATATTCCTACCGTCTTAATGGCCAAATCCGAAGCGAAATTAAGGCACGATCATCCACATCCGATCGCGCCTCATCGCTGGCCGTTTAAGTTCTCCAGCTTACTTTCAAATCTATCGTGACATGCATAAGAAAGTCATAAGGATTTCATAAAGGAATCATAAAGCATAGCCGAAAGTAACAAGAGAGATTTACGGACTTTTTATGAAACATCTATCCATTCTTTAGCTTGTCATGGTTAATCTCAAATTGGGGGCATAAAGAAATACTTGAGCCCGAGAGCTATGAAAGAGGAGTCAAAGATAATGGAAGCCGTTCGGGAAATTTCGGTTAGACCTGCAAAGACTCGCGGGCGTTTGCGGCGTGCCGTTCTAAATTCTGTTTTCTGTTCAGTAGCGGCTACCGTCTGTATTTTTGGCGGGATCTCGTCACTGATTGCCGGCCTGTTTTGCATCGTGGTACACGGAATTGTCCCCGGTGATTCTGTTTTTGATCACGCCGGGACGGTGTTGCTTATTTTAGGTATTCCATTGTTACTAATCGGGTCAGTTTTTCTCGACGAGATCGACATAAACAAATGATCAAGTGGATCCTGGCACCGGTTGTCCTGATAGGTACAGCCTTTTCTATTGGCGCCCAGCAAACGATATTCAATGTGCCGACGGCCGACGTTCTCGACCGCGGAAAGCTATATGTCGAGCTTGACGCGGCGTTCAAGATCAAACGTGGTGACGCGTTGGGAAGGTTTTCGAGCTTTGTCCCGAGATTTGTCGTCGGAGTCGGAAACAATATAGAAGTCGGCGTCAATTTGTCCGGCAATATCCAGCCGGGGGCTGACTCGACGGCGATCGTCCCAACAGTCAAGTGGAAGGCATTCGAAACAAAGAAGAAAGATTTCGCCTTTATTGCGGGAAGCAATTTCTATGTTCCAGTTCGAAACCGCGGGTTTGACATCGGTACGTGGTCATACTTGGCCGTTGCAAAGGCCGTTAAAAAGACCCGATTGACGGCTGGCGGCTACGCGGCGAGTAGGAATATTTTTGCCTCAGATGCGGTTCGTACAGGCGGTCAGTTCGGGATCGAACACGCGGTCAATAACAAACTTACGCTTGCCGCTGACTGGATCACGGGGCGGCACGCGGCGGGTTATTTCACCTCGGGAGTGATCTTCAAACCACGCCCAAAAGTAACGACCTATTGGTCTTATTCAATCGGCAACGGACAGGTCCCTCGCGGAAATCACTTCTTTCTGTTCGAGATCGGCTACAACATCAACTAGAAAAATGCTTGACCTAATTTATATCGGGATCATTGTCGCGTTCTTTTTGATCGCGATTGCCTACGTAGCGGCGTGTGACGCTCTTAGAAAAGGAGGCCGGAAATGAACGTTGAGACTTTGTTGGCACTAATATGTACGGTGCTTCTGGGTATCTATCTGATCTACGCATTATTGCGCCCCGAAAAATTCTAGTATGACCGCGAACGGCATTTTACAAATATTGATATTTTTCGGCCTTGTGTTGCTGCTGACCAAGCCGATGGGAATTTTCCTCACGAAGGTTTATGAGGACGAACCGCATTTACTAAAGAAGATTCTAGGCCCCATGGAACGGCTGATCTACCGACTGATCGGGGTCGATCCCACGGCCGAAATGAACTGGAAGCGATACGGCGTCGCGATGCTGCTCTTTAGCATGGTCTCGTCGCTGGGACTTTACCTGATCCAACGTCTTCAGGGATATCTGCCGCTCAATCCTCAGGAATTTGCAGGGCCTAGCCCTGATTCATCGTTCAACACAGCGGTTTCGTTTGTGACGAACACCAATTGGCAAGGCTACGTCGGCGAGGCCACGATGAGCTACTTGACGCAAATGGCCGGCCTGACCATACAGAATTTCGCTTCGGCAGCGGTCGGTATGGCACTCGCGATCGCGTTCATTCGCGGCATCGCCGGACGCGAGACGGAAAATCTCGGCAACTTCTGGGCCGACTTTGTTCGCGGCACATTGTACGTTCTATTGCCGCTTTCGTTGATCGCGGCGATTTTCTTTGTCTCGCAGGGCGTGGTTCAGAACTTTAACGCCTATGATACGGCAAAGCTTGCCGATAGTTTCGTTGTCCAAGTCGACAAAAAGGATGGTGAAGGCAACGTCGTAAAGGACAAGTCGGGCGAAAACGTTAAAGAGGACAAAACGATCGACAGCCAGTCGATCGCTCAAGGTCCGGTCGCATCGCAACTCGCCATCAAGATGCTCGGCACCAATGGCGGCGGCTTTTTCAATGCCAATTCGGCACATCCGTTTGAAAATCCCACGCCGCTGTCAAATCTGGTTCAGATGCTACTTATCTTCCTGATACCGGCAGGTCTGACATACACGCTTGGGCGGATGGTAAGGTCACAAGGACATGGTTGGGCGGTATTTGCGGCAATGTCGCTGCTCTTTTTTGCCGGCACGTTTACAGCCTATTGGGCCGAGTCGCGCGGAAATCCGATATACCCGTCCAACGTTGACCAAACAGTTGTCGGCGGCAACTTCGAGGGCAAGGAAACGCGCTTCGGCGTCGCGAACTCGACCCTTTTCGCTACCGTGACGACAGATGCGTCGTGCGGGGCGGTTAACTCGATGCACGACAGCTTCACGCCACTCGGCGGCCTCGTGCCGATGGTCAACATACAGCTTGGCGAGGTCATATTCGGCGGCGTCGGCGCCGGAATGTACGGAATTCTCGTAATGATCATTCTGACGGTTTTCATCGCGGGCTTGATGGTTGGGCGAACGCCCGAATACCTAGGTAAGAAGATCGAGGCGTATGATGTCCAGATGGCAATGCTGTATGCACTAATATTCCCGGCAATAATTCTGGTGCTGACCGCGATCTCGGTACTGGCGCCGGACTTTGGGCTCTCCTCGCTGAACAACCAGGGTGCGCACGGCCTGAGCGAGATCCTCTATGCATTTACGTCAGGGACCGGCAATAACGGCTCAGCGTTTGCCGGGATCAGCGCAAATACGTACTGGTACAACACGACGCTCGGGATTGCGATGCTCGCCGGACGGTTCATGATGATAATCCCGGCACTTGCAATCGCTGGCAATCTGGCCAGCAAAAAGCAGGTGCCGGCTACGCTCGGAACGTTTCCCGTTAACACCTGGCTGTTTACGATGTTGCTCGTCGGCATAATTTTGATAGTCGGGGCACTTACATTTTTCCCGGTCCTCAGCCTTTCGCCGATCCTTGAACATTTTCAGATGAATGCGGGGCAGACATTCTAGTTATGAAAAGAGATATTTCACTCTGGGACGCAAAAATCATCTCGCAGGCCGCGATCGAGTCGCTCAGGAAGCTAAATCCGCTCAAGATGGTGCGAAATCCGGTGATGTTCGTCGTTGAGATCGGTGCAGCCTTTTTGACCTTACGAATGATGGCAAATATGTTCATGCCGTCGGTCGTTACGGGTTTCGAACTGCAGATCACGGTGTGGTTATGGTTCACAGTTTTTTTCGCGAACTTCGCTGAGGCCATGGCAGAAGGTCGCGGAAAGGCTCAGGCCGATACGCTGCGAAGGTCGCGAACCGAGACGAGTGCCAAGCTGCTAAAGAACGGAAGCCCGGCCGTGATTTCCGCGACGGACCTTCGAAAGGACGATGTAGTATTGGTCGAGGCCGGCGACTTCATCCCCGGCGACGGTGAAGTGATCGAGGGCGTGGCTTCTGTTGACGAATCGGCAATTACGGGCGAATCGGCTCCGGTGATTCGCGAATCGGGCGGCGACCGCTCAGCGGTTACGGGCGGCACTCGAGTCTTGTCGGACTGGATCAAGGTCCGAATAACGTCGAATCCGGGCGAGACTTTCCTCGACCGGATGATCTCGCTCGTTGAGGGAGCTTCGAGGCAAAAGACCCCAAACGAGATCGCTCTTAACATTCTTCTTGCGGGCCTCACGATGATCTTTCTCCTTGCCGTGGCAACTCTCCAGCCGTTCGCTATCTACTCGAATTCACCACAGACGATCTTCGTTTTGGTAAGTTTGCTGGTTTGCCTGATACCCACTACGATCGGGGCCCTGCTTTCGGCTATCGGGATCGCCGGAATGAACAGGCTGGTTCAGCACAACGTCTTAGCGATGAGCGGCAGGGCTGTCGAGGCGGCCGGTGATGTCAATACCTTGCTTCTGGACAAAACCGGGACGATCACACTCGGGAACAGGCAGGCTACGGAATTCATCCCACTCCCTGGGGTTGACGAACAGCATCTCGCAGATGCAGCGCAACTTTCATCACTCGCGGACGAAACACCCGAAGGGCGATCGATCGTTGTTCTGGCAAAGGAGAAATACGGGCTTCGGGGGCGGGAGATCCACGATCTCGCTTCGAATGCTGAGTTCGTGCCGTTCACAGCCCAGACGCGTATGTCGGGCGTTAACCTCGACGGACGTGAGATACGCAAGGGCGCTGTAGATGCTGTAGAGAAGTACCTGAACGTTGAGGGACACCGATCGCCGGCTGAGCTTCGCGAGGTCGTAGAGAGAATAGCCCGTTCGGGCGGGACCCCGCTCGTCGTCGCGGATCGAAAGAAACCGCTAGGCGTGATCTATTTGAAAGATATTGTAAAGGAGGGCATGCGGGAGCGATTCAATCAACTTCGACAGATGGGGATCAAGACCGTAATGATCACTGGCGATAATCCGCTGACCGCCGCATCAATCGCGAATGAGGCAGGCGTCGACGATTTTCTGGCCGAGGCGAAGCCGGAGGACAAAATGGCTCTTATAAAGCGAGAGCAAGTTGAAGGCAAGCTAGTTGCGATGACCGGCGATGGCACGAATGATGCACCCGCTCTCGCTCAGGCCGACGTTGGCGTCGCGATGAACACCGGGACACAGGCCGCGAAAGAGGCCGGGAATATGGTCGATCTCGACAGCAACCCAACAAAACTGATCGAGGTCGTCGAGATCGGAAAACAGCTCTTGATGACGCGAGGTGCACTCACAACATTTTCGATCGCCAACGATGTTGCAAAATATTTTGCCATCATTCCGGCGATGTTCGCGGCGACATTTCCGGTGCTGAATACGCTCAATATCATGGGCCTTAGAACACCCGAGTCGGCGATATTGTCGGCAGTAATATTTAACGCGGTCGTCATTATTGCCCTCATTCCGCTCGCTCTTAAGGGCGTGAAGTACAGGGCGATGTCAGCATCGTCTTTGTTGCAGCGAAACCTGCTCATTTATGGGATCGGTGGGCTCATAGCACCTTTTATTGGGATCAAGTTGATCGATCTGATCATCACTGCGATAGGTATCGCCTAATGACCATATGAAAGACCTTGTGACATCAACGTTTGTCGTATTGATAATGACGATCGCTCTCGGGATCGGGTATCCGCTGCTGGTATGGGGTGTCGGACAGGCTTTGTTTCCATACCAGGCGAATGGTTCGCTGCAGCAAAATGAAAAGGGCGAGGTAATCGGCTCGGAACTGATCGGCCAGAATTTCACTTCGCCGGGTCATTTTCACGGGCGTCTTAGTGCGGCCGGAAATGGATACGATGCCGCCGCATCCGGCGGCTCGAACTTAGGACCGACCAGCGAGAAACTTATTAGGCGGATCGTCGCAGATGCTGGCTCGATTCAGGCGGACAATCCCGGTGTCCCTATTCCCGCCGATCTAATCACGACTAGCGCCTCGGGCCTGGACCCGCACATTTCTCCGGCGGCAGCAGAATTCCAGGTGCCTCGTGTTGCAAAGTCACGAGGACTTTCCGAATCAGAAGTACGCGAAATCGTTAGCAGGTTCACCGAAGGCAGGCAGTTTGGGCTCTTGGGCGAGCCGCGCGTCAATGTACTGCTGGTGAATTTGGAATTAGACAGGCTTGCGAGATGATATGTTCGTAGATACGGAACCAAGCATAGTGCCTAACAGGAATGGCGAGCGGTTATCTCCGGATTCGCTGCTTAAGCTAGTTCAGGACAGCGAACGAGCAAAATTGCGTGTGTATATCGGTGCAGCGGCTGGTGTCGGCAAAACCTATAAGATGCTTGAGGACGCACATGATCTGCAGGGGCAAGGGATCGATGTTGTTATTGGGGTTGTCGAAACACATGGCAGGTCTGATACGATCGAAAAGCTCGAGGGCCTTGAAGTGATCCCGCCAAAGCAAATCGAGTATCGAGGCAATGTGTTTGGCGAATTGGACCTCGATGCAGTTATAAATAGGCGGCCCCAGGTCGCGATCATCGACGAGCTTGCACACAGCAACTTGGACGGTGTAAAGAACCCGAAACGCTACGAAGACATTCTCGAGGTGCTCGATGCCGGCATCTCCGTCATTACCGCAGTCAATATTCAACATATCGAGTCGCTCAATGACATTGTCCAGCGATCGACAAATGTCGTCGTCCGAGAGACCGTGCCTGACTGTTTTTTCAAGCGTGCCGACGAGATCATCGATGTTGATGTTTCAGTCGACACTCTGCGAACCAGATTGCGGCAGGGGAAGATCTACTCGGTCGAAAAGATCGAACAGGCTTTGAACAATTTCTTTCGAAAGGGCAATTTGGCAACACTCCGCGAGCTTGCACTCCGGCACGTTGCCCAATACCAGGCCGCTCAAGACCACGAATACCGGGAACGCGAGGGCATAGAGAACGCTTTGATCCCGGAAAAGGTAATGGTATGTATGGCATCACGAGGAAGCGCGAAAAAACTCCTTCGTGTCGGTGCCCGCATAGCCGGACGCCTTGCAGCGGATGATTGGTTTGCTGTTTATGTTGAGACACCAAAAGAGGAGCCCGGGCGGATCGATCCCACGGCATATGCTGCTCTTAGAGAAAATATCGTATTTGCCGAGACGCTTGGTGCCAAGGTCGTCAAACTAAAGGGTAACAACGTCGCCGATGAATTACTGAATTATGCACGTGACCATGGGATTACGCATGTAATTTTCGGCCAATCTGCCCGGTCTCGGCTGCAGATCCTCTTTCGCGGTTCCGTTATCAATCGATTCTTAAGCGAAGTTAAAGATGCGGCGGTGCATGTTATCCCCGTAGAGAAGAAGGGCGATTGACATTGCCAATTGATTGCAAAAGCATCGTAGGGCAAACTGTCCAATGACGATGTTGCATCTTCCTGAAAAACTAACTTCACTTGCTGCAGCGATACGGGCCGGCGGCGGACGTGCAATGCTCAACGGCGGCTGTGTCCGTGACGAGTTGATGGGCGTCGAGCCAAAGGACTGGGATGTCGAGGTCTACGGCGTTGAACCTGAGCGTCTAAGAGAGATCATCGCGAAATTTGGCGAGGTAAACGCTGTCGGCGAGGCGTTTGCGGTTTACAAGATCGGGAATGATCTTGACGTCTCGCTGCCCCGGCGGGAACGAAAGCTGGGAAAGGGGCACCGCGGCTTTGCTATTGAGGGCGATCCGGATATGTCCTTCAAAGAGGCGTGTTCCAGGCGAGACTTCACCGTGAATGCCATCCTGAAAGATGCAATGACGGGAGAGTTGGTCGATCCATTCGACGGGAAGGGCGATATCGAGCGAAAGTTGCTGCGGATGGTCTCTCCCGATACATTTGGCGAGGATTCTTTGCGTGTGCTGCGAGCAGCTCAGTTTGCGGCTCGGCTCGAGTTTGAGGTTGATGCCGAAACCGCGCAATATTGTTCGCGGATCGATGTTACAGATCTGCCAAAAGAGCGGATCTGGGGTGAGATCGAAAAATTGCTTTTGAAGGCTCGGCAACCGTCGATCGGGCTGAAGCTGCTTTTTGATCTTGGGGTCATCCGACAATTATTTCCCGAGTTGCAGGCGCTCGTCGGTGTTCCTCAGGAGCCCGACTGGCACCCTGAAGGCGATGTAGACGTCCACACGATGATGGTTGTCGACGAGGCACGCAAGCTGATCGACGAACTTGATCACCCTCGACAGGTTTCCGTGATGCTCGGTGCACTTTGTCATGACCTCGGCAAACCGCCGACAACGGAATTCGTTGACGGGCGGATACGTTCACGTGGCCATGATGAGGCCGGTGTCGAACCGTCGATCACATTTCTTGACAGGCTTGGGATCCACACGCTTGAAGGTTTTGACGTTCGCGAACAGGTCATCCGCCTTGTTAGATATCACCTAAAGCCGGGCGAATATTACAAGGCCAAGACGCCCGTCGGCGACGGAGCATTTCGCCGATTGGCCCGAAAGGTCGAGCCGGATCTGCTCTATCGAGTCGCCAAAGCCGACAGCCTCGGTCGCAATCCTGAATGGCTCCCGAAAGAGAAATGGTTCGACGCCGCGGCTCAGGAGTGGTTCATCGAGAAGGTAAAAGATCTGCAGGTAGAGAGGAAAGCTCCGGAACCGATCCTGATGGGCAGGCACCTGATCGAGATGGGTATTGACCCCGGTCCCAAGTTCAAAGAGATCCTCGATTCAGTGTACGAACTCCAGTTAGACGGTGCAGTCTCATCTATTGACGAAGCTGTACTCGCCGCTAAAGGTAAGCTGTCAATGAATTGAAAAGCGGCCCGTTCCCGAGCCGCTTCTTTCATCTAACCTATGGCTTTCCTTCTAGGAACGCCTTTAGCCGTCTGGACCTGGACGGGTGACGCAATTTTCTCAGAGCTTTTGCCTCGATCTGACGAATACGTTCGCGAGTCACGGCAAAATGTTGGCCGACTTCTTCGAGTGTGTGCTCAGAGCCTGTATTTCCGAGACCGAAACGCATTTTGATCACCTTTTCTTCACGCGGGGTGAGCGTGGCAAGAACCTCGTCTGTGATCTCACGCAGGTTTGAGAATGTGACCGATTCGGCAGGGTTCAATATCGATTTGTCCTCGATAAAATCTCCGAGGTGCGAATCTTCTTCTTCTCCGATCGGCGTTTCGAGCGAAATCGGTTCCTGAGCTATCTTCAGCACCTTACGTACCTTTGAGACAGGAATGTCCATTCGCTTTGCGATCTCTTCACTCGTCGGTTCGCGGCCAAGCTCCTGCACCAGCAGACGAGAAGTACGTATAAGCTTGTTGATCGTTTCGATCATGTGGACCGGAATGCGTATAGTGCGGGCCTGATCGGCGATCGCACGTGTGATCGCTTGGCGGATCCACCACGTCGCATAGGTCGAGAACTTATATCCACGGCGCCATTCAAACTTGTCCACCGCCTTCATCAGGCCGATGTTACCTTCCTGGATCAGGTCGAGGAACTGCAGCCCCCGATTCGTATATTTCTTTGCGATCGAGACCACAAGGCGAAGGTTGGCCTCGACAAGTTCACGTTTTGCCTTATTGGTGTCAAATTCGCCGACGCTGATGGTCTGGTATGAACGTTTGATCTCAACGACGGGCAAATGATATTTTGCCTCAACGTCGGCAATGACGGCCTTTGCCTCAGCGATCTTAGCGTTCAGAGCCTTCTTCTCGGGTGCGGGGGGCTTCTTCTCAAGTTTTGATTTCGTCTTCGAGATCGTCGATTCCGCCTTCTTGACGTCGTCAACGACTTTTTTGATCGCTGCGATCAGCACCTGTCGTGATCGTTCCGTCAAATTGAGATGCTTTATCTCAGTCGCGATCTCGAGCCTCATACGGGCGGTCTGGCGACGAAGTCGGAGCAGTTTCTTGCTCTTTTTACCGGCGGCCTTTTCCTGTTCGTTGATCAGGGCGACCCACGATTTTAGGGCTGCGCCGAAATTGCCACGGATCGTCTCGATGCCCTCGAGCGTCCACCGCAGGTATTCCTCTGCTTTGTCCTCTTCTATAGAGATCTCAGCTTGTTCGCTGAAAACTACCGTTTCCCGAATGCTGACCTTACCGGCGGCCAGATCTTCACCGATCTTTAGCAAACGCTCGACGGCAATAGGAGAACGTGAGATCGCCTTGTGAGTCTTTATCTGCCCCCGCTCGATACGTTTGGCGATAGTGACTTCACCCTCGCGGTTAAGCAACGGGACGATGCCCATCTCACGAAGATATAGCCGGACAGGGTCATTTGATTTGTCCAGAACCCCGGCGGAAAGATCGAGGTCGAGATCATCCTCATCCTCGGATTCTGCCTCTTCGTCATCGAGAGCGAGGCTCGATGCTCGTTCAAGCAGCTGCGCGTCGGTCTCGGCGACCGAGATATCGGCACTCTCCAACCGCTCGAGGACATCTTCGATATCCTCAGCCGAGAGCATGTTTTCCGGAAGCTCCCGATGCAATTCATCGAGGCTCAAGCCCTTTTTCCGCCTGCCTCGGGCAATCAGGCGATCCATTAAATCTTCTTTCTCGTCGTAATCGGCCATATTTGATAAATTCGATTTGATTAGAACGCCGCCTAAATCGTTGTTCGCTATGTATTTACTAACGTTCTCGAGCCTAGATTAGTTTCACTCGAGGGCGACAGAATCAAATCGTAAAGTATATCACAGATCTTTCGTTCTACGTTGAAGCTCACGCCTTATTTTCTCGAGTCCAAGCTGCTCGAGTGCGAGTTCATTGACACGCCGGGCGTCGTTTGTTTGCTGAGCCAGAACCGCCTCGCGGCTCAACTCTGTAATGCGATTGGCGATGGCCATTTCGCGAAGAGCAAAGACGCATTTCTCAGCGTCGTGCAGCACAACGTCGATAGCATCACCTGCATCCCGTTTTCGCCCGGCACTCAACAATTGCTGAGCGAGATCGAGCGACATTTCGTCGTCACCGACGTGGTTCATCAAAGTTTCCGGCTCGATCTCGTGTCCCTCGGCGTGTATGGCGATAAACGCCTGAAAAAGCTCGGCCGTGGCAAGGTCTTCGAAGTCGCTCGGCTCAAAGATCGGAAAGATCGTATCGCGAAGTTCTTTGTCAAATACCAATAATTCCAATAACTTACGCTCGGCAACCGTGATCTTCGAACGCGCGGCTCGCGAAACTCGATGCGTTATCGAACGCGTGTCGCCGCGATTGTCTTTGGTAACGGAATTCCACAATTCGCGCTTCAACCCGGCATCGTCGATGTGAAAATACTCCATCGCCTGGTCAAAGCTCTCACGCTGTTGGATATGATTGCGGATCGCCGTTATTACGGGCAGGAAATCTTCGATCGCCTCTGCCTTTTGCTTGGCGTTGGCTATATTCCGGCCCGTCGTCGCGGCTCGGAGCGAGAACGCAAGGTACGGCTCGGCATTGCCGCGAAACTCGTTGTAAACCTTTTTCCCGTTCTCCCGGATAAAATCGTCAGGGTCCTTGCCGTCGGGCAGGACGAGCACCTTGATGTCGAACTCCTGCGGCAGGAGATGCTCGATCGCTCGCCGAGCGGCTTTTATGCCGGCTTGATCGCCGTCGTAATTGATGACGACGCTCTTGGCGTAACGGCTCAAAAGTTTTGACTGCTCGGGCGTGAATGCCGTGCCGAGGCTGGCCGCGACATTCGTCACGCCAAATTGATAAAGGGCGATGAGGTCGAGATAGCCCTCGACGAGGATCGCGAATTTCTTGTTACGGATCTCGTCTTTCGACTGAAATAGGCCGTAAAGATGTTCGCCCTTGGTATAGGCGGGCGTTTCGGGCGAATTTAGATACTTGGGCTGGTCGTCGCCCATTGCACGTGCTCCGAACGCCACCGGATGGCCATTGATGTCCAGAACAGGGAACATAATGCGGCCTCGAAAACGGTCGTAAACCCTGTCTTTCTCTTCGTTTACCGAGACGAGGCCTGACTGCTCAATGAGCTTGTCGTTGGCACCGAAATCACGCAGCACACTCAGCAATCCGTCCCAGCTGTCGGGCGAAAATCCGATGCGAAATTGTTTCTGAACGTCCTCGGAAATTCCGCGTTGCTCGAGATACGCTCTGGCTTCTTTAGCCTTTTTGCTCTTGCCTTGTAGCTCCTTTTCCCAGAATTCAAGAGCGACCTGATTAAGCTCGATGACCTGATCGGCGCGCTGCTTTTTCTCCTCGCGTTTCTTCTTGCCGCGTTCGTAAGATTCGTCGTCGATCGGCTCGGGCAGCATCACGCCGCTGATCTCGGCGACACGTTTCACAGCCTCAGGGAAGTTTAGTCCCTCCATTTCCATCAGGAAATTGAACGCCGTGCCGCCCTTGCCGCAGCCGAAGCACTTGTAAAACCCTTTCGACGGATTCACCGAGAAGGACGGCGTTTTCTCCTGATGGAACGGACAGCAAGCCATCCAGTTCGCCCCTTTCTTCTTCAGATCCGCCGCATACGGCTGTATTATCCGCACCAGATCGGCACGGTTTTTCAGATCGTCGATGAAATACTGCGGATAGAGCATTCGTTAAGACCGGAGTTCAGCCATTGTAGCGCCGTGGCCACCCTGATTCGACGGAGCGAATTCGAACCGCTCGACGAGGTCGCTGTTCTTCAGGAAATGGTGAACGTAATTCTTCAAGGCGCCGGTACCAAAGCCGTGAATTATGCGCACGCAAGGCAGGCGCGCCATGTACGATTCGTCGATGAAGCGGTCCAGCTCGTACTCGGCGTCGGCGGTGGTCTTGCCGATGAGGTTTAGTTCGGCCGGGCTTTCGTAGCCGTCGATGCCGCGGGCGAGGTCCACGCCGCCCGTGCTCCCCTTATGCCGGGACGTCGATGCTGCTCCTGCTTTCTGGCGGCCCGCTGACGCAGGGGGTTCTGACAACTGCAGATTCGCGATCTTTTCGCGAAGGCGCATGCCGCCGACGAGCACCTCGGCTACCTCTTTGTCCATCCGTTCGATCGTGCCGATGTTGCCGAAGGAAGTGATGACCCTAGAGCCGATCTGCAATTCGTGGTTTGGCACACTCCCTACCGGTCGTGTTTCCGCCTCTTTGACTCCGCGCCTCTGCGTCTCTGCGGTTGAAACTTTTTGAATGACGGCTCGGTTCAACTCGGCCTTTCGCGTCTGGCGTTCTTTTTCGAGCTTGTTTTTGAGTGCTTTGTCCTCGAGCGTCTGCATGAACGCCTTTGACTGGCGATCGAATTCGTCGATGGCGTTTGCGAGCGTGCCCTCAAATTCCTTTTGGCGAGCCTTTTCTTTTTTGACCGCCTCGACCTCGAGGCCGGCGTACTTCATCGCGACGGCCTCGCGTTCCTCTTCGAGTGCGATGCGAAGGTCGGTTGCGATCTTGGTCTCGGTCTGAAGCTTTTTGAGATAGTTTTCAGCGTCTTGTGCAGATATATCGAGGTGTCCTCGTGCGGCTTCGATCACTTCCTGGTCGATGCCGAATCGTCGTGCGATCTCAATGCCGGACGAGGCTCCGGCGAGGCCGATCAGCAGCTTGTAAGTCGGTTGGAGCGTCTTCTCGTCGAATTCGACCGAAGCATTTACTACGCTCTCGTCATTTGCGGCGTACATTTTCAGCCCGCGATAATGCGTCGAAGCAATGACCTGTGCACCTTTCGTGCGGAAATGATCGACGATCGCGACGCCGAGGGCCGAGCCTTCTTCGGGGTCGGTGCCGGTTCCGGCTTCGTCGAGTAGGACGAGCGACGGAGGCTGACATTCGCGGATCATTTCGGCGATGTTCGACATGTGCGACGAAAAGGTAGAGAGATTTGCCGAGAGTGACTGGTGATCTCCGATATCGGCAAGGACCGAGCGATAGAAGGGAATTTTGGCTTCTTTTGCGGGAACCGGAAGGCCTGAGATCGCCATTAAGCTGAGCAATCCGGCGGTCTTGAGTACAACGGTCTTACCGCCCGCGTTGGCACCCGAGATGATCATGACGGAGCGGTTGCGAGTCAGGGTGAAACTTGATGGAACGATTTCGGAAGAGAGAACCACCCCGTCCGCCGAAGCGACGGCCACCCCTCCTTCATACGGAGCGGAGCTTTGACGGAGACTTTCTTCGAGCAGTGGATGTCTCGCTTCGACGAGATCAAGCGTTTCGTCGTCGTTTATTTCCGGCACGACCGCCCGGAATTTGCGGGCGAATTCAACCTTTGCCTTAATAAAGTCGAGTTCGGCAACAGCATCGACGGCGGCTTCGACGGCGGGAAGCTGTTCGCGAAGGCGTTCGGTCAGGTCGAACAGAATTCTCGCAACCTCGCGTTCCTCTTTGCCTTTGAGATTTTGGAGTTCGTTGTTGGCCTCGATCGCTTCTAATGGCTCAACATAGACGGTTTGGCCGCTGGACGAAAATCCGTGAGCGACGCCTGTGACTTTGCCGCGAAAGTCGGTCTTTACCGGTATCACAAAGCGATCGTTTCGAACGGTGACGATCTCATCCTGGATCGCCGCACCGGCGTGACGCATCGCGGACTCGAGCGATTTGGTCAGACGTGCTTTTTGAGCACTGATCTCTCGGCGGAGCTTTGCTAGTTCGGGTGAGGCAGAATCGTCGATCTCGCCGCCTGGTAAAAGCTTTTTGTTGATCTGATCGATAGCTGCGAGCAGCGTCGGCGGGATATGCTCGACGATCTGCCAAAGCGTAGGTGCGAATTCCTTTTCAGGCTGAAGCGACGATCTGGCAAACAGAGCCTGAGTACAAACGCGAGAGATTTCGAGCATACGGCCGGGCTCAAGGGCGGCATTTTGGATCTTAAGGATCGCAACCGCGTCGGACGGATCTTCAAGCCCGCTGAATGACCACGAGACTTGCTTTTCTTCGTTGAGAGAGATGGTCTCCGAGATCGCGGCAAGAGCGGCGGCGAGCTCGCGGCGGTTGGTTAGCGGCCGCAAAAGCGCAAAACGGTCGACGCCCATCGGCGTTTGGGCATGCCGGCTGACAAGCTCGAGGAGCTTGGCGTATTCGAGGATGTCGAGTGAAAAACTCATGAAAGAAACCTGTCTCTAACGTCTGGCGTCGGCAGCATGCACGCGTCCTGACGGCCGAAGAGCCGATAACGATTCTCGGCGAATTTCCGATACAGAAAGTCTCTAATGAACGCTGGAACGATGATGCCGACGTAGCCTAGAGACCAGATCCCGCCGAGCGTTTTCGCGATCCGCAAGGCTGCGGTCGAGTGCGTATACGCTTTGTCGTTCTCGATAAGCACGATCGAATCGACGTCGTCGCCGATGCCGTATTTTGCCCTCAATTCCTGCCCAGTCTCTGACTGCAATGCTGCGAACTTGAACCGTTTTTCAGGATCGTTTCGAATTATGAAATTGACCGAGCCGTTGCAAAAATTGCAGACGCCGTCGAACAAAACGATCGAGTTCATAAAAAAATTCTACCGCAATTATCGGATAGATTTCAGTCGGACAAGCGAATAAACTCGGAAACATGGAAACGGAAGTCTTTTGGAGAGCGGTACAGGAGCGGGACGCGAGGTTTGACGGAGCTTTTGTCTTTGCGGTCAAGACAACCGGAATTTTCTGCCGGCCTTCGTGCACGGCGAGGCCCGCGAAACGCGAAAATGTCGAGTTTTTTGAGGCCGCCGAGCGTGCGGAATTGAGCGGATTCCGAGCATGTCTCAAATGCCGTCCAAAGCAGATCGACCGCACCGATCCGCAGGTAGAGACGGTCCTCAAGGCGATCGAATTGATCAGCGAAGACACCGAAATGTCGCTTGAAGACGTGAGCAGTGAGGTCGGAATGAGCGCATATCACTTTCAACGAACGTTCAAAGAGATCATCGGCGTGAGTCCGAAAAAATACGCGGAGGCAAAAAGAATGGAGAAGTTCAAGGATGAACTGCGCAGCGGCAGCGATGTCGTAACTGCAATGTATGAAGCAGGTTACGGATCGAGTAGCCGATTATATGAAAAGGCGGCGGCCAAACTCGGTATGACGCCGGCAGTCTATAAAAAAGGCGGGAAAGGAATGAATATTAACTACGTGATCACGGATTGTGAGCTTGGGAAGCTGCTAGTGGCGAGGACGAAGCGCGGCATTTGCAGCGTGACGTTTGGTGACGACACAGATGCGATGCGCGAGGCTCTGAATGAAGAATATCCGAACGCTGAGATCTCGGCGGACGACAAAGACCTGAAGAACGCGGTCGATGCGATCCTCAAGTATCTTGCTGGCAAAAACAAACGTCTTGTGCTGCCGCTCGACCTTCAGGCAACGGCGTTTCAGCTTCAGGTTTGGGACTTCCTGCGGAAGATACCGTACGGCGAAACGCGTTCGTACAGCGAGGTTGCCGAGGCTATCGGAGACAAGAAAAAGGTCCGGGCGGTCGCTCAAGCATGTGCGAAGAATCGCGTTGCAATGGTGATCCCGTGTCACCGTGTCGTAGCAAGTGATGGAAAACTAAGCGGTTACCGATGGGGCGTTGAAAGAAAGAAGCGGCTTTTGGAAAACGAAAAAGCTGTATAGGAGGGAATCATGAGTTTTATTGTAAAGGGAATTTCAGAGAATATTTCGAGCACGGTTCGAAGCGAATTGGTCTCGCCTCAGTATCGCAGCTTGCCCGCGTTCACGTCGGTTGCCAATGGATATGGACCTTGCAGAAGCTGTCTGCACACGTTTGATGAAGGCAATGAAGACCGGACCTCGTTTACATACAATCCGGTCGAAGGGATACTTGACCTTCCTCAGCCCGGGCCCGTGTTCATTCATTCTGAGGAGTGTGAGCGTTTTATCGGGACCTCGTTTCCGCAGGGAATTCGCGGACTGCCGATGTACCTGGAGGCGTTTGACAGTGATGGAATGCTGCGGTCGAGAGTCCGCGTGGTCGACGAATCTGAAGACACGCAGATCAGTAAACTGTTTGAGGAGCCGGCTGTCGATTTTCTGCACATTAGAAACGCAGAGGCCGGATGTTTCATTGCTCGTATAGAACGCAACTGATCAGCGCTGAACGATGGTAATTTCAAAGTTTCGCAATGGCTTTTGCCAGCGCGAAACTTTTTTTGTATTCTCTCCGTATCAAAAAATTCAAAGCAGTTACAAATTGAGCTAAAAGTTATGAGATCAAAGCCACTTTTGCCGCTCCTTGCGGCTATCTGCCTGTCTCTGTGCACCGCGGTCTATGGCCAAAGTTACGCGATAACTAACGCAAAGATAGTGACCGTGTCAGGCGCGACGATCGACAAAGGAACTATCGTTGTTCGGAACGGGCTCATCGAGTCGGTTGGTGCAGGCGTAACGGCACCGGCGGATGCTCAGGTGTTCGATGCCGCGGGGTTGACGGTTTATCCAGGATTCTTCGATGCACTCACTACCCTCGGCCTTCCGGCTCCAGCGGCACGCCCTGTAGTCGGGCCAGGCGGCGGGGGAGGCGGCCAGGCGGCCGCAGCGGCAGCCGCGCCAGCTCAACCGAGTTCAAATTCTAATTATCCTGCCGGGCTTCGTCCTGAGGATATGGCCGCCGATGACATTCGGGCCGGAGAATCGCAATTCGAAGCTGCCCGTGCCGCCGGCTTCACGACGGTGCTATCGGTTGGGCGTACAGGCATCTTTAACGGCCAGTCTGCCGTGATCAACCTTGCTGGGGAAAATGTTTCCGGGATGATAATCAGATCACCGGTCGCCGAGCACGTCTCGTTCGTCACAATTGGCAACGGAGCCTATCCGGTTTCGCTTCTCGGGACCTTCTCTGTACTGAGACAGATGCTTTACGACGCTCAGCGATTGCAGGAGTGGCAGAAGGCTTATGCGGCAAATCCAAAAGGCATGAAGCGTCCCGACTCGGATAAATCGCTGGAAGCCTTGTTCCCGGTAATCAACGGCAAAATGCCGGTCGTTTTTAATGCGAATGACGAGAACGCGATCGGGCGTGCGTTAGGTCTGATAAAAGAGTTCAAACTGAATGGAATGATCGCCGGTGGACAGGATGCTTGGAAAGTTGCCGACCGTCTGAAGGCGAATAATGTTACGGTTCTGCTTTCGCTCAACTTCCCGAAACGGACTACTGCAACCTCGGCGGAAGCGGATCCAGAGCCGCTCGAGACGCTTAGAAATCGAGCGGATACTCCCAAGGGGGTGGCGAAGCTTGCTGCCGCCGGAGTCAAGTTCGCCTTTCAATCGGGTGGTGCGACGACGCTTAGCGAGTTTTTTGCGAACGCTGGAAAGACCGTGGAGAACGGCTTGAGCCGTGACGCTGCGATCAGAGCTATGACGCTTGGGACGGCTGAGATCCTCGGGGTCGCGGACCGACTCGGCTCCATCGAGCCCGGCAAGATCGCAAATCTTACTATCGTAAAGGGCGATCTTTTTGGCAGGGACAAATTTGTACCTCAAGTGATAGTAGACGGTAAAGTATTCGAAATGAAAGAGCCTCCCAGGCAGGCAGGCGGCGGACGCGGAAATGGGACGGGGAGCGGACAGCCGCAGCCGACGGCGACCCCGACTGGACCGAACGTTGCGGGTGCATATACGATAACGATCGATGTGCCCGGCTCGCCCCTCGGAGCGACGCTGAATTTCACGCAATCCGGTTCGACTATCACGGGAACAATGGTCTCCGAGCTCGGCACGACGCCTCTTCGCGACGGCAAAGTTTCGCCTGACGGCTTCAGCTTTGCTGCGACGGTCAACTACGGCGGCTCTCCGGTCGAGATCACGGCCCATGGCACCGTAAACGGAAGCCAGATCAGCGGATCGATCGAGTCACCTCTCGGAACGATCCCGTTCTCGGGTACAAAGAATCCATAATGGTTGAAAATAGAAACACCAAAAAGCTTAATCAGGGAAAAGAAATGCGAAAGATAACGGTTTTCCTAGTAATGATCTCGATGCTGACTATTTCGCCAGCATTGGTCCTCGGCCAGTCGAAAACGGACGTTCTAATTAAGAACGCGACAGTGCTGACCGCAACAAAAGGCACCCTTGAGGGGACGGATATTCTTGTCCAGAACGGCAAGATCGCACGGATCGGGAAGAATCTCGCGGCTCCTGCCGGCACTCGAACTATCGATGCGACAGGTAAATACGTTACTCCGGGGATCATCGATTGTCATTCGCATACAATGATCGATGCTCTAAACGAGGGGTCTTTCTCAGTGACTTCCATGACGCGAACAAACGACGTGCTGAACCCCCACGATATAGCTATCTATCGTGCCCTAGCCGGCGGAGTTACGGCAGCAAACCTCCTCCATGGTTCGGCCAATTCGATCGGTGGTCAAAACTCAACTGTCAAATTCAAATGGGGACATCCGGTCGAAGATTATCTAGTCGCTGACGCCCCGCCGGGAATCAAGTTTGCAATGGGCGAGAACGTTAGGCAGTCCAATGTAACCTTGCGGCCAGGGCAGACTCTGCGTTATCCGAGGACCCGACAGGGTGTGATAGAGACAATGCGTGATGCCTTCCGCCGTGCGAAGGATTACAAGCAGTCTCTTGACGATTTCAAAGCCGGAAAGACACGTGTACCACCGCGAAAGGACCTCGAACTAGAGCCGCTCGTGGAGATCCTCGAAGGGAAACGCCTGGTCCATGCCCACGGTTACCGGTCGGACGAGCATCTTAACTTGATGCTCCTGGCCGATGAATTCGGTTTTAAGGTCGCGACGCTACAGCACGGCCTCGAGGCGTATAAGATCGCTCCCGAGATCGCGAAACGTGGAACGGGCGTGTCGATCTTCACGGACAGCTGGGGCTATAAGCTTGAGGCGTACGATGCGATACCTTACAACGCATATATTCTTTGGAAGAACGGTGTTGTGGTATCGATCAACTCGGATTCGGACGAGCGCATGCGACGGCTGAATCTCGATGCCGCCAAGGTCATGAAGTACGGCGGCGTGCCAGAGCAGGACGCGCTGCAAATGATCACCATTAATCCGGCTAAGCAACTCGGCATCGATAAGCGGACGGGCTCGGTCGAAGTAGGCAAGGACGCCGACCTTGTGATCTGGACGACTCACCCGTTTGACGTGTTCTCCCGGGTTGAGTCAACTTTTGTGGACGGAGAGATGTTATTTGATCGGGCTAAGGATGCTCAGATGAGGACGGACATGGCCAAAGAACGAGAGGCTTTGGAAAAGCTTGACGTCAATCGGGCTCCCGCAACCGGCGGCGGGCCGCCGCGAATACCTACCGACCGTCGCCGCGGTGACCGTGACGACGCAGAGCACGTGCTGGACGGAGGTAACCGCTAATGAGACATGTTTCTATGTTCAAGAAGTCGAATTTGTTGTTCCTGGTTGCGATGCTTGTGATGGCTCCGATCATTGGAGCAGGGCAGAATGATGGTTCTCAGCAGAATCAAACAGGAAAGGCCGGCACATTTGCCATCGTTGGTGCTCGGATCGTGACCGTCTCTGGCGCTGCGATCGAGAACGGGACCATCGTTATTCAGAACGGCAAGATCGCCGCGCTCGGTACCGCAGTGTCGATCCCTTCAGGTGCTGAGCGGATCGATGGCAAAGGGCTGAGCGTTTTTCCTGGAATGATTGATGCAGGTACGAATATGGGACTTGCAGAGATCACCCAGGGCCTTCCCGGTTCAGTGGACCTTACCGAAGTTGGAACTATGAACGCCAATACATTGGCGATCAAGGGAATTCATCCTCATTCGGCTCATATCAACGTCACTCGTGTGAATGGAATCACCACTGTACTTTCAGCCCCTCAGGGCGGGATTATTTCCGGGCAGGCAGCCGTGATCAATCTTAACGGGGCCACGCCCGATGAGATGGTGGTTATTAGATCCTTTGGGCTTATGATCAACTTTCCGCGGGTCGCCGGCGGAGGCGGATTCGGAGGAGGCGGATTTGGCCAGCAGCAAGCCGGCGATCTTAATCAGGCGATCCAACGCAGGGATCAGGCTGTTGAGGATCTTAAGAAGGCCTTTCGCAACGCCGATGCCTATAACAAGGCGCGTGAGGCTCATGCCAGGGATAAGGCACTGCCATTCGTACCTGTCGATCTTAAGCTCGAGGCCATGACGCCGTATATTCGCGGCGAAAAGCCGATCATTTTTACCGCGGAACGTGACCGTGACATTCGGGCTGTTGCGAAATTCGTTGCCGATATGAAGGTCAAGGGCATCATTCTTGGAGGGCAAGAGGCATGGAAAGCAGCCGATGACCTTAAGAAGAACAATATTCCGGTCATTTACACTAATATCTACGCATTACCGGTACGCGATGACGACGCTTACGATATGTTATTCGAAGCCCCATCTAAGATGCTGGCCGCGGGGATCAAGTTTTGTATCTCCACAGGAGATTGGGGACCGGAAACACGTGATCTGCCTTATCACGCTGGTTTGGCGGGTGCTTTTGGGCTGTCGAAAGAAGATGCATTGAAGTCGGTTACGCTGTTTCCGGCCGAGATCCTTGGGCTAGGCGACAAAATGGGCTCGCTCGAAGTCGGTAAGATCGCGAATGTTGTGGTGGCGGACGGCAACATACTTGAGCCAAGGACCAATATCAAATACATGTTTATAGGCGGTCGCATGATCCCGTTGACCAGCCGGCACACGGAGTTGTTCGACAGTTTCAAGGATCGAAAAATGCAGTAGCTTACAGAGGTGTGTGCCGCGATGATGAATACGGGGCCGTGGCTTCAGAAAGTCTCGGAGAGGCTGACCGCTAATGGCTATCGGCAGCTTGATCCTGCGAGTTACCAGCCCTTGGGAATTAAGTTCGCGGTCCAAAAGTCGGGTTTTGAGATCTCAAAATTCGGAATGGTGGACCGCGTCTTCACATTTGTCGAGATAGAGAAGTTAGATCAAAGCACCCTTCTTAGCTACTCTGCGGCAGCTTTCAATTTTGCGAATTCAAACAAATCGACGCCGTTGCCGAATGGGTTCTTTATGTGCGTCTTTTGCTTTCCGGTCGTCCTGACCGAAGGGCTTGACCCGCAGCTTAACAACATGATCGAGCAGAACGATCCGCCTAAGCATTGGGCCGCGAATGAGATGCCGGTGGTTTACGATATGGCTTCAGGCAGACTGGCCTATTACCAGAGAACGCCCGTGTGGGGAGCGGCGTATTTCTCGGGCCTTCGCAACGAGATCGTTCAAAATCTCGGCTAGGTCTTAGCCTTTTTGCGGGATGTCTTCACCGTCTTCAAAGAACTCAAGCGAGGCAGAATTCAAACAATATCGCATGCCGGTAGGAGGCGGACCGTCCGGGAAGACGTGGCCCTGATGACCGCCGCAGCGGGCACAACGGATCTCGATGCGTCGCATTCCGAAACTGTTATCCTCAATGTTTTGCAGATGTTCTTTGTCAAACGGCGCATAGAATGACGGCCAACCCGTGCCCGAATTGAACTTCTTCTTCGAATCAAACAGCGGCAGCCCGCACAACCTGCACGCATAAACTCCGTCGAGCTTGTTGTCGAGCAGCGTTCCGCAAAAGGGCGGTTCGGTACCGTGATCGAGCAAGATCCTGTACTCCTCTTCGTTAAGGTCCTGAGCGAGCCGCTCAATACTGTCTTTACCCAGAGGCGTGATGTCGTAGCCAGAATTTGACGTTCCCATAAGATGCTCCAGTTATTTGCTATCGATCATCCCCACCAAAATGATGCGGCTATTATGCAATAAAGGCCAACCAAAGCGAGTCCCTCGAGCCAGATCGATTCTCCGTCATAAATGATAAAAGCGCTGACTATAACCGCGAGGGCGAGAGCCGCAACAAGCAGGGGCGACAAAACGAATGTTAAGACAGCTCCTCCCAGAACGTAAGACAACAGGACCAGGATCGGGAACAGGCCGAGGGCTATTTGCAACGAGCTGTTTAGTATAACGCTTACCGCGTAATCAGCTTGGTTCTTCCACGCGAGTTGAATGCCGACCAGATTCTCGATCGCGTTGCCGGCTATTGCCACTACTACAAGTCCGGCAAAAGCCTCAGATATTCCAAGGCTGGCCATCGCGGGCTGCAGAGCCTCGACGAACCAGTCTGACACGAACGCGGCTCCGACACCTGCCAGGGCAAGAACGATGACCGTTAGCTTCATCGGCCAAAGCACGTGGCTCACGCTACCCGGGTCCGGTGCCACGGCCGGATCGCCTTTTACCGAGAAGTAAATGCTTGCGCCCAATAATGTTAGCAGCACCATTGCCAGAACAACATCCAGTTGGCCGATGTGCGGTTCCGCAGGAGTGTGAAGCTCCTTTGCCAATGTGGGCACGATCAATGCGGCAAACGCGAGCAGCATCAAAGCAACGATCATTTTCGGAGGTTCGGTCTTGAACCGCTGAGTCCCGTTTTTCAGACCTCCGAGGAATAACGCCACGCCGAGCACAAGCAGCGAATTACCGAGGATCGAACCGATCAGTGCCGCCTTTACGACCTGGTCCAGCCCGGCTCGAAGGGCGAAGATGCACACGAACAACTCAGGCAGATTTCCTAGACCGGATTGGAGAATGCCCGTTGCCCCGGGCCCGAGACGGCTCCCAAGCTGCTCGGTAGCGTCGCCGACGATGACAGCGAGAAGTGCAAGTGCGGCCGCGGTCACGGCGAAGGCTAGTACCGCGTTTGCGTGAGCGTAGTGCAGAGTTCCTGCCGACACGGTCGCGATCGCACACAAGACGATGATTATCTTTTCACGCTTTTGCATGGTCAGTCATCCGAGCCAAAGACGCGGTTCTCCAGCTTTCGCAGCCTCGACGCCATTTCGCCCAGTTTGCGAAATGCCGCGGTCGACCTCAGCCATTCACGATTGTCGAACGCAGGGATCCCGGAGATAACCTTGCCCGGTTCGACATCGTGCGAGGTCGCGGATTTGGCAGTAATTACGACGTCGTCTCCGACCTTGAGATGTCCCGCGATGCCTACCTGTCCAGTAAGGATGACTCGTTTGCCGATATGCGAGCTGCCGGCGAGTCCGGTTTGCGAACAGATCAACGCGTCTTCGTCGATGGTGCATGAGTGTCCGATCTGGACAAGATTATCTATCTTGGCACCGCGCTTGATGCGGGTTTCGCCGACGGAAGCACAATCGATCGCCGTGTTTGCACCGATCTCAACGTCGTCCTCGAGCACGACCCGGCCCGTTTGGGGTATCTTAAGCCAGGTCCTGTCTTCGGTCTTGGCATATCCAAAACCGTCTGAGCCGATCGTGGAATTGTTGTGAATGATACAGTTGCGGCCGATCACACAGTTCTCACGGATCGAGACACCGGAGTGGATCGTGGAATTCACATCAACCGAAACGCCATCGTAGATCGTCACGTTCGGCATGATGCGGACGCCTGAGGCGATCGACGCGTTCCGTCCGATCACGACATTGGCATGGATCTCAACCGCCTCAGCGACCGTCGCCGTTGGATCGATCACGGCGGTCGGATGGATGTACGGACGAAGCTCGGGCCCGGGGAAGAACAGCCGCATCGCGAGCGTGTACGATACATAGGCGTCCTTTGATCTGAGTATCGCAATGTCCTCTCGAGGCACTTCAACGCCGACGCTCAGAAATATCGCTGACGCCTCGGTCGTGGCGACTTGCGGCGTGTATTTCGGGTTTGCGAGAAAGGAAATGTCCCCTTCACCCGCGATATCGAGTCCGGCCGTGGAGCTTATCTCGAGGTCGGGCGAGCCTCGCTCTATCTCGGAGCCTGTTCTTGTAGCTAGATCGCTTAGTTTCATCAATTATCTTGAAATTGTAACGGCTGACGTGTCACACTAGTTTTAACAGACAATTTTCGTCCACGCAAAATTCAACCTATTTTGCAGCCCCTCTCCCGGCAGTATTTTCATCTTCACAGGAGTAGTACCGAAAATGAACCACGATGCATCAGTCGAATCCGTCGCCAAAACTACCAGATCCTCCCAACCTACCGGACAAAGAGAGATCGGCAAATTTGAACTGCTTGACGGCAGCATTGTAGCCAAACCCAGGGCCGACCGCTGGCATAACCTTATCGCGACAAACTTCACGACGGCACTCGGCAGCCGTATTCAGCGTAGCGGGACTGAGATCTACGCCGGATCGATCCAGGTGCAAATGGCAAAGAACACCATCTGTTTTCCTGACGTTGTGGTCGTCAGCGGCGAGCCGGTCTTTACGTCTGAATCCGCCGATATTCTTCAAAATCCCACCGTCGTCGTTGAGATATATTCCCAGTTCTCTCATTCGACCGAGCGTACGCAAAAGCTCGAAGGGTTCCTTTCGATCCCGGGGATCAAGGACATTCTCCTTGTCAACAAGAGCGAGATGCGGATCGAACACTACTCCCGACAAAATGCCAAGCAATGGATCTACCGCATTTACGACGAGCGCGACGACGTGATCGGCCTTGACTCGATCACGTGCAAGCTCTCGTTGGCCGAGGTTTACGCTCAGGTCAAATTGCGAACGGAAAAGCTGAGTTCCAAGGCTGTTCATTGAGAGAAGCCTACATAAGATTCACAGGATCGATCTCGACATAAACTGTCCTCAGGTCGCAGCCCTGATGCTCGGCGTCGGCGAGAGAGATGTCGAGCAGTTCCCTGAGGCTGCGGCGTGTTTTGCCCTTGAGGATGATCTGTATCCGAAATTCGTTCTTTAACCTTGTCAGCGACGCGGGCGCGGGACCGAGGATGCGAGCGTGCTTTGCGTGATTGGCGGCGTCGAGAGCTCGCCGGAGCGTATTTGCGTTTCGCATGGCAAATGCGTGATCACGATGCCTGATCATTATGCTGGCGAGGACGAAAAACGGCGGATATGCCATACGTTCGCGGTATTTGATCTCCTCTCGATAGAATCCCTCGTAATCCTGTTTGACCGCATGCCTTAAGGCGTAATGCTCAGGATAGTAAGTTTGGATCAGAACGCGGCCCGGCTTATCACCGCGGCCTGAGCGGCCCGCGACCTGTGTTATCAGTTGAAACGTCCTTTCAGCCGACCTTAGATCAGGCAAACCGAGGCCAATATCAATGCCGAGCACGCCGACCAGTGTCACATTTGGGAAATCGTGTCCCTTTGAGATCATCTGCGTCCCGACAAGCATGTCGAGCCGGCCCGCCTCGAAATCAAGCAGGACTTGGTCGAGTTCGCCTTTATGAGCCATCGTATCGCGATCAACGCGGGCAATTCGAAGCTCGGGGAACTTCTTGGCCAGCTGCTCCGCGATGTTCTCAGTACCTTCTCCGACAAAATAGAGATACTCACTTTCACAATGCGGGCACTTTCTGGGAGAGGCCTCGCGGTAATTGCAGTAGTGACAGATCAGGCTGTTATTGTTTCGGTGAAATGTCAGTGTTATGTCGCAGTTCTTACACTTGATAGTCTCTCCGCAGGTCCTGCACAGAACGAACTGTGAAAACCCGCGTCTGTTAAGAAGAATGATGATTTGGTCCCCTTTGGCGTGCGTTTGTCGGATCGCCTCGACCATCTCAGGCGAGATCGCAACGTCCTTACCTGCTGCCTTGAAAACCTCACGCATGTCGATCAGCTTCGCGTCGGCCATCGAGCGGCCGCCGATGCGTTCGGGAAGATGAAGATATGTGTATTTGCCGGCCTGAGCGTTGTAGAAGGACTCCATCGCAGGTGTTGCCGAACCGAGTACAACAACAGCACCGGCGAGATTTGCTCGCATTACGGCCACATCACGGGCGTTGTAAAATGGCGATTCGTGCTGCCGGTAGGACGGGTCGTGTTCTTCATCGACGATGATCAGGCCGATATTCTCAAGCGGAGCAAAGACTGCCGAACGCGTTCCGATCGCGATCCGTGCATCGCCGCGGCGGATCCGGCGCCATTCGTCGTATCTTTCGCCAGCCGAGAGATTTGAATGCAGGATGGCGACCTCGGACCCAAATACGGATCGGAGCCGCCGCGAGAACACCGGCGTAAGTGCGATCTCGGGAACTAACATGGCGGCGGACCGGCCATGCTTCAACGCGATCTGCATTGCTCGAATATAGACCTCCGTCTTTCCGCTGCCCGTCACGCCGTGAAGTAGAAATGCCTTGAACTTACCGTCGTCGCTCAAGGCTGTTGTGATCGAATCGAGTGCCCATTGCTGCTCGGCGGCGAGCGCAAAGTCCTCGCGGGCCGGTATGGATGCCTTGCCGAGCGGATCGCGATGCACGTCCTCGACATAGATCTCGAGCAGGCCGCGTTTAGCAAGCGTATTGATCGGCGAGGCTCCTACGTCTGCTCTTGCAAGTACCTCTGTAAAAGGCATTTCGCCACCGTTTGCCATGAGAAGATCGACGATCTTTTGCTGCGGCTCTGTGAGCGGTTTATCAGTGGCGGCTGAGCTGCCTGCGGCCGCCATAAGCCGGACCGCCTTTCTCCGCTTAGGACGGACTTTTTCAGTATTTATTCCAGCCGGAAGCGATGCCTTGAGCATTTCGCCCCAAAATGACGAATAGTAATCTGCCGTCCACTGCGTCAGCTTGAGGATCTCCGGCGTAATTAGCGGTTCGTCGTCCGAGACCTCGATGATCTCTTTTATCTTTGACTCATCAATATCAACATCGGGCGGCAGCTCGGCGTGAAGCCCGACCGCGTATCCGGTCATTTCACGCTTCCCGAACGGAAGTTTGACCCGCGTCCCGAGCCTGATCGAGCCGCGAAACTTCTCAGGAACGCGGTAGGTGAAGACGCGCCGCAGGGGAACAGGCAGGGCTGCCTCGACGTACGTTGCCGTCTGTTCGCTATTTGCGTCGTTTTTGTTCATCTGTCGTGGCTCAGAACAAATCATACTCCGCCGGGAACCTTTGGCAAAAACCGGCGTCTAAATGGCGGGGCGACGGGCCCGATCTGCCGAGTTTTCTGTCCCTTGTCCCGCGTCCCACGTTTTTCCCACACCGTATTTACGGGCTTTTCGCGAAAATACGCGGAAAGACACTCTATCAGACAGTTGCGAGTGCGGTCAAGAGTATTATATATGCAACAGATTGGTGGGCCCGCAGAATTTAGTGACTTCGTCGTGACTGAGGTAAGATATGGAAAGAATGGAAGACATCTTCAAGCCCGTCGAAAAGAAACGCGGCGTCAACAAGGTCTTTATCGCGGCTTTGCTGTTGGGAGCAGCCGCGATCGGCGTGGTGATCTGGGTGCTCTCGTTCAGGCCGTCGATCGAGGATCAGACGGCACAGATCCTTGCGGGTTCGTTCAAAGAGGGAACTCCGGAATATGCCGATCTGAATAAGGACATCATAATCTCGACTGACCCCAAAACGGTCCAATCGCCAATGGCGACGGGCAAGATCTCGATGTTCATTCACGGGAATATTCGAAACAAAGGCACCAGGACCATAGATATTCTTGAGGTGAAGGCCGCAGTCGTTACCCAATTTAACGAGGTCCTCCGCGAACGAAAGATCCTGGTCGTACCTGTGCAGCAGGCAACACTCGGCCCGGACGAGACAATTCCCGTTACGCTGACGTTCGACGGGTTTAACAGGGATGACGATCGTGCGAATATTCGCTGGAAGGTTACGGCGATAAGAGCGAAATGATCGATCTTGCGGGACCTAGCTTTCGCTCGGCACTTTGGCCGACGTCTCTTTAACAAACAATTCCTCAAGAGACTGTTTTACCGGCTGGATCGACGCCAGACGGCCCCCCGCGGCCCGAGTGATCTGAAGTACGGCTTCGATGTCAGATTCGTCGATCACCTGAATATTCGCCCCGTTGGGTTTGGGCTGGATCGACGCCCCGGCGATGAACTCCACTTGCTCGCGTATCGCATCAAACTCCACCCCCTGAACATTGATCTCTAATGCCCTCGTCGCGTCGTCTGAGGTCAATAGTTCGTCCAGTTTGCCCGCGGCAGCGAGTTTGCCGGCTCGTAGGATCGCGACCTCATCGCAAAGGGCCTCGATATCCGAAAGAATGTGTGTTGACATAAAGACGGTCTTGCCTTTGTCACGCAGTCCGGCGATCAGCTCGCGTATCTCGCGTCGGCCAACCGGGTCGAGACCCGACATCGGTTCATCGAGAAAAACGACCTCAGGATCGTTTATCAGCGATTGGGCAAGCCCGACACGCTGGAGCATGCCCTTTGAGAACTTGCGAAGCTGCTTTTTGCGGTCTTTCTCTGCGAGCCCGACCGCAGTGAGCAATTCGCTGGCCCTGGCACCGCGTTTCTCAGCGTCGTAGCCGAAAAGCCGCCCGAAGTAGTCCATCAGCTCGGTCGCCGACAAATAATCGTAAAAGTAAGGATTCTCGGGACAATAGCCGATCCTTCGATGCATTTCGACGTCCGCGATGTCGCGGCCCAGTATTCTCGCCGAGCCGGCGGTGGGGAACTGAAGCCGCATCAGTGTCTTGATCGTTGTCGTTTTTCCCGCACCGTTACCGCCCAAAAAGCCGAATATCTGTCCCGGGCGTACATTCAGGGTCAGATCGTCGAGAGCCCGGACGCGTTTCTTTTTGAGAAATCCGGTCTCGTAGTCCTTTGTGAGGTTTTTGATCTCAATTACAAATTCCATGATC
>CAZJFB010000009.1:0-57899 GCA_964545145.1 uncultured Chloracidobacterium sp. | reverse complement strand
CAATGTCAGGACAGCCCAAAGGCCCAAGCTCGCGACTCGCCACTCTTTTTCGATTGTCAAAGATCTGAGCCCGTCGTTATTACAGTGCAGCGGTTCGCTACCGCCCTTATCCCCACCCCGCTCGCGGATGCCGCGGCGGGGGCCCCGGTATGCGCGGGCTTTTGCAACTCTGGGCCCGGCTTGCTTTCTGCGCTGAAGACACGAAAGCGCACCACGGCCGGGGAATGCTAGCAGATCATTCTCGTGATGGGAATACCAAAGTTCCGACTTTGTCGCATAATGCCGATAAATTGCGCAAAAAATAAGGCCCACGAATGCGGGCCCGGGAATTTCGACTGAATGGGGCAGTTACGGGTTCGGTGACTTGCCCTCGAGCTGCGGCAATGCTGGGTTCTTTGGGTTTACTGCTTTGAGCTTGGCGATGGTCTTTTGCAGGTTCGCTGTGTCGTTGGCATCGCGATAAGCGAGCGCCATGTTCTGGAGTGTGATCTCGTGGTTCGGATCGATGGCGAGCGACTTTTCGTATTCCTTGATCGCGGATGGAATGTCACGCGGCTCGCGAAGGTAAAAGGTCAGCCCGAGATCGGTGCGCACAGTGATGTTCTTAGGGTCTTTCTCGAGTGCCTGTGTGTACCACTTTTCAGCCTCGGAATATTTCTCTGCATCAAAGAGTGCGTTGCCCAGTTTTACGAGCGGTTCGGTGCTCTCCGATTTTAGCTTGACGGCCGCCTCATAGAATTTCGCGGCTTCCTCAAATCGCTGGATCTGGTAATAGAGGTCGGCGGCGGTCATCTGAGCGTCGTAATTCTGCGGTTCCGACTTAGCTTTCTCGATCGCGGCGCTCACCTCGGCGATAGCACCCGCACCGCCCGTTTGGCCGCCGCTGGTCCCGATAGGCGGATGATCGGCGGGCATCGTATTGCTGCCCGGCGGCAGCGGCCCTGCGGCCCCGGTCATCGGCAGTGAAGACGTCGAAGCCGGCGCCGACGTAACAGCCGTCTTGTTGATACTGTTAGCGAACATAAATCCGATGATCGCCCCCAAAAACAGGCCGATAACACCGAATAGAAGATTTTCTTTACTCATTACTACTTGATCGTGATCCCGATCGACTCGAGGAAGCGGTTTGGCCGCTCGCCGCCGATCATTGCAAAAATATAGTCGTTTGGAATGGTGTCGATAGCCTGTTTGGTCTTGACGTTCTCTATCACCACCTCGTGCTCGGTCATCTCCTTGACGCCGGCACCGAACCTCAGGTCTATCAGGCCCTCGTCGGCGCAGTGATAGAGCTGAAGCTTATTACCAAATTTTACCGTTGGGGCGAGATATTCGCGAACCAGCATAGTGACCTGATTCATATCCTCGGGTTTTCGGGGCGTGATCGACGAGCCGTCGCGGACAGCGACGAGGTCAACGGCGGCCTCGACCGCGACGTTGCCGCCGCCGACAATGATGATACGGCGACCGCGAAAATCCATCGGGTTTGACAGGCCGTAGAGCACCTTTGCCTCTTCGCGTCCGTCAATATGGATCTTTAGGTCCTCGTTAGGAAGGCGAAGCTTGTTCGGAGCACCTCGCAGTCCGATGGCGATGACGACCTTGCGGGCGGTATAGGTGTGCGGCGTCTTTTCGGCTCCGCTTTCTGTCGCGACAGTAAAATAGTCGCCGTCAACGGCCTTGTTGACCGCCTTACAGCTTTCGTTCTCGTTTACCTTAACGCCGCGGTCGGCAAGGCTGCTTAGCCAAACGGCGAGAATATTCTCGCGTTGGTCGCCGGGTATCTTTGCCTCGAGTTGATCCGCGATGCTTGCGTGGAACCCCGCGATGAGCGAGGCGCGCTCGGGAATGATGTGCTTTTGAAAAAGAGCGGCCCAGTCGCCCTGGCCCTTCGAACGCAGAAAGCCGACGATGCGTTTCTTGAGTTCCTTTTCGATCTTTGCCTCAAGCTGGGGCGAGAGTTCGTCGCGGAGCGATCGCGGTATCTTGCCGATCAGTGTTGCGTGCAGTGCCGGCGACTCGGCATGGACAAGATCCTTGAGCGGCTGACCGATCGCCTCGATCACCGCGTCGTCGTCACCGCCATCGGCAGCTCCGTACTTCGCCTTGCCGAGCCCGAGGCCCGCGACCGGAATGCCTCCGAACCAATCTTTTGTGTCCGGCTTAAAGAAGATGTACTTGCCCTTTGGGTAAAGGTCGATGGTCGAGAGGATGTTGTTTTGCTCGAGAGCGACATACCGCAGATCGGCCTCCTGGGCTGATGCGGCAGCCGAAGCTCCGCCCGGCCCGACGCCGATGATGGCTACGTCGTACTCGGCTTTGGGCTCCGGCGCGGAGCCTTTCAACTCATCGGCGATACGTGCAATGACGTCGGCACCTTCCTTGACAGCATTCTTGATCAGCGGAACGCCGGAAACGTCGCCGATGATATAGCAGCCCGGGACGTTGGTCTCAAAGCTCGCTCCGTCGCGCGTCGGCGTCGGCAGCGAACGAACCTCCTTTGTCGTGTTGATGATGATGCATGCCTTCGGATTTACGGGGCACTCAGCCTGACACGCGGTATCCTCCATGCAGAGGTCAGGGGCCACGGCCGATGCAGTACCGTCAACGATCGCCAAAACATCATGCGGGCATGCGTCAACACACGCCTGACAGCCGATGCAGCGCTCGGGGAAGATGACCGGATGCGGATACGACGGGCCGCGGTATTTGTCGAGGCCGAGTTCCTTTAGTTCGGCGGGCGTCAGCGTCCGTATGGCCGATCCCGTCTGCTTGTCGTTCTCATGTACCTTGAAGAAGCTGAAGGCACGAGCAGTGTCGTTAAAAACGGCGACAAAGCCCACGACCAGCGTGATGCCGAGGATACTGACCCAGCCGACCCATGACAGGCCGCCGTATGTCGTCATCTGATCGGTGACGAGCGTCTGGTTGATCCAGATCAGCAGCCCCAAAAGGGCAAGGCAGACAATGATGTGAAAGGCTCTCATTGGGCTCTCATCGATGCGATCTTAGCGGCGATCGCGTCCTTTCGTCGCTTCAGAGCTTCGTCCGTCAGGAATTCGCTCCAACGTCCGCCGCCGTACGGATGCTGTGTATGGCAAGAGATACAGTTAGCACCGCCCACGCCAAACCTCTGGTCGCGGCCCGTCTCGCCGGCTTTTGTCGTATGGCAAGCGGCGCAGGTTTCGCGCGGCGTGACACGGTCGATCGGTTCAAACGCGTTGTGGCAGGTCGAGCATGAAACCAGGCCGCGCGAATCGCCGGTCAGTCCAGGCGGTGTCTTGAGACGCGCGGTATGAATGGTATGAAAATGCCGGCTGATCTTCGCCTGTTCATCCTTGTCGCCGGTCGCCGAGTTGTTGATCTCGGGTATCGCGTCGGCGACCTCGCTGTAAACGCCTTTCCAGGTCCACTTGCCATCCTGTGCGGGATAACCGTACGAACCGCCGTGTGCCGTCCTGACCGTCTTGCCGTTGTAAGTTTGTTTGTTGCTGTCGTTGTGACACTCGGCGCAGCTTGCGATAGCGGCCGCGGCAGGCCGGAAGTTGGGACCGAGATGTTCCTTGTGACAGGAAGTGCATGTTACGCCCGCGTCCTCGTGTGCCTTGGTATTTGTCGGGTGAAACTGCTCGCCCTGATGGCATTTAATGCACGCGTTCTCCAGCGGCTCATTCGCCGTATGGCAGGTCGTGCACGCATTGGCATTTGCCTTTACTGCGATCGGGCTGCCATCGACGGCAGTAGCATGCGGGTTAGAAAGCGGTTCGGGCGAATAGACCTGCGGATAGCGGAAATACGCGAAAACGCCCGCAACGCCGATGATAAGGAACGCCCAAACAAAGAGCCCGATGCGCCATGTTTGCTTGAGGTCACGCGTAGGCCGCCAGTTGAACATCGCCTTGCCGGGCTTTGGCTTTTCTGTCGGCCGCAGCCGCGTTCCCCAATCTTCTTTCTCACGAGTCCGCTTCTCCCAAAATACCTTGAGAACGTCGGCGGCGTCTGGCATTCCTGCGGGCGGCTTTTGTTCCTCGGCCGGCTTTGCCTCGACATCGCGGACCGCGGCCTGCTGAATGGTGAGCGATAGTTCCTGACCGTCGATCGAGGCGTTAATGATATACGGCCCGATCTGAATAGTGTCACCGCCGGCGAGGACGTCGTCCTTCTCCGGCCCGAGCAGGCGGCCGTTCAGCGTCAGAACGTTTGAGGTCGACAGGTTGACGAGGACGTATTTACCGTCGCGGAAATTGATCGCGGCATGAATGCGAGAGACGGTCTTGTGATCGAGCAATATCTCGCAGGTGTCGAGACGGCCGATGAAGATGCCTTCCTTATAGACACTCCTTGGCGGCTCGCCCGTGCCGGCGAATGCGATCTTAAAATTTCCGACGTCCTTAGAGAGCATCTATCTCACGTTAAAATAAACGGCCTGAATAATATGTATCACCATCAGCACGAGCATCAATGCAGTGAAAAGCACGTGCGGGGCAACCCACAGTTTTAGCCCCTGATGCAGGTAGATCAGGGCGTCAACGCGGCGGAGGGTCGCGGCATTCTCGACCGCGTCCATAAGCCGGGCGTCGTCGGTCCGGTTCATCTCATCGGCAGCCGACCGGAATTCCTTCCTCGCCTCGGCGAGCATCGTCTGCAGGTCCTCGCGCTTGAAATACTGCTTCATCAAGTAGCCGAGGCCGAGGAATCGCCGGCGGACCTTCTGCTGGATCAGCTCTTTGAGTTTCGGATTGGACGTGTCGGCGGTCGCTCGTACAAGTTCGTTCCGAAGTTCCTTGCGTCGTGCGATGAGGTCCTCGAGAAGCAAGGGCTCGCGTTCAATGCGGGTCATGAACCGCGGCAGGACCAGATAGGTCAGCGTGCCGAATAGGCCCGATGCGATCACCAGGTCGAACGATATCATCAGGAATGTCGTCAGCAGGCCGCCGGAGTTCGTTCCGCCGTGGACGAGCAGCAGCACGCCGGCAAGTACGCCGAGATAGATATGCGATAGCATCCAGTAGCGCAACGCACCTGCACGGCGGCGATAGACCTGCTTTCGCATCGGGTACGCCATGATCCAAATGATACCGGCGAGGCCGGAAAGGCCCGTGATCCAACGCATCGTTACCCAGCTACCGGGGCTTAGGGCAGCATCCTGAGTGTATTGCAGCGTCGCCCAGATCGCTGCACCGCCGCCCGCGATGACGATCAGGAATCCGACGATGTGCCAGATCGTCGCCCAGAGGTCAAACTTGTGAATGTTCTCGCCGATAGCATGGGTGCTGCTGCGACGAATGAGGCCGATAGTCTCACGGACCTCGTCAAAATACTCACGAGGATTGACGCGGACTAGAGCGCCAGTCGGACAATTCTCTTCGCAGGAGTAAGCAGCAGACTTGGCTCCCTTGGGGTTAAGGCCCGTGTCCTTGCAAAGATTGCATTTTACGGCGAGGAGATTTTCGGTCTGTTCGACGGGAGCGGGGAGCCTCGTTTCACTCAATGAAAATACAGAGGCGACCTTTGCCATGAGGCCGTTACCGTCGCCATTCGCGGGGACCGATTTGGGAACCATCGAGATGGCGTTGTACGGGCACTGGGTCGCGCAGTCGCCGCAGCCGATGCATGTCTTTGGCTCGATATCTATCTCACCGTTCGGGTAGCGCGCGATCGCACCGGTCGGGCATCCGGTGAGGCACTCGGGGTCCTGACAGTGCATGCAGACCGACGGTACAAGAACGCTCTGCATCGTCGAGGCGAGAGGCTTGACCGGACGTTCGATATGAATGCCGCGGCGTACGAGCCGCGCATTCCCGTGTACTGTATGGCAGGCGAGCGAACAATTGCCGCAGCGAATGCACTTCGCCATGTCCATGACCAGAAGATTTACGCCGTCGACAACGCCGGTCTCGATCTCTTTAGTTGCAGCCGCGATGACGCGATTGTCCGACGGCCGCGACGGGCGCGCGGATTGATCGCCCGCGACCTTTGCCATAAAGGGCACGACAGCGTTGGAAAGTTCTTTGTCCTCACGGAGCCGGCTGACAGCGACCTCGATCACCTCGGCACGGCCCCATACAGTCGCCGTGTAATTCCAAGTGCCCGGCCCGTCGACCGCGTCGAGTCCGAGGCATGTACCTGCCCCGATGAAATCGAGGCCGACAGACGCGTCTGACTCGAGCAGAATGTCGGCCGCCTTTGGATTGAATACGGCCCCGGTCACACGCTGGACCCAGCCGTTTCGGACATACAGGATCCGGTTTATCGGGTCGCCCTCGCGAAAGAGAACGTGGTCCTTTTCATAAACGGCGAACCTGGCAGCGTCGTCGAGCCGCTTTAGGATGCCGGCGTCGACATCGTTCTCCATGACGACGCGCAGTTCGTTGAGTGTTAGCTTTTGTCCGTACTCGCGATAATTGCGGTCGAGAAAACGGCCGAACTTCGGCAGCTTGCGAAGGAGGCGGATCGCCGGCCGCGAAAATTCGAGCACGAGTGCGGGCGATGAGTCCTCAGCGACCGAAACGGTCGCGGTGCGAGGCGTCCCCGAGAGAAGGGCCATCTCGCCGAAGGAATTCCCGGCCGGTATCTCACCGACCTTCTTTCGGTTGCCGGACGGCTCGGTGATCGAAGCGTCGAGGCGTCCGTCGACAAGGATGTAGAAAAGGCTACTCTCCCACGTATTCTCGCGGACGATCTCTTCGCCCGGAGCGAACTCAAGCAGACGCGCGTACGGGCCGACCTTCTTACCGCGATAGCTGCGGCCAAAAAGGATGATGTCCATGTCGAGTTCGTTTCGAAACTCGCCATTCGGCAGTGTTTCGACAAGCTCCGAGACGATATCGACATCTTTAAATGCCTTTATTATCTGCTCGTGCTTTTCGATCTCACGTGGCATGGTGGATAGACTGAATTATAGAACCGAGGTCAGAGACTTCGCAGCCAGTACATATAGGCAAGCACAGCCGCGATCAAGACGATCACTACCAGAACTATCAGGACCGCACCGCCGATCAATATCCATTTAAGACTGCCCGACGACGCCGGCTTTTCGACAGGTTTTTTTACCTGCGGTGCCGATGAAGCGGCCGGGGCCGCAGGAGCAAGAGGCACAGATGCGGGCGTGAGAACCTCAACACGTTTCTCCGGCGGGTCAGGCACCTTAGAGATGTTAAGGCCCATATCCGAAAGCATCTGATTGTACATCGTCTGGCCTAACTGGACCGTGTTGTCCATCGCCTCAAAATTTGACGCTACGGAGCGGCTTTCCTCTTCGACAAACGCATTGCCGCAGGCCGGGCAAAACGCCTTGGCCTCATCGACCATTTCGCTGCATTTGTCACATTGTCTAAGCCCCATTAATTCGTTTTATGACAAATGCCGCAGTCTTTCGGTTCACCTGTGGCGAACCCGGGTTTCTTTCTCAGCTCGGGCCGAAGCTTAGCCGCCGCGTCATGGCACGAATTGCAGTTAAGATGGTAAGCAAGCTGATTGTTCAGGTCCTTGACCTTTGACGAACCGCCCTCGGTATAGGTACCGGTGGGCATTTCTTTGCCGTCCGGCACGCTGCCGTCCTGAAAATGGCATGACCGGCAGGTGCTCACCTTCTGCGAAGATGCTTTCCATGTGTCGAAGGTCAACGCTACGTCGCGCTCTGATGTTTTCAGAGGCGGCTTTAGAGCTGACTTAGGCTGGTCGGTATGGTGACATTCGACACAGCCGATCGACGTGGTGCCATCGGGGCTGTATTTTTGAAACGCGTGTGTCTCGTGGTCGAAGTCAACCTCATGGTATTTTTCGTCCAGGCTGTCCTGCCCGAGGACGAACTTCTTCGCCATCTTCTTATCGCCGGTCGCAGGAGCAGCTGGTGCAGCATTTGCGTTGGCGGGCGGGGTCGCGGTGGCGGCGGCCTGGCTGAGAACGCCGGTTCCGTTTGCTCCGCGGCTACAAGCGACCGCGATAAGGCCGCCGACAAGAAACACAGATACGACGATCAACTGGGCCAGTTTTCTCATAATTCTTTTTGCACTATTAGAACCCCTTTCCAATTTTGTGTCAATGTATTCCTAGATGCCTCTTGTAAGGCGTTTCGATGTCTCTTTTGCGCCGCAGCCCTGGAACACATCGGACCGATCTGATGAGTAATATTTTGTTGCTCAGGAGGCGGAGGGCACACGGGCGCTATCCGGATAGCCGTTCGGAAACCTGTTCATCCACTCCCAAGCGGACCTGACGATCGGGTCAAGCCCCTTGAATTGCGGCTCCCATCCCAGAACCTCAAATGCCTTTCTAGAGTCGGCGATGAGGCGGGGCGGGTCACCCTCGCGACGCGGTTCGAGTCGCGATTCTATAGATTTGCCGGTAACCGCTCGTGCGGCCTCGATGACCTCCATCACTGAGAATCCCAGCCCATTGCCCAGATTTATGTGCTGCGAGGCGCCGCCGCCCGCCAGATACTCGAGAGACCTTACGTGCGCGTCGGCGAGATCCGCGATGTGGATATAATCGCGAACGCAGGTGCCGTCAGGCGTGTCGTAGTCGTTACCGTAGATCGAGACGAACGGCTGTTCGCCGTTTGCAGCACGCAGCACGTTCGGAATAAGGTGCGTCTCGGGATCGTGATGCTCACCACAGACCTTGGTGGCGCCCGCGGCGTTAAAATACCGCAGTGCAACAAATCTCAAATCATACGCACGGTCATACGATTCCATGATCCTCTCAGTCATGAACTTGGTCCATCCGTAAGGATTTACGGGCTTTTGGGGATGTGTTTCGTCGATCGGGATCCTGATCGGATCGCCGTAGGTCGCGCAGGTCGACGAAAAGACGAAGTTCCTGACATTGTGCTCGATGAGCACGGTTAGCAGGCGGTTCGTCTGTATCGTGTTGTTCTCAAAGTACTTCGCCGGCTCGGTCACCGATTCGCCAACATACGCAAAGGCAGCAAAATGGATACAGGCATCGATCTTGTGCTTATGCAGGATCTCTTTAACAAGTTCCAAGTCTCCGACGCGGCCCTCGTAAAATGGTATGTCCGGCGGGACCGCCGCCCGATGTCCGCGGCTAAGATCATCTATGACGACAGCGTTCATGCCTGAGGTTCGCAGTAGTTCAACCGTAGCGCTCCCGACATATCCCGCTCCACCCGTGACTAGAACCGCCATCCAAAAATCTCTCCAAATAGTGATATTGATCCGGCGACAACTGCCGCGGTCTCAACCATCTTACGCCAATGTCGAGTGCCCGCGCTATGGTCACCTATGGAATACGGGCGATCTCGGCTATCGGACGGTTTTCGCGGCCGATGGTTTAAGCAAAGCTACGTTTAAGAACGGTGATACCAAGATCAAGGCCCCGCGGCTGAATGATATAGAGGTCGTAGGTGATAAGGTCCGGCTCTGAAAGCCGTTCACCCGTTCATGGCCGGACATAGGCTGCCGGGATCATTGATTGCTCAACCGCCGGAATGGCAAACGCTTTCAGCCGCAGGAATTATAGAAGATCGCCGTTTTTCCTTCCGGACTGATCGGGGAGATAAAGCAGTTCTTGTTAGATCGATAGCAGGAAAAGTAAGGGGCTAACTAATTCCGGCAGGGTCCGCCCGGGATCATGTCGAAACCCGAACCGCGATGGCATCGAGCGCAACTTGCCATATTCAGAAAATCGTTTCCGCTGAATGCTCGCGATCCGTTATGACAAGTGTTGCAGTTGTTGACCGAACCGCAATTATGCTGTGCTGCCGCAATGCTGGTCACTTGTCGGCCTTGCGACGCACGAGCGACGACACTATGGCAGTCGCCGCAGCTGACCGAACTGTGATCGCCGTGCGTGAAGACGGCTTTGAACACATACCTTGATTGCGGGGTCCGACTGTACGGTTTGATCTCGTGACAGACATTGCACGAACTGAGTTGGCTTTCGGCAGTATGGCAAGCGTAACAATTCTTGTGGGCCTGAAACCCGGCCGGGATGGATTTGCCCGGCCCTGCCGGTGCGTGGCAGGAAACGCACCCTTCGGCCGGACGGCCCTTTCCCGAATCGTGGTCTGCATGGTCAAACTTCATATTGAAGCCCTCTTTGAACTTTGCAGGGAAGGCCTTCATCGTCGGCGGTTTGGCGTTCAGGTCGTCATGACAGATCGAGCACATGGTCGGCTGCTTTTCCGTGAATTGATTCAGGTGGCAACCGATGCACGCCTCATGAGCGGCGAAGTCCATGTCGAGCGACTTGCCCTCTCGCCGATGACATGCATTACATTCGAACTTCTCGTGTTCATTCACGGTATGTGAGAACTCTTTGAAGGTCGCGTCCGTCGCGCGGACGGCTACCGGTTTCGCTCGATCGTTCCCTGTTACCGTTACAGGGATCTTCGGCGACGTCTGAAAACAGCTCACACCAAAAAGTGCCGCTGCCACAAGGACGAGCCGCGTCTTTACCAGGCTTCGCCGAGGTGTTTTTGCTGCTGTTTCAAGCATTAACGATTCTCATGACTCTTTGGCACGGGAAAGCGACCAAGCTCCGCCGTGTGACAATACTTGCACTGGAATGGCTGCGCTGACTTCAGACTCTCCGCTCGCAGACCTAGTTCCGCGACGATGTTCTTTTCATGGCACGAGTTACAGGTGATGATCGGAACATCTGCGTTAACGAGTGTTTTGACGTCCGCATTTTGAGATATCCGAATATGACAAGACATGCAGTCACGGCCTGCGTGGTCCTTCTGCAGGTGGTCAAACTTCGGAGAATACCGCTTCACGACCCGCGCTTCAGAGTATTCAGTTGTTAACTGATGACAGCCGGCACAGTTCTTTGCCTCGGGCTTTGGTCCCTGGAAGTGACAGGCAAAGCAGGTCTGATGCCCTCGCGGGTCGTCCCTGAAGAAACCGGCCTTAGGGACAAACGGGTCGGCGACCGAGTCGAGAAGAGGCTGCACTCCGGTTGCAACTCGCGAGGCGAACTTAGGCATTTGTGCCGTGGTTTGGTGACAGATCACACAATTGTTGAACTTTGGCGGATCGTCGGCGGCTCGGACGAATGCCACATTAACAAAGTGCGCGACTGCAACATTCTGCCGACGACTGCGATCGGAAGCAATTATGTCCTGGTGAATATTATGCGGAAAGACCGTGGAGAATTCCTGCGATCGCGTACGCAGCGGAAAAGCGAGCATCGGGGCTTTCGAAGGTCCTGCTGATACATGACATGTTCCGCAGAATACAGGACGGTTTCCGCTGAAAATATCTTTTTGATGGCAAGCAAAACATGCTGCATGCGAGGGATAGTTCGCAACATCAGGATATCCGCGAGCTGCGGGCCAATTGGTGGTCGGAACCGTGTGGCAAGAGTTACAGTCCTTCTTCTTATGAGCGGCTGTCGAGTGCAAAAAGCGGTCCCGCTTCTGAGCAGAGACATGCTCACCGGACCCCGCCGAGATGATGGCGAGTATCACGGTCATTCCTATCAGAGCGATACGAACCTTCATTTGCCCCCGCAGCCGCTCGCACAAGCTGGAATGTCCTTTACGATCACCTCGCATTTTTTTGTTCCGGTCAATTTAAGCGGAAGTGAAGTTTTCTTGTTTAGACCTATCTCAACCTCGCATGCCCAGACATAGCCTTTACCGGCGACCTCTACGGGAATGAGATTTGAGATCAGAAACGTTTCAGTATTCTTTTGGGCTCCCGGCGAAAGTGCTATATCGATGAATGAGGCTTGAATGCCAACGCTGTCGGTCATCGACGACTGCACAGGCTTGACGTCGCTCAGAATGGTATCGATCGCCCTTTTCTGCTGAAGGTAAAATCCGTCCCGCAGTGGCTGGGCCAAATTTACGGTAAGCCATTGAAGGGCGATCGGCTGCTTATTCTGAAATTGCTTCAGGCCCTTTTGATACGCTGCGGAGAATTCGGGGACCTTTTTTACGTCGTCCGCAGAGATCGGCCGGCAATAAGGCGATTCGCAATCTTCCGCTTTAAGCCAGGCAATATATTCCTGGCTCGCCTTACTTGTACAGAAATAGCAGTCGCGAGTGACAACCGGAGCAGACTTTATACGATCGACAAGTGCTTTGTTGGCCTCGAGACCGCCCCGAAAGAGGTAGAATCGTTTTCGCCGAAGTTCCTTACCCTTATTACCGACCTGACGGCCCTTGATCTCAAGCAGATTGCCGGGCTGCGCCGCGACCGCCATCGGTACGGCCGGTGTCAATAAAAGCAGCACCAGGATAAGAAGCGAGATTCGCATTGCAGCTAGTCAAGAAACGGTCGCGCCGGAAACTTAAGGAACGGAAGCCGCACATTACGGACAAAGAACCTGTCTGAGCGTATCGCCTCTGGCGGAGCGAAAGCATTAGCGCCACCGGCGGCGATCAGGTCGTCCTGATCGATACCGTCGCCGCTCACACCGATAGCTCCAACAAGGGTAGAACCCCGATAAATAGGCAGACCGCCCGCAAAGATCTGAGCGCCGTTCTTCAGCTCCGGAATGGCGGTGCACGGGCACGGCGGGAGCATAGCCCGCTTTTTGAACGCCGCACTATCGCACATCATTGGCGGCGATGTGAGCGCGGTCTTGACGAGATCCAACTGAAGGCCGACGTTGAACGGGCTCCAGTCAACAAGCGGCGTACTGAACGGGCCGGGCTGCGTATCGTTAATGCCGTCAGGAAAGAGAGGCCGATGAAGAAATCCAATTGCACGATCACTTAGAGCGATCGAACCATTTAGGCTAACTCCGTCAGCTGCTGCTCGAGTAACATAGGACCCGAATCCTGCAGCGGTTAGCTTTGCGCCCACGTCCGACCGGGCAAAGAAATTTGATGAACGTGCCTTTTGAACGGCTACGTCAAGACCAAAGACCGGAGCGTCAGGTTGACGAAAAATGCCAAGTACCTTTCCATCCGTGTCAACGACAGCAATGGTCACCCGGGCATTACTTCCTATTGGCTGACGTATCGCTCCACGGGTCCGATTGGCTGTATCGGCAGCAGCACCGAGGATCTGCGTGACTTCCGCTGCAGTCAGCGATGAGCCGGCGATGGTCGGAAACCGCATGCTGTACTGTCCGTTGACCCCGTTCAAAACTCCCGGAATGAAATCTGTTGGCGGGGCCGCTCTGATCACTGAGGTAACGACTCCCGGGAGACTGCCAAAGCTGATGGCAGCGGCAGTGGTGCCGTCAACAGGATTAGCAAAGGCCAGCCTAATGCCTTCGACGAGAATATTATCAGCCCGGATCAAAGAGGGCGTTTCGAATCCCCGTGAGCCGTAAAAGGCGATCGACTCTTCAAATGATTGATCATCATCTGTCGGATTTCGGTCGACGGCGTAAACGCCGTCTCCTTCGACCCCGATCCCGCCGACCGCCACCCCGTTCTTATACAAAGGAATACCACCGGCATCTCCGGAAAGGCCCAGAGGAAGCCCAGCAATTGCTATATCTGAGCACGGAAGAGACGAGAATTGAACGCCGTACAAGGGCCCTCCCGGGCGGTTCTCATCCTTGGGCGGAAAATGTTCCTGAATGATGAATGAGGCAGTGCGCGTCGAAAAGGCATTTCCACCTGATGAAAGGATCGCGGCCGTGCCTGCTTTTGACGCAGCGGCAGACGTCGATGTGACAGAAAGGTTCTCGAGGCCTTGCCCCGAACGGCCTACACTCCGAATCAAAGTATTTGCAGGAGCGCCTGTCATGGCAAATGTGCCAAGAATGTTCCCCTCCTTGTCGGCGACCGATACGGTCACATTTTTGTTCATCGCAACGGCCTTGGAAACCGCTTGAGCGATGATCGTTTGTACATCTGCGACCGAAAGGCTTTGAGAGAGGGCCGGCACCGAAGAAAGCAGGGATATCACGAAGCCGGCAAACACCAAGAAAGCCTTCACCAAAAGTTGATTCTTCATGATGCGTAGAAATATCATACAATCCGGTTCCATAGTCAAGTAATTCGATCAGTTTGTCATTGGTGCTTATTCTGTGCTAAAAGCATGGGCAGCAATTAATCCTAGATCAAGGTGGCTCTGCGTATGTCCTCGGCATTTCCCAGACTTTTCGTTTGGATGATCGCTCTGGTTATCTTTGTGCCGGCGCATGCCTATGCTCAGCGATCGGAAGGCAGGTTGGCCGGAAAGGTGACCGATCTCGAAGGCAAACCTGTCGCGGGCGTCACCGTGACGTTCACAAATCAGACAAGTTCCGTCGTACGTTCCCAGCGAACGCGGCCGGACGGGGGCTATTCGATCAAGCTCGCTGTCGGAGCATATCGCATCGCGGTCGCCCCACCCTACGAGGCGCGATTTAACCGCGGGAAGGCCGAGGAGTATGGAGTTTTTTCGATCATCATTTGTGATGACACTAAGAAAAAATGCCCGACCCTTGAGAATGTGATCGTTGACGGAAGCGAACGAAAGATCGATTTTTCTGTAGTAGAACCTGCGAAAGAGGCCCCAGTTGCTCCAGATGCAAAGCCCGTGGCGACGCCAATGCCGGACAGCCGAGAAGTGCGAGACCGCTGGCGTTATTCATTCCCGGAGTATGATCGATATGGCGACAAAGGTGCCCGCGGGCGTGACATTCCGTTTCGCCGAGGTAGATGGTACAACCCTTACGATCAGAATAAGCTAAAGGGCGATATTCCGGTGATCGGAAATGATTATTTCATGATACTGTCGGCTGTTAGTACGACAGGCGTTGAACTGCGACGGACCCCAACAGGTACAAATGTCAGCTCCGCAAATCAGAATACAAATAATCCGTTCGGCCGGCCGGAGAGTTTCTCTTTCAGTGAGACCCTTCAGTTTTCATTCGAATTCTTCAAGGGGCAGACAGTATTCAAGCCCCGAACATGGGCGATCAAGATCTCGCCGACGATCAGCATCCCGAATTACCTGAACGCGCGTGAAAATGGAGTAGTAAATATCGATGTTCGGCGTGGTACAACACGGACGGACTATCATATTTCGCTCGAAGAGGCGTTTGCCGAGGTGAAGCTTTTCGATACTAACGACAACTTCGATGCGGTTTCGATCAGGGCCGGTATCCAACCGTTCAACGCGGATTTTCGCGGGTTCCTGTTTTCCGACAATAATCTGGGTGCAAGGGTTTTCGGGGCTTTTTCGAACAATAAGACCCAGTTCAATCTTGCATACTTCCGGCAGATAGAGAAGGACACGAACAGTGGCCTTAACTCGATGCGTTCCCTGAGGCCACAGGATATTTACATCGCCAATTTCTTCCGGCAGGACTTTTTGACCAAGGGTTACACGATACAGGCGGTGGCGGCGTACAACCACGATCGGGCCGATACGCACTACGATCAAAACGGCTTTTTGGTGCGGCCCGCAGTTGTGGGCAGTGCTCGCCGACATAGTATCAAGGCGGGCTACATTGGCGTAAATGGTGACGGGCATATTGGCCTGCTGAATCTATCAAACTCCTATTACTATGCTTTTGGAGAGGATGATTTCAATCCGATCGCAGGTCGGAAGACCGACATTAGTGCACACATGGCGGCCGCAGAGGCCTCGATCGATCGGGACTGGTTAAGGTTTCGTGCATCGGTCTTCTTCGCGTCAGGAGACGACAACCCGACTGATGATAAAGCGAAAGGATTCGATGCAATTCTGGACGATCCCAATTTTGTTGGAGGCCAGTTCTCTTACTGGAACCGCCAGGGCATTAAGCTGATCTCAACCGATGTTGGCCTAGTTCAACCCAATAGCCTGCTTCCGAGTTTGCGCTCGAGCAAGATCGAAGGTCAGTCAAATTTTGTGAATCCCGGCATCCTCATCTTTAACGCCGGTGTAGATGCCGAGTTGACGCAGACCGTCAAAACTGTTTTCAATGCAAACTACTTGCGGTTCCATCGGACCGAGCCGCTTGAATACGTGCTATTTCAACCGGGGGTTCGGCACGAGATCGGATATGACCTAAGTCTCGGGGTGGTCTACAGGCCGTTCCTTATCAACAATCTGACATTCACGTTTGGCGGAAGTATGTTTTTTGCAGGGAAGGGGTTTAAGGATATTTATACTGACAGGCCGCGCAACTGCCCCATTCCTAACTTCTGCACCGGTGATATACCGGATCCAAGCAAACCGCAGTATTCGCTATTCAGCCAGATGAAATTGATCTTCTAGCTAGAGGGAATTATAGAAATGGCAGCCGAAGCAGCAAGGAATCATCGGATCAAGTTGGTCATTTTATTTGTCTTTGTGTGTTTTCTCAGCGCTGCGATGTGGAGAAGCGGTGCTGTGGCTAGCCGATCGGAGACCGGTGATACGGCGGAAGCACCGGGAATTTCAACTCTCGCCCCGACGGTAGCAGACCCAGTTTCTGTGCAGCAACAGGCGCAGCTTGAAGGTTGTGTGAAATGTCACAACAACATTGAGCCGATGCATCGCTATACGGCAAATGGTGATGTTTTCGAAAAGATCAAAGACGGAAAAGACGCTCAGGGGCTCACCTGTACGGCTTGTCATGGCGGAAATCCGGCAGCGACTACAGCGAAGGATGCTCACGTTCAGCCAAAGTTCCCCAAGGAGTGGGGCTGCAAGAACGGCGAATGTTCAAGTAAGAATCCAGAACGGTCAAATACTCTACTGGCCAAAGAGAGTAAGGAATTTGTCAGGTTTATTAATCCCGGCGACTTTCGTGTTGTTAGTCAGGCGTGTGGCGAATGTCATTCTGACGAGAATAAGGCGGCCTCGCGAAGCATGATGGCGCACGGTGCGATGCTCTGGGGGGCAGCCCTATACAATAACGGAGGCTTTCATCTCAAGGACACTAATTTCGGTGAAAGCTACAATGCAGATGGCAATCCACAGATGCTGATCCAGCAACCGGCACCGACTCGCGAGCAGCAGGCTTTCAAAGGCTGGCTATCGAGCATTGAACCCCTTCCGCGATGGGAACTTTCGCAACCGGGGAACATCCTCCGGGTGTTTGAGCGGGGCGGCAAGCGAAGGCTAGAGGTTGGTAACCCCGACAAAGAGGAAGAGAACGGTAAACCTGACAAGGGGCTGAGCCCGAGAGGCCTCGGTACAAATAACCGTACCGATCCCGTGTACCTGGGGCTTCAAAAGACGAGACTGCTGGACCCGACACTAAATTTCCTAGGTACCAATGACCATGCGGGCGATTATCGCTCGGCGGGGTGCACGGCATGCCACGTGGTATACGCGAATGACACCAGCGTGGCCGCCTCTGCTCAGTATGCATCGGCGGGAAATCAGGGGTTTTCTCAGTCAGCGGATGAGAAGATACCAAAACGTGAATCCGGCCATCCCATAAAGCATCAGTTCACCTCGCAAATTCCGACGCAGCAGTGCATGACCTGTCATATGCACCCTGGAACGAATATGGTCGCGACATACCTCGGTCGGATGTGGTGGGACAACGAGACCGACGGGAAATTCATGTATCCGCAGGACCGGCAGATCGAACCATCACAGAGTGACGAGGCAAAAAAACTCGATCGAAACCCGGAGGGGTCGAGTCTCCGCGGCCTGTGGTCTGACTCCATATTTTTGCAGAAGACCGGGACCGCTGATTTCAATGCTCAGTTGCGAAACGTCCAGTTTGCGGATACGCACGGGCATGGTTGGATCTACAAGAACGTTTATAAGAAAGACCGGAAAGGCAATCTACTTGACACTAATGACAACATTGTTCTACCTGGAGATCCCGATAAATGGAACAAAGCGGTCCACCTGCAAGACATCCATTTAGAAAAAGGCATGCACTGTGTCGATTGCCACTTCCGTCAGGACAGCCACGGTACCGGCATTCTGTATAACGAACCTCGGGCTGCAGTTGAGATCGGTTGTATTGATTGCCACGGATCAATGCGAGCAAAGTCGAATACGATCACAAGCGGGCCTGCGGCGATGTCACCGCCTCGAGGTGAGATCACGCTTCGTCAGCGAAACAACAAGCCTCTCGTTGGGCGAGACTTGACGCGTCTGAGATTTCGTTCTCCGGACGGGCGTCAGTTACCCGTGCTTGAGGTGCTTACTGCTGCGACCGCCCGGAACAAAAAATGTACTGACGAGAAAGGCAAGCCGATCGAACTAAAGGCGGGCGATATCGTCCAAAACGCGATCGTCGAATCCGGCAAGTGCTGGAAAGTGACCCAAACCGTCGATACCGTTACACCGGGAAATCCTGACTACAACGAAAAGAGCGCCTACGCAAAGACCATGCAGCGCGACAACGCTACGTGGGGTGACCCGAAGGCTACAGAAGAGATGCTGGCTCACCGCGAGAGTAGTATGACCTGCTACGCCTGCCATACTTCGTGGGTAACAAGCTGCTTCGGATGTCATCTAAGTATGGAAGCAAATCGAAAGATGCCGATGCGGCACAACGAGGGAGGCGACTCCCGCAATTTTACTTCCTATAATTTTCAGGTCCTTCGAGACGATATTTTCATGCTCGGAAAAGACGGAACTGTTACTGGTCATCAAGTTGCGCCAGTGGCGTCTCGTTCGGCCGTGATAGTCAGTTCGAGGAACCAAAATCGAGAGTGGATATATCATCAGCAGCAGACACTCTCGGCCGAGGGCTTCTCCGGTCAATCATTCAGCACACACGTTCCGCATACTGTTCGCGGAAAAGAGACGCAGACATGTTCAGACTGTCACGTTTCGAAAGACAAGGACAATAATGCCTGGCTTGCTCAGGTAATGCTCCAAGGCACTAACTTTGTTAATTTCATGGGCCGGTACATTTATGTTGCGGCGACGGACGCCCTCGAAGCCGTCGCTGTGACCGAACATACCGAACCCCAAGCGGTGTTCGGAAGTAATCTTCATAAGCTCGCGTATAAAGACAACTACGAGAAATTTGTGAGAGAGGGCCGTGAGCTCGAAGAGGTTTACGAGAACAAAGGACGTCCCGAGGTGCTTCAGGTTCAGGTTCGCGGAGAATATGCCTATGTTGCTGCGGGCAAGGGCGGCTTGCGGGTCTATGACGTAGCACAGATAGATCACAAGGGGTTCTCTGAGCGAATCGTGACCGCTCCGGTTTCCCCTATCGGCCAGAAGTTCTATGTCGATACAAAGTACGCAACCGCGGTCGCGGCACCATCGACCTTAGCGGTCGACCCGACCAGGTGGAGAACCGTTCGTAATGATGACGGAACATACAAGCAGGTGCCGCCCGACGAGGCACTCCGCCTCAATGCGGAGGCAAAGAAGGCTGGTAAGCCGGCGCCCGCGATAAATGAAGAAGGTCCCATTCACCCGCTTTACGCGTATTTGTATGTTGCGGACCGTGAGGAAGGGCTCATACTCGTAGGAGCCGGCACTCTCCTCGACGGTGAGCCGAGGAATAACTTTCTCAGCCGCGCGCTGACCTACAATCCGAATGGGGTTCTGACGGGGGCAACGAATATCACCATTGCGGGGAACTTTGTCTATATGACAACACCCAAAGAGTTGGTGATCATCGATATTTCGACGCCTCTGCAGCCTAGGATCACAGCTCAAATACCAATGAATGAGCCGAAGTCTGTGGCGGTCCAATTCCTTTATGCTTTCGTTGTCGACGCGGACGGAATGAAGGTGCTCGATATCAAGAATCTGCAGACCACTGGGATCGTGAGGCTTGTTGACGGTGCCCAGGTACCGCTCAGGCACGCTCATGATATCTATGTAGCCCGGACATATGCATATGTGGCCAATGGCGAGGATGGCGTTGCCATCATTGATGTTGAGCGTCCGGAGCAACCAAAACTCGACCAGATGTTCAACGCCGACGGCACCATCAATGATGCGCACGCGGTCAAGGTGGCGATGACAAATGCAAGTCTGTATGGTTACGTCGCCGATGGAAAGAATGGGCTTAAGGTGCTGCAGCTCACCGATCCCGAAACGATGCCGAATTTTGCGGGCTTTAGCCCTCGCCCGGAACCGCGGTTGATCGCAACGTTCAAGACAAAGGGCGAAGCGTTGAATGTCTCAAAGGGGCTTGACCGTGACCGTGCTGCCGACGAGAGCGGTAACCAGATCGCCGTATTTGGAAGGCGTGGAGCAAGGCCGTTTGCATTCGAGGATGTAATGCGGATGTTAAGGACAAATAGTGGCACGGGAGATTTCTTTACAGTTTCCGATTCTCCGATCAAATAGTATATTCGATCACCGAGATCGAGGAGGGCATCGAATGAAGTTGAGGGGTTTACTTTGCATTTTGGCAATGTATTTGTCTGTTGGCTTCTTGTTTCCCGAACCAATTTGGGCGAGCGGGATCAAAGAGGAAGTGCCTGCAAAGTACCGTACCCGGTTTGAAAAATGGAAGGCGGAATTCCTGGCGACTGAGATCGGACGACTTCAATGGAATAACTATGCAAATAACCCTAACTTTGAGCTCAAGATCAAAGTTACGGGTGATCGAGGAAAGGGAGCGGGTACTGATAGATATGTTTGGGATGATAAAGGCAATTTTGTTGGTGCGACGATAACGCTTGGGGCCGAGATCGACCAGGGATTTCCAAACCCCGTTTATTATCCGGTACTAAACTCCCTTTCAACTGTGGCGTCCCAGTTCTTGATCAATGGAAATGTCCTCGCCGCTACAAAGATATCTCACGAGATCGGACATGTGAATCAAACTGCAAAAGCGAACCGACGCGTCGTTGAACTACAAGACCGCTTGATGCCGGTATATGTCTCGATATTTTTGAAAAATGGCCTCAACACCAAGGATCAAAAATTAGTCGAACTTGCTGGCCAGATGGGCGGGACTCCCGTAGAGATCTGGGAAAGCCGCGAATACTGGAGTGAAGTTAACGCAATGCTCTATATTCGCGAGCGGATAAGCAACGAGGAATCGTTTTGCCACGTAGCAGGCAGAATAAAGCAAAATCTGACTACATATGCTCGCGAATACGAGCAGCGTTTTGAGCAGTTTCCGGAGATATCTCGATCTCCTTGCTGGAAGTAAGGGATCAAAGGCTAAGTCTCAACATATATCTATATATATAGATATCTGCGATCAGCTTCTATCCCTAAGTTCAAAGTCAAAGCCCGAATTGGTCAAACCCATTATCTAAAAGTTTTTGATTGGTAAAATCATCACTTGACATCGAGCTGATGTGAAGTACATAATACTGTCGCATTCTGGCATTAGTTGTGTATTTTGTTCGCGATTGGACGGATGAGAAGACGATTGGGACTTAGCAGTTGAGTATCATTGGTGTGACCAATTCAAGCTCCGCCCACGTTTCAGTGTCAATTCGGGCCAGAGTCAATAATTTCTCTTGAACTCAAGAATAAGGACGTGTGTTATGAATATGAGCTCATTTCGGTTCCCCCTACTGTTAAGTGTGATTTTTGTTGTGGCGATGGCGATAGCTTCACCTGTAGTTGCCCAGGAATTTCGAGGTACCGTCACCGGCACGATCACAGACCCGGCTGGTGCTGCTGTTCCGAACGCGACGGTGACGATCAGGAATGTCGGTACGAACCAAACAAATACGGTAACCTCAAACGGCGAAGGGGGATATATTGTTCCATTGCTTCAGCCGGGCCGGTACACTATTTCCGTCACCGGCAGCGGATTCAAGACCTCAACGCGTGAGAATGTTGAAGTCAAGGTCGATGATCGGATCTCGGTAGATTTTCAGCTCGAGATCGGAACTTCCGCTGAAGTTAATATTGTTGCCGACACAGAGCTTATTGAGCGGGGCTCGGTGACCGCGGGTACGTCGGTTAGCCAGAGACAGATATCCGAACTCCCATTGGCAGAAGGAGCTCCTTATGTCCTTGCCACCCAAGCCCCCGGCGTTGTGTACACCGGAGATCCGAATTTTACCGGTCCGACGGCAAACGGAAATTTGGCCGGATTTCGAACGAACGGTACCGCGGGTAACCAGATCAATCTTGATGGCTCGCCAAATCTTGCTTACAGCGGACAGGTTGCTTTTACTCCGCCCTCTGATGCGGTGCAGGAGTTCAAGGTGCAGACGAATAGTTTTGACGCCCAGAACGGATTCACCGCGGGCTCGACAGTCAATGTCGCTCTTAAGAGCGGATCAAACAAACTGCACGGCTCGGCATACTTCTACGATCGGGACAAGAGCCGTACAGCAAACAACTTTTTCAATAACCGGCTCGGCCGCGAACGGCCTGACCGCAAATATAATCGGTATGGATTCACGATCGACGGGCCGGTGATCAAGGATAAGACCTTTTTCCTCGGTGCGTTCGAACGCCAAAAGGACAATGTCGCGCAGCCGACGACATACTCCGTACCCACCGAAAAGATGAGGAACGGTGATTTCACGGAACTGATCGTAGACCCGACGAATATTGCGAACGCAAATAATACGATCATCTACAACCCGTTTTCTGGCGTCTTGAGCGGCTCTAACGTTGTTCGCACGTCATTCGGGTGTCCAACCAGCGGGGCGGTGCCTACAGGATCAACCTGCAACATCATCCCATCAGCACTGATATACGCTCCGGCGTTAAATTTTCTTAAGCTGTTCCCAAAGGCGAATCAGGCCGGATTGGTCAACAACTATGTCACCGATCAGAATCTTATCAGGCCCTACAAATCGTACCTGGTCAAGGTTGATCATAACTTCAACGATAACAATCGAATGTTTGCCAAGTGGTTCAGGAGTGCAAACACCGAGGACAGGTACAACCTGGAAGGGACCGAAGATTCGATAACGAGAGGCTTCGAGGACCGACGAAATAACGGATTCAATGTCAATTACACGTCGGTACTTTCATCAAAGTGGATCCTCGATATTCGCGGCAGCTGGAATCAGTTCAAGCTTCAGAGGTACCAGGTAGACCAGCCCACAGCCGGTGAACTAGGATTCACGGGGATACCCTCGGACAGACAGAATAATATTTTCCCCCGTTTCGATTTTCGAAATTACATGACGCTGGGTTCCCAGCGTTCTGATTGGAATAACGGTCAGGAGCGTCCTTTTGATCTTTGGTCGATCCAGCCCACCGTTACGAGCCTGCTCGGAAACCATTCGATCAAATACGGGTTTGACTACAGGAATTTAAGGGAGCGATTCAATACTGCGGGTTATGCGGCGGGCAGATTCTTCATCGATGGAACCTATACCATGCAGGCCTCGAACTCCGGTTCGACCCAGCGTGACCGCGCGGGCCGTGACCTCGCCGCATTCCTCCTTGGTGTGCCCGTCGCAAATTCCAATAGCCTGATCGACAATCCGACCGAATACGACACGTCGGAGGGCTACTATGGCATGTTTGTCCACGACGATTGGAGGATCAGACCAAACGTGACGCTGAACCTTGGGCTAAGATACGAACTCGAAACAGGCGTTCGCGAGGCACAAGGACGGATCGTAAAAGACTTTGACCGAACGGCGGCCAGCCCGATAGCGGCGGCTGTACTCGCGAACTACAATGCAAGCGTGCCGTCCGGGATTCCGATCACAGCTTTTCAGAACTTGGCCGGCGGCCTCGTATTTGCTGATGGAGCCGGTGATGCGAACCAGTCAATGGACAAGAACAATTTTCAACCTCGTGTTGGATTGTCCTGGGGCATTAATGCTAAGACTGTGTTGCGGGCTGGTTTTGGGATGTTTACTGCCCCGTTCCAAATACAGGCGATCTTCCAACCGGGATTTTCGACACCAACATTGTTTACGCCGAGTACGAATAACGGACTGACTTTCATTGCGACATTGGCCAATCCGTTTCCGAGCGGAATCGCTCCGTCTCCGGGATCAGCACGAGGGCTAATGACCTTCACCGGGCGGGACGTTACTTCGTCAAATGCTACGGGCCCGTCGAGCACGGTATTATCATTCGATCGTAAGAATGCTACGTTTACGCGGTATATGATAGGGATCCAACGGGAGTTGCCGTTCAAGATCGGACTTGAGGCGACATATATATACTCATCCGGCAAGGATCTTGGGGTGTCGAGAGAATTGAATGCGATCCCTGCCCAATACTTAAATAGTTTTACTCCCTCGACTGACCCTTCGACCATTTTGGCGGCGATCACCGCCGTGAATACTAATTTGAACGCTACCGTGCCGAATCCGTTTCGCGGCTTGATCACAGATAGTGCGACCTGGAACGCAAGCACCATCCAACGGCGTCGCTTGCTCACCCCATTCCCACAGTATGGCAATATAGCTGTTACTGAATATAACGGAACCAGCAACTATCAGTCGTTCTCGCTACAAGTGGTCAAACGGTTTACAGAGGGCCTTTCACTGAACGGTTCCTACACGTTTTCGAGGGAACGTCAAGCGACGCAATATCTCAATCCGCAAGACACGGCGCTAACAGAGATCGTATCGCCAACAGAACGTCCACATCGATACACCGCATCAGCGATCTATGAATTACCTTTCGGCAAGAAGCGCCGATTCGGCAGTGGGTGGAATTCTGCATTGGATGCGATCCTTGGCGGGTGGCAGCTGCAGGGCGTTTACGAATGGCAGAGCGGTGAGCCGCTGCAATTCGGCAATGTATTCTACAACGGCGATCCGGGCCAGTTGGTCAATCGCCTTGGCAAGCGAGACGGCCAGGGGCGCAAATATGGTATCGACGTTCCTGCGTTTGATATTGCGGGCTTCTTTATTGGCGGTGTACAGTCTGCAGCTAACGTACCGGGATTCTCGAATAACTATACGAGCAGCTCAACAAACGCATTGCGATACTTCCCGCTAACTATGTCGAACTTTAGGAATCAGCGATTCCTGAAGTTTGACGTGGGTCTGTCAAAGAATTTCCGGGTTGGCGAGGGCAAGAAGCTCCAAGTAAGGGTCGAGGCGATCAATCTGCTGAACAGCCCGTACTTCTCAGGCCTTAACCTTGATCCGACAAACGCGGCATTTGGCCTCGCTAGTACACAGCGTCAACCGCCACGTGACATTCAGATAGGCGGCCGATTTACCTTTTAAGCCAACTTGGCTGTTAGCATTTGGACGAACTGCTGAGCGTCACTTGGTGATCGACCGGTGACGCTCACTTTATTACCCTTGACCGTGAGAGGACTTTTCCTTACATCTCTCATATTCGTGCTTTCGTCCGCAGCGACAGTAATGTCTGCGGACATCGTAGTCGCGTCGGATGGCAGCGGAAACTTTCGAACAGTTCAGCAGGCGATCGACAAGGTGCCGGCGAACAATAAAAAGCGTGTCGTAATAACAATAAAGCCCGGCATATATAATGAGCAGATCCGCATCCCGGTGGATAAGCCGTTCATTTCTCTGAAAGGGACGGACGCCGAAAAGACGGTTCTGACCTACAGAATTTCTAATAAGGAAGCGGGTTCTACCTCTGCTGCCTTTGCAGTTTACATTGGAGGGCATGATTTTCTTGCCGAAAACCTGACCTTTGAGAATTCATTTGGTACGGGATCACAGGCCGTTGCGGTACTTGTTGAGGCTGACCGCTCTGTGTTCAAAAAATGCCGGTTTTTGGGGTGGCAGGATACCCTTTACGCAAAAAATGGTCGGCAGCTATACCTGGATTCATACATAGAGGGACATGTGGATTTTATTTTCGGACAGGCGGCAGCGGTATTCGAGAATTGCCATATACATAGTAAAGGTGATGGTTATATCACTGCCCCGATGCGATTTGCCGCAAATGAACCATCGGGGTTGGTCTTTAATAAATGCCGTTTGACCAGCAGCAACACTAAGAACGGTATTTATCTCGGGCGGCCGTGGCGTGACTACGGCCGCACCGTATTTCTAAACACCCTTATGGATGCGGCTATTCGTCCCGAAGGCTGGCACAATTGGCAGCCTGAACGCGAAGGGACGGCCTATCTCGCCGAGTACAGATCCTCCGGCAAGGGGGCGAACGATACCGCCCGGGTAAAGTGGGCACACATTCTTACGGCCGAAGAGACAAAGGCTTTCTCGACCGAGGCTTTTCTTAGAGGGCGCGACGGCTGGGACCCACGAACGGCAGATGATGCGTGGCTCGAAAGGACCAGACCTGATTGGACGCTTGTTGCCTGGAGCGAGACTCTCAAACAAGCTCCGCTTTGGTATCAGACCGATGAGGCGGCACGTATCGCTGACCAAGTCATTCTTTATCAGAAGGAAAACGGCGGTTGGGAAAAGAATATCGACATGGCGCTGATGTTGACTGCGGCAGAAAAAGCAGAACTGCAGGCCAAGCGATCGGACACTAGCGAGACCACGATCGACAATCGTACCTCATACACTCAGGTAGCCTACCTCGGCAAAGTCATTACTGCGAGCATGCTAAAAAGCTCGCCGCCTACTAATTTCCCCAAGTATAAAGACGCATTTAACAAAGGTCTGGATTATCTCCTTTCATCACAGTATGAAAATGGCGGTTTTCCCCAGTTCTACCCCTTAAAAAAGGGTTACTACACTCACATCACTTTTAACGACGATGCGATGATCGGAGTACTTGCTGTGCTTCGCGATATCGCTAACGCAAAGGACGACTACCAGTTCGTGGATGACACACGACGTGCCCGGGCACAGGCTGCCGTTGCAAAGGCGATACCGCTGATATTAAAACTGCAGCTCGCGAGCGGCGGAAAGAGAACGGTTTGGGGCCAGCAATATGACGAACTTACCTTAAAGCCCACTTGGGCGAGGAAGTTCGAACCGCCGTGCCTGGCTTCGAGCGAAAGCGTCGGGATCGTGAGATTTCTGATGCAGGAGAAGCCGACGCCGGAGATCATCAACGCTATCGAAGCGGCAGTAGAGTGGTTTGAGAAGAACAAGCTAAGTGGCATACGCTGGGAACGCATCAAGGGCGAGAATACGGTCGTCAAAGACAAGGCGGCCGAGCCGATCTGGGCAAGGTTCTATGAATTTGAAACTATGAAGCCAATATTCATCGGCCGCGATTCCATCATCAAATACGATGTTACGCAGATCGAGGCGGAGCGGCGTAATGGCTACGCGTGGTACGTAGAAAGTCCGCGAAATCTGCTCGAGAAGGACTATCCGAAATGGAAGGCAAGGCTGGTAAAGGGTTAAGTGCCCCCGGTTCGCTGGGAAACCCCAAAGCGGATGGGACAGGTAGGAATCATTTGGCGCACAGCTTGATTAGGAAGAAATGTATAGACGCGAATTTATAAAACTGCTTGGCTTGGGTGTAGCAAGTGTGACCCTTGTCCCAACAGAGTTACTGGGACAGGCCGACCCGTGGAAGTCTCAGTATCAAAAGATACTTACCCGCATTAAGCCGCCAAAGTTCGCCAAGCGCGACTTCAATATCGTAAAGTTCGGCGCAAAGTCGGGCGGCACCTTCGATTGCCGGGAAGCTATTAACAAGGCCATCGACGCTTGTAATAAGGCCGGCGGGGGGCGGGTTGTTGTTCCGGCCGGCGACTATTTGACGGGTGCGATCCGACTAAGATCAAACGTAAACCTGCACGTATCAACAGGGGCGACGCTAAAGTTCTCTACGGACCCGAAGGCATACACGCCCCTCGTTCATACTCGATGGGAGGGCATGGAACTTATGCACCTGTCGCCGCTCATCTATGCATACGAGGAAACGAACATTGCGATCACGGGTTCCGGAACGCTTGACGGCCAGGGGAAGTCATTCTTTTGGAAATGGCACGGCAATCCGCGATACGGCGGGAATCCCGATGTACTCAGCCAGCGGCCGGCACGAGCTCGGCTTTACGAGATGATGGACAAGAACGTTCCTCTCGCTGAACGCATCTTCGGTGAAGGACATTATCTTCGGCCGCAGTTCATCCAGCCGTACAAGTGTAAGAACGTCCTGATCGAGGGCGTAAAGATCGTCGATTCTCCCATGTGGGAGGTACATCCGGTACTTTGTGAGAACGTAACCGTCCGCAACCTGCATATTTCGTCGCATGGGCCGAACAACGACGGCTGCGATCCGGAATCGTGTAAGGACGTGCTGATCGAAGGTTGCTTTTTTGACACGGGTGACGACTGCATCGCGATCAAATCGGGCCGCAATAATGACGGCCGGCGGCTCGCAACGCCGTCAGAAAACATCATCGTTCGCAACTGCGAGATGAAGGACGGCCACGGCGGCGTGACAGTAGGTAGCGAGATCTCGGGCGGCGTCCGGAATCTCTTCGCTGAGAACTGCAACATGGACAGCCCGAATCTGGACCATGCACTCCGCGTAAAGAACAACGCGTCGCGAGGTGGGCTGCTTGAGAACTTCCACTTCAGGAACATTACGGTGGGCCAGGTCGCCCACGCACTTATTACCATCGACTTCAATTACGAGGAGGGCGCAAAGGGAGCTTTCATACCGGTCATGCGCGGATTTTACGTGGACAGGTTGTCCAGTGGCAAGAGTGATCTTGGCGTTGATATTCAAGGCCTGGATAATGCACCTGTTTCCGATGTGAAGATCGCGAACAGCTCCTTCGGCAATGTAGCCAAAGGCAACATTCTTAAGAATGTTAAGGGCATTTCGCTCAGTAACGTAAAATTCAACGGCTCATTGGTGACTGAGTTAAAGAGCACAAAGGGCTAAGTATTGGCAGTAACTGACACTATGGACAGACGCGGATTTGTAAAAGCTACCGGAGCAGCGTCCGTGGGTGCGTTGCTCGCTGGGAAGTCGCTCGCATCGGTAACGCCGCTTGCCCGCAGGCGTTACGCCATGGTCGGAACAGGCCATCGCGGAACGGGAATGTGGGGCAAGGATATCGTTCAACGGTATTCGAACGAGATCGAGTTCGTCGGACTTTGCGATAAGAACGGAAAGCGGGCCGAGGCCGGAAAGAAGCTCATTGGGGTAGACTGTCCAACGTTCACAAATTTTGACGAGATGATCGGAAAGGCGAGGCCTGACCTCCTGATCGTCACTACGATGGACTCGACCCACCATCAGTTCATCACTAACGCCCTGTCAAAAGGCATAGACGTCATCACCGAAAAGCCGATGGTGACCGAGGCGGCACAATGTCAGGCAGTGCTCGATGCCGAGAAGCGGCACGATCGAAAGATCACGGTCGCCTTCAATTACCGCTACGCTCCTAAGCACCAAAGGATCAAAGAGATACTGCAGTCGGGCGAGATCGGCAAGATAACGTCTGTCGATTTTAGCTGGTACCTTGATACGTCGCACGGCGCTGACTATTTTCGCCGTTGGCACCGGCTGAAGTCCGGCGGCGGAAGCCTATGGGTGCATAAGGCGACGCACCATTTCGATCTCGTCAATTGGTGGCTTGCAGCTGATCCGGTCGAGGTATCGGCATTTGGGGATCTGAATGTGTACGGAAGGAACGGCAAATTTAGGCACACAAATTGTCGTCCATGCCCGCATAAGGCGATCTGTCCGTTCTACTGGGACCTTACGAAAGACGCTTGCCTTGTGAAACTCTATGCCGAGTGCGAGGAGGCTGATGGTTACACCCGCGACGGCTGTGTCTTTAAGGAAGACATCGATATCTACGACACGATGTCCGCGGTGGTTAAGTACTCAAGCGGCGCCAGCATGAGCTATTCGCTAAACGCCTCAATGCCTATCGAAGGCTACCGCATTGCCTTTAACGGCACCGGTGGCAGGCTCGAGGTCCGCGATTACGAACGCCAGCCTTGGCCCGAACAACTCCAATCGGAGATATATCTGATCAAGAACTTTTCGGGGAAGCGCGAACGCATTGAAATGCCGAACGTGTCCGGCGGACACTCCGGTGGCGACGATCGATTGCGCGACGTGATCTTTAAGAATGCCACGGTTCCGGAGCATCTCAAGCTGCCCGACTCGCGTGCCGGAGCAATGTCGTGTCTTACGGGAATCGCAGCCCGAACGAGCATTGAGCAGAAACGGCCAATCAAGATCCGCGAACTTATCAGAATTTGAATTGATGAAGCTATCCTTGACGACGATCTTGATATTGCTTTTCGCCGGCGGAGCAAGCTCTCAGGCGACGGTCTATCTTGCTGGCGACTCAACGTGTGCGAATAAGGCCGCCGACAGGCGCCCGGAAACCGGTTGGGGCGAGATGCTTGGGAAGATGTTTGAGCCGGGAACCGTAAAGATCGAGAACCGGGCGATGAACGGCCGCAGCACCAAGACATTTATCTCCGAGGGCCGTTGGCAGAAGATCATTGACGAATTGCACAAGGGAGATTGGGTCTTTGTCCAGTTCGGCCACAACGACGAATCGAAAGAGAAAGGCGAGCGGTACACGCCGCCCGACGCATTCAAGGCAAATCTCGAACGCTTCGTCCGCGACGTGCGTGCCAAAAAGGCGAACATTGTGCTGCTGACGCCCGTGATGCGTCGAAAATTCGACCGGGAAGGCAAGTTCGTCGATCAGCATCCTGCCGAGTACCCTGAGGCGTTCCGAGCTGTTGCCCGCGAACTCAAGGTGCCGCTCATCGATATGCACCGGCTGACCGAGGCAGTGCTCGTGAAATACGGCCCCGAAGGGTCGAAAAATCTGTTCCTGCAGCTAAAACCCGGCGAGAACGCCAATTATCCAAATGGTATCGAGGACAACACTCATTTTAACCCCGACGGTGCCGAGGTAATCGCCAAACTCGTCGCCGGCGGCATCCGCGAGGCCAAGCTGACACTGCGTAAATATCTGAAACAATGAGACTTATAATTGCACTCTTTGTCCTTGCCTGCTGCACGACGTTCGGTTTCGGGCAGACGCCCCCGATCTCCGAACAGCTGGCCGAGACGGCGATGAACCGCATCTGGGTCGATCAGCGAAACGCTCCCGGAATTCCGCCGAAGTGGAATTATGAGCAGGGTGTGATCCTCAAGGCGATCGAACAGATGTGGTACGCGACGGGCGACCCTAGATATTTCCGTCATATCCAAAAAGGCATGGACTACTGGATCGACGAAAAGGGAGATCACAGGGATTACCATCGCGAGGAATACAATATTGATCACATTACGCCGGGTACGGCGATGATTACTCTCTTTCGCGCGACAAATCAGGATAAATACCTAAAGATGGTCGAACTGCTGAGGTCGCAGCTTAAGACGCATCCACGCACAAAAGAGGGCGGCTTTTGGCACAAAAAGATCTATCCGTGGCAAATGTGGCTTGATGGCCTTTACATGGGTCAGCCTTTCTATGCCGAGTACACATTGCTGTCGGGCGAGGATAACTGGAATGACATCGCCAACCAGTTTGTTTGGATGGAGAAACACGCGCGAGACCCAAAGACGGGACTGCTTTATCACGGTTGGGATGAGTCTAGAGAACAGAAATGGGCCAACAAGACGACCGGACAGTCGCCGCATTTTTGGGGACGAGCTATGGGCTGGTATGCGATGGGATTGGTCGATGTCCTCGAGATCTTTCCGAAGAACAATCCTCGTCGCAGTGAGCTGATCGCGATCTTAAATCGCGAGGCCGAGGCGATCGCCAAGTTCCAGGACAGATCGTCTGGTGTCTGGTGGGACATTCTCGACCTTGGCGGTAAAGAAAAGAACTATCTTGAATCGTCTGCTTCAGCAATGTTTGTCTATGCGTTGTCCCGCGGCGTCCGTGAGGGTTATCTGCCGGAGAAGTACATGAAGGTTGCGACACGCGGCTGGGACGGCATCAAGAAACAATTCATCAAGACAAATTCTAAAGGTGAGACCGACTGGGAAGGTACCGTTTCCGTCTCCGGTCTGGGGGGTAATCCGTACAGAGACGGCAGTTACGAATATTACATGAGCGAAAAGCTCCGCACGAACGACGCCAAGGGCCTGGGCCCTGCGATCCGCGCCGCACTCGAAATGGAATCGTACCAACAAGGCTGGCCCGGACGCGGCAAAACCGTGCTGCTTGATGACTATTTCAACCACGAGACACGCAAGAACAAGCTCGGCCGTGACGAATCCTGGCACTACAAGTGGGATGAGATGACCGACGGCGGCTATTTCACCTGGGGCCAGATCTTTCGGCGATTCGGTGCAAGGCTTGACACTCTCTCCACGGCTCCGACGGCCGCAAACCTGGCTGGTGCACAGGTTTACATAATTGTTGACCCTGATACTGAAAAGGAAACAGCAAAGCCGAATTTCGTTGCTTCCGAACACGTCAAGGCAATCTCCGACTGGGTCAAACGCGGCGGCGTGCTGGTGCTGATGGGCAACGACGTGCAAAACGCGGAGCTTGAGAAATTCAACACGCTCGCAAGCGTGTTCGGGATCAAGTTCAACATGGACCGCAAATTTGAGGTGCTGAATAACGACTATAAGATGGGTGCGATAGACATCCCACCCGGGAACGAGATCTTTAAGTCGACCAAAAAGATCTTTGTTAAAGAGATCGCATCGCTTTCGCTTACAGGCCGAGCAAAGGCCGTGCTCACAGCTCGCGGCGACAATGTGATGGCGATCGCGAAATATGGTAAAGGTACGGTCTTTGTGCTCGGTGACCCGTGGATCTACAACGAGTATTGCGACGGACGCCGGCTGCCCGCCGAATATGAGAATTTCAATGCGGCCCGCGATCTTGGCCGCTGGTTGCTCAGCCAGACAGGTAGAAAGTAGGTCCTAAATATATGAAAGTAAGATTTTTGATCGTGTTTATAATTGTGCTCGGTGTTACAACTCTTGCGTCGGCCCAGGGCCGTCAGCCGTCTGTTGCCGCTAAGCCCTGGGTACTTAAGACGAAACAGCAAGTTTCCGATATTCAAAAGGCTCTTGAGAAAAGACCTGGCAATACTAATGAGGATATAGTTCCGCTCGCGGGTTTGCAGATGCGCGTCGCGATCTTTCACGACTTAAAACGTGAGGGCGATCTCAACGAGCTTCATGACAACTCCGATGATATCTACTACGTCCTTGACGGTAAGGCGACACTAATGCTCGGTGGGAATCTTGACAATCCGAATGAGATCTCGCCTGGCGAATGGCGCTCCAAAGCCGCGACCGGCGGCCATGCCGTCATCATCAAAAAGGGTGACCTCATTGTTGTACCGCGCGGCACGCGGCATCAGCGCACCGTCACTGGAAAGGGATTTTCGATGATCCTGATAAAAGTGTTCGCAGATAAGCAGCCTATGAAATGACCTGTCCAGAAGGTCTTAGACATCCCTCGGCTCATCGGTTAAAATTTGGGTAAATCAATCAATGTCGCGAAAAGAACCTGCTGTTTTCAGAAATCTCGACTCCGAAAGGAACGGCACGACGGCCGAGGAAGTTGTAACACGCCTTCGCGACATGATACATAACGGCGAGCTATCGCCGGGTGATCGGCTGCCGCCGGAACGCGATCTTGCGAAACTCTTGGGCGTTAGCCGGCCGACGCTTCGGGCCGGCATTCGGTCGCTGGCAACGGTCGGCATTCTTCAGTCACGACAGGGAGCCGGAACATTTGTGGCCCAGCGCGACGAATCGCCCACTCTGGACAGCAGCCCGCTGAGAATGCTCTCGGCGCTGCACGGGTTTACTTCTGATGAGATGTTCGAGGCGCGACTTGCTCTTGAGATGAGTGTGGCCGCGCTTGCCGCGGAACGAGCTACCAGCGAGCAAATGACTTTGATGGCTGAGGAGATCACCGGCATGTACGCGTCGCTTGGCGAGCCGGAACAATATCTGGTGCACGACATGAAATTTCACCAGACGATCGCGGCAGCCTCGAATAATCGAATACTGACCTCGCTGATGAACATGGTCGCCACGATCCTTTTTGATAGTCGAAGCAAGACCGTTCACCGTGCTCTCGACCTGAAACAATCCGCGGAACAGCACCACAACATTTACCGGGCAATGCGTGAAAGAAATCCGGAGAGCGCACGCCGGGCAATGTACGAGCACCTTACCAAGACCCAGCAGGCTCAGCGACTTGAGGAAGAAGCTGAGATCGCGCGTTCCAACAACTCCGAAAATTAAATCGGACCAGGCTATGAGGTGCTTCGCTCTGGTAACTCTGATCCTCTCTGCGGCCGTATCGGTCGGCGCTCAGGCGTCACAGGTTTGGGTCGCCGATAATGGCGACGGCACCTACAAAAATCCGGTCATAAATGCAGACTATTCCGATCCGGACGTGATTCGCGTCGGGACCGACTACTACATGACGGCGTCGAGTTTTAACGCGATCCCGGGTCTGCCGATCCTTCATTCCAAGGACCTTGTTAATTGGAGGATCATCAACCACGCACTTCGCGAACTGGAGCCGGCAAACGTTTTCGCCAAGCCGCAGCACGGCGGCGGTGTCTGGGCTCCGTCGATCCGTTACCACGCAGGAGAATTCTATATCTATTACGGCGATCCTGACTTTGGCATTTATATGACCAGAACCAAAGATCCTGCCGGCAATTGGTCAAAACCCCTGCTAATTAAAGAAGCGAAGGGTTGGATAGACACGTGTCCGCTGTGGGACGACGACGGCAACGCATATCTCGTCAACGCGTTTGCCGGAAGCCGTGCCGGTATCAAGAGCATTCTCGTCGTGAATAAAATGAATCGCGAAGGCACGCGTATTCTCGACGACGGAGTGATGGTATTTGACGGACACGATGCCGATCCGACTGTTGAAGGGCCGAAATTCTATAAACTGAACGGCTACTATTACATTCTTGCTCCTGCCGGCGGTGTCGCAACGGGCTGGCAGCTCGCGCTTCGCTCAAGGAACATTTACGGGCCGTATGAGAAAAAGATCGTCCTCGCTCAGGGCAGGACCGCGATCAACGGGCCGCATCAGGGAGCATTGGTCGACACGCCGACGGGTGATTGGTGGTTTCTTCATTTTCAGGACAAGGGAGCGTACGGCCGCGTGGTTCATCTGCAGCCTGCAAAATGGAGTAATGGCTTTCCGGTGATCGGAAGTGATGATGACGGTGACGGCACCGGCGAACCTGTGCCGACCCATAAGAAGCCGAATGTCGGTAGGACTTACCCGGTAGAATCGCCTGCCGACTCGGATGAATTTGATTCTCCGAGCCTGGGCCGTCAATGGCAGTGGCATGCAAACCCGGACGCTCGCTGGGCATTTCCGTATCCCGAAAAAGGTGTTTTGCGAATGTTCTCGGTGCAGCAGCCCGACGGTTTTAAGAACCTGTGGGATCTGCCGAATCTATTGCTTCAGAAATTTCCGGCGGAAAAGTTCACCGCAACCGCTAAAGTGCGGCTCGAACCGCGATTTGAAGGCGAAAAATTTGGCCTTGTCGTAATGGGGCTGGATTACTCATACCTCGGAGTAACGAATCGGGACGGCAAACTTGCGATCTCGCAATTTGCTGCGAAAGACGCCGACAAAGGAACTCCTGAAATTGAAAGTCGGCCGCAGTTGCTTGCGGGAAAGGAATTCTACCTTCAAGTGGCTGTTACCGACGGCGCTGTCTGTTCGTTCCGGTACAGCACGGACGGAAGATCTTTCACGCAGATCGGCGAGACGTTTAAGGCTCGCGAGGGCCGCTGGATCGGAGCCAAGGTGGGTTTCTTCTTTAACAGGCCGGCAAAATTCAACGACGCAGGTTCGGCTGATATCGACTGGTTTCGTTTCGACAAAAAGTAGCGAGGTCCCTTCGTGAAAAGTAACTCTCAGAGGCGGCTTATTGAAAACGCCCCAGAAGATCACTCGTAGTTAATATTCGCAGGTTCGAGCTTTGGTGCCAGCAGGTGAATGATCAGCAATGCCACGAGATATGCCGATGCCGCGATGATAAAGATCGGGACGTAACTTCCCGTCTTGTCGAGTATCCAGCCCACGAGGGGGGACATTATCATACCGCCGATCGCACCAAGCATACCGCCGATGCCGACCACCGATCCGACCGCCTGCTTAGGAAACATATCCGATGAGATCGTGAAGATATTTGCCGACCATCCCTGATGGGCGGCCGCAGCTACCCCAATGAGAAGCACCGCGACCCATAGATTCGATGTGATCGATGCAAACACGATCGGTACCACGGCCAGAGCACATATCAGCATCGCGATCTTTCGAGATCGGTTTATCGTCCACCCGCGTTTGATCAGGGCAGACGAAACGTATCCACCGCCAATACTTCCAACGTCCGCGATAATGTAGATGATCGCCAGCGGGATACCAAAGGTCTTCAGATCAAGTCCATGCTGTTTCTTTAGAAAATCCGGTAGCCAGAATAAGTATACCCACCAGATCGGGTCGGTCAGGAATTTGCCGACCCCAAACGCCCACGTCTGGCGATGAGGGAACAGCCGGCGCCATGGAACATGCTTCGCAGGTTCGATCGGATCGCTCTGAATATACGCCTGCTCGGCTTCCGTCAGGCTCTTGTGCTCTTCGGGCCGCTTGTAGATGACCAGCCAAAATGCGAGCCAAATAAATCCGATAATCCCGGTGAAAATGAAAGCTTCGTACCAACCCCAAGCAATAACAATGGCGGGTACTAGTAATGGTGTCGCTAGTGCACCTACGTTTGTACCTGCGTTAAATATGCCGGTCGCAAGGGCGCGCTCCTTCTTGGGGAACCATTCAGCGACGGTCTTGATCGAAGCAGGAAAGTTACCTGCCTCTCCGATCCCGAGGAGAAATCGAACAACCATGAATCCGATGACGGATGCTGAAAGCGTGAATACCCAAGGGGCAGCTCCAAATAATGAGCTTATTGAGTTAAAGCCTGAAACGACGCTTTCGACAACAGGTGCGACTGCAGGTGATGTAAGGGTTCCAATCTCAGGAGCCCAAGCGTGTGCCATCGCGGCGAGGCTCCAGACGACGATTGCCAAAGCAAATCCGATCTTGGTGCCGATCTTGTCCATTAACTTGCCTACGAAAAGCAGGCCAATGGCGTAAGCGGTCTGAAATGCAAAGACGATCCAACTGTAGTCAAGCTCGGACCAGTGGAATTCCTCCGTCAGTGTTGGTTTAAGGATGCCGATCACCTGGCGGTCGATGTAATTGACCGTCGCAGCGAAAAAGAGCAGCGTACAAATTATCCAGCGAAATCTGCCGACCTTTGTGCCGGCTGCGGAGGCCGTTGTGGTTTCTTCAGTCATCTAGTCCTCAGCTCCTATAGCGAAATAATTCCCGGTGAATGGTATTCCTTGCCGTTGACAAAGCTCGTGATCACCGGGACGTTCGGCGAGGCCGTGATCACCTCGATACCGCTATCCGCCACGATACACGTCTCCTCCACCTTAGTGCCCGTGATCGACGGGTTCCAGGCGAAGGCCTGTTGGTCCTGAACAGCATCCACGCTGCCCGGATGTGCGACCCATTCACGAGTTTTGTATCCCGCGGCACCGCCCTGATGATGTTTATTGATCTCGTCGGCAAAGTTGCTATCGGCATAGGCGGATGTGGCGACCCGATACAGATCGCTGCCCGACGTACCCGGCCGCGTTGCTTCATATAAAGCGGCGTTAACGGCTGCGGCGGACTCGGTCCTGAACATTAGATCGTCACTCGGTTTGCCGATACTGACCATACGGCTCAAACTCGCGATCAGGCCGTGGCGCTTCACGCATGTTACGAGCAGAAGCGTTTTCCCCCACCGCTTATCTGTAGGGAGCGGATGCCTGAACATTGCGATCCTTTCGTCTGCCGCAACCAGCGTGACAACCGGCGACATTTTATCGAGTGCGAACTCGTGCCTGAGTTTCTCGGCGATCTCGATCTCGGATTCGCCCTGTTCAATAACTCCGACTGTTCGGCTCATTGCCAGGCCGGCATCTTCGCCTAGGCGGCGAAACCTGGCGACCTCCTCCCTCGTTAACCGGTACCGGCACGCCGCGATCTTTCCTTCGATCGCTTGCACGGAAGCGAACATTGGTATATCAGTCACGATCTCGGCGTTTGCGCCTGCGATCTGTCGAACCTTGCCAAGTGCACACCCGCTGTCGGCCTTTTCGTCCTGCCACGAATACTCGACCGGCTCAAATTCGCCGGTCGAAACCTGTTCAGTGAGCATTCTGTTGATCTCTATAGTGTTCGCCAGCAGATATCTTTTGCCCTTTCGCGTGATCATCAGCGATGCGACACCATTTTCGCGACTGAGGTCCACGCCGTTGCACCCGCCGCCGGTCAGCCATGCGAAATTGTGCTGGGCATTAAGAATGACCGCATCTAATGATGATGCTCGCAGCATCGACATTAATCGCTCGGTCTTTTCCTCTAACTCTGTCACTATTGGTTCACGCCGCTCGCCAAGAAACCGCCGTCAACAACGAGAATCTCGCCTGTCACAAAGCTCGCCGCATCAGATGCCAGAAATACTGCAGCACCTGCAAGTTCTTCGACATTGCCGAATCGTCCCATCGGTGTTCGCGTCAAAAACTCCTGGCCGCGCGGAGTTTCATCAAGCAGCTTCTGATTAAGTGCCGTTCGGAAGACTCCCGGAGCGATTGCATTCACGTTGACACCGCTTTTCGCCCATTCGATCGCAAGTGATTTCGTCAGGCTGGCGACCGCGGCCTTGCTGGCAGCATAGGCGGCAACCTCAAATAACGAAACGAATGTGGAGAGCGACGCAATATTGATGATCCGGCCGTAGCGGCGTTCGACCATATGACGCCCGAAGACCTGACACGCACGTAACGTGCCCGTTAGATTGGTCTCGAGAATGGCATTCCAATCGTCTTCTGCGAGATCAAGCGTCGGTTCTCGCTTAGTGCGTCCGGCCGAGTTCACTAATATGTCTACCTTCCCGAGCGATGCGACACACTCCTTCAGAAGATCGGTAAGCGAGGTTTTGTCCGAGACGTCGGAAATGACCCGCAGTGTTCGGCGTCCGATCGCTTCGATCTCAGCGGCCGCCGTTTCGACCTGTTCCATCCGCCTAGATGTACATACAACGTCTGCACCGGCTTCGGCTAGTCCGTGTGCGATTGCCCGCCCAATGCCTGACGTGCCGCCGATTACGACGGCCACCCGGCCGTCCAGATCCAGCTTTGAATAGCTCATATAAGAAATTGATGTCGTTCGGACTAAGTCGAACCGCTACAAAGGTAATACCACTTTGCAAAGATGGAGTTAGTTTGAACTAAATCTATGGTTCATGTCAAGCAATTTGAGATACTTGAAAATAGATGATTTATTAAGAAATAGCTAACGTTCCTGCCATCTTTTTAGTAATTCTAAAAAATGTACTTGATTTTGATTGGTTAAACCAATTAGAATTAAGGGCATTATAGTTCAATGCAAAGTACACCTGGGAGAATTATGAGCCGCCGGGCAGCTGGAAACAATATCTGGCTGACGGTTCCGGTGTCGCGAGATCAGCTCGTACCGCCTCAGCCCTTTGTCTATAACGTCCTCGACAGCGAGGAGGCTGTCGGCCAGGCAATGTTTGACGAACTGATCGCATACGCCGCTGAAAAGCCCGGGGACATTACCATGGTCTTGCTCGGCGGCCGCGGCGCACAGGCGATGTACCGGCTGATTAACCGCCTCGCCGAAACAAATGAGATCGACGAACTACTCGGGCGGCTTCATGTATTCACGCAGGACGCTCTGGCGCCGATGCGGATGGGCAATGGCCTAAGCTTCGTTCGAGATTTCGAACGGCTTCTCGGCGACAGGTTTTTTGCAAAGATCAAGAGCTTTACGCCAATGCTGACCGAGACCGAGGATCTTGAAAGTGAACTCGGCAAGTATGTCGAAAAGCTCTATTCGCTCGGCGGTATCGATCTCTTCTTCCTCGGGCTCGGGCCGGAGGCCGAGGCGGCTTCGCACCTTTGTTATATCAAACCCGGCTGCGGAGCTGAATTTGACGATTTTGCGGGCATTATACCTATAAGTCCCAGCATTCTGGAGCATCATATTTCCAAATTCAAGATCGGCGGCAGCACTATTTCAGAAGCGGACGAGGCCGAATGTCGAAATGCGAAATTTATCCTGACACTTGGCCCGGCGGCTATTCTCAGCGCAAAGCGCATCGTTCAATCGATCGTTGATGCGTCGACCGCCCCCGGTAAGGTTCCAAGCTTTAGCCGCCTAGTCGAGACCGAACTATCGACAGACGTCGATGGTCTGGCTCGGCAGATCGACGAGAATCCGGGCTTGCTTGCTCGACTTCACGGTGACGTTCGTTCGTACATTTTGCCTGATCTATTATCGTGACCCTTATGTTCGACACTTACGCCGAAAGATCGGTAGCCATCAGCGAATACGCGATCATCGTTAATCCCGATGACAATGTTGCGGTCGTAAAGAACGAAACGACCGCAAACCTGGCACTTTCGCTGCCGGGCAGCGATACCGTCGTAGTCGCAAGTGCGGTGCCGCCGGGACACCGGTTTGCGATTAGCGAGATACCAAGGGGCGAATTCGTGCGTCAATACGGCCAGCCGATCGGCACTTCTCTGGGTATCGCTAAGGGTGAATGGGTTACGCATGACAACATGACGGACGACGTGCCCGTTGTCCGCGACCTGCCGGAGGACCTGCATACTTCTGCCCCCGACTATTTCGAAGCTAGCGAGGTCGGTACATTTATGGGATTTCGCCGGCCGGACGGCCGGGTCGGGACGCGTAATTTTGTGCTCATCGTCCCGACATCGATGTGCGCCAGCCATGAGGCGACCCAGATCTCCATGATGGCTGAGTTCATGCATTACAGCCGCGAGAAATTTCCGAATGTGGACGGTGTAGTAGCGATCCCACACAACAAAGGTTGCGGTTGCCAGGACGGATCTACGCTGGACGTGATGATGCGCACGCTCGCCAACTACGCGGACCATCCAAATGTCGGCGGCGTCATTTTGATCGATCTTGGCTGCGAAAAGACGAACTTGAGCTTTGTCGAAACGTATCTGACCAAAAGAGAGAAGCCGATCAACAAGCCTATCTTCAAGATAGGTATTCAGGACGTCGGCGGCACACAGGCGGCTATAGAGATCGGCCTAAAAGAGGTCGAGCGAATGCTGCCCGTCGTTAACGAGTCGGTTCGGGAGGAATTTCCGGTCAGCGAAATTGTACTCGGCGTGAAATGCGGCTCCTCTGACGGATTTTCCGGTATCTCTGCAAATCCCGCTCTGGGATATTGTTCCGACCTTCTTGTGCGGAGCGGCGGGACCGTGCTGCTTACCGAGGTTCCGGAGTTTTGCGGTGCCGAACACATCCTTGCCAATCGTGCCAAAGATGTGTCCATCGGCCGTAAGATATATGCGATGGTAGATTGGTATAAGGAATATGCGTCAAAATTCGGCGGCGTTTTAGGTCAGAACCCGAGCACCGGTAACAAGGCAGGCGGGCTTCTGAATATAACGATCAAGTCGCTCGGCGCGATCGTCAAGGCCGGTAAGACTCGTATCGAGGATTGTGTCGAATATGCCGAGACCCCAAAGGTGCGAGGGCTGAATCTGATGCAGGGGCCGGGCTACGATCAGGAATCGACTCCGGGCCTGGTCGCCGCAGGCGCCACTATCGTTGTATTCACGACAGGTAATGGAACGACGATCGGAAACGCCATTACACCGGTGCTTAAACTCGCGTCGAATAATCGCGTCTTCGAGAAAATGTCTCAGGATCTCGACGTTTCTGCAGGAAACGTGATCGAGGGGACCGAGAGCATTATAGACGTCGGTACGCGGTTGTTCGAACATGTCATTAAGACGGCAAGCGGCGAGATCCTTGCCAAGGCTGAGGTGCTGAAGCACCGCGAATTCCAATTCTGGGCAGAACAAACCGTGTCATTATAGTGTGTTATGCGATGTCGAAATGGATAATGGTTTGTTATATGGGCAAAAGCCAGAGATCTCGACTCCGATACGCAAGGGTAACCAGCTTCTCAGGCTGATCCGGGCTTCGCAGCCGATAATGCGATCTGAGATCGCCGACCGGCTTTCGATCGACAAAAGCACGGTCACCGAGTACGTAAAGCCGTTGATCACAGGCGGGATACTGCGTGAAGATGTAAGAAGCGAGGAAGGGCGGCGGAGATCGAGATATTTGTCTTTTGCGGCGAATGATACTTTATTCGCTGGCGTTAACCTGGGTGTTCGCCGATCTCAGGTAGGCCTGACAACGCTGAACGGCGAGATCGCTGACGAGCTTGACTTTGACACACCTGCCGATCCGGATACGGCTTTGGGGCTTGTCCGGGAGAACCTGGCCATCGCGCGAAGCATAGTCGGCAAGACCAAAGGTTGGACCGTGGAGGCCGTAGAAGCGGCGGGTTCGGCGATCGGCGGTGCTTTTGAGGTAGCAGTCGAGGAATACTTGACGACCTTATAACATATAAAGTTTTGAAATACAGGTGATCTTATGCAGACACAGATCAAACTTGAGAAAATAGACCCGGCGACATGCGTAGTTAAGGGGACTGATCGTTCAAAAGGGCGAACCATATCGGTGCAGCCGGGCGAGACGGCGTCGCGAAACCTGTTTTACGGCAGGATCATCATCGATGCCGGCGACGAACCGGTTACCTTTGAGAATGGTACTCACGAGACCGGCCTGATCTGCTTGAAGGGGTCGGGGACTGTCACGACCGGCGGCCGATCCTTTGCGATGAGCCGTTACGATGCACTTTATGTTCCTAGAGATTCCATGATCTCGGTCTCTACTGATGGGGAATTTGACCTCGCGGAGTTATCGTCTCCCGTCGAGAAACAGTATCCTCTGCAATTTGTTGCTTTCGAAGAGATCCGTCAGGACCCGGCTCTCCATTTTATTGCCGGCCAGCCGCCGACTCAGCGTGATCTCAACATTCTGCTTGGGAAAAACGTCGAGGCGGGCCGGATCATGGCGGGCGTTACCTTTTCGTCAGAGGGCAACTGGACCTCATGGCCGCCGCATGAGCATCAGAATATGCTCGAGGAAGCGTATCTCTATATCGATATGCCTGAGCCGCAATGGGGCGTGCAATTTGTTTATACAAACGCCCAGGAACCGGAACTCGTTCAGGTCGTTCGGGAAGGCGACGTCGTCCTGATGCCCCAGGGCTATCATCCGAACGTGGCCGCTCCCGGCGGTTCGATCAATTTCCTTTGGATGATGGCGGCCAACCGCGAAGGTGATGATCGGCAGTTTGGCGTCGTTAACGTCCAACCGGAGTATGCACAGGGCGGTTCAGGCCTGGAAGCTTCTCGGAAATGATGAACGGGCCTTTTGACTTGAGCGGCAAGACCGCGTTAGTAACGGGATCAAACACGGGTATCGGCCGTGCGATCGCGTTAGGTTTGGCCGCGGCGGGAGCAGACGTGGTTTGCCATTGCCGCAAGCTCGGCGATGCTGTCGACACCCTAGCGGCGGTGCGGTTGTCCGGCCGACGTTCTATCGAGGCCGCGGGCGATATAGCTGACCCGGCCACGCCCCAACATTTGGTCGATACAGCCATTGCCGAATTCGGCCGACTTGATATCGTCGTCAACAACGCCGGCATGATACGCCGTGCACCTGCGGTCGACTACAGTGATGGCGACTGGCAGGCGGTAATGGACGTCAATCTGACGGCTGTTTTCAAGCTCTGCAAGGTTGCCGGCCGAAAGATGATCGAGCAGGGTTCCGGGAAGATCGTCAACATTGCGTCTCTGCTTTCGTTTCAGGGCGGCATTTCGGTGCCAGCCTACACTGCGTCAAAATCGGCAGTCGCAGGCCTGACAAAGGCTCTGGCAAATGAGTGGGCAAAGCTCGGCGTAAACGTCAATGCAATAGCCCCTGGCTATATCGCAACGAATAACACCGCCGCACTTCAGGCGGATGAGACCCGGAATCGGCAGATACTCGAGCGAATTCCTGCCGGCCGTTGGGGACGGCCCGAGGACATAGCCGGAGCAGCGGTTTTTCTGGCGTCGTCCGCAAGTGACTATGTGAATGGACATATCCTCGTCGTCGACGGCGGCTGGATGGGGAGATAGAGAAAAAAGACGGGAGATAAGAGGCGGAAACACGACCGGTCGGGAGTGTGCCTGTTAGTGACGAATGCTGAAAGTTAAGTCAAAAGACAATTGCAAATGGGACATTGTATCCCTGGGCGAAGTAATGCTCCGGCTCGATCCAGGCGATAAGCGTATACATACGACGCGCTCCTTTGAGGTTTGGGAGGGCGGCGGTGAATACAATGTCGCACGCGGCCTCAAACGCTGTTTTGGGCTCGACGCGGCTATCGTCACCGCGCTTGCCGACAACCCCATCGGCCGGCTCGTCCAGGACCTGATGTATCAGGGCGGCGTCGATCAGTCGCACGTCAAATGGGTCAAATACGACGGTGTCGGCCGCGACGTGCGCAACGGCATGAACTTTACCGAGCGCGGTTTCGGCGTACGCGCGGCTCTTGGCTGTTCGGATCGGGGAAACACCGCTGTCTCGCAGCTTAAAAAGGGTGATATCGATTGGGAGAGGATCTTCGGGCAGGAAGGTGCGCGGTGGTTTCACACGGGCGGCATCTTTTGTGCCCTCAGCGAGACCACGCCAGAAGTCGCAAAAGAAGCAATGCAGGCCGCAAAGAAATACGGCACAGTCATTTCGTACGACCTGAACTACCGCGATTCACTATGGCGGGCGATTGGCGGCCAGGCCAAGGCTCAAGAGGTCAATCGCGACCTCGCACAGTATGTCGATGTTATGATCGGCAACGAAGAAGATTTCACCGCCTGTCTCGGCTACGAGGTCGAGGGCCAGGACGAACATCATTCCAAGCTCGATATCGTTAATTTCGAGCAGATGATTCGCCGTGCGGTCGCAGATTTTCCGAATTTCGCTGTTGCGGCTACGACGCTGCGCAATGCAAAGACGGCATCGGTCAACGACTGGGGGGCTGTGTGCTTTACCGAAGGGCAGTTATTTCAGGCGACAATGAGGCTTGACCTTGATATTTTTGACCGTGTCGGCGGCGGCGACTCGTTTGCGTCAGGGTTGATATACGGCTTTCTCACCGGCGAGTCGCCGGAGTGGGCGGTCAATTGCGGCGCGGCACACGGAGCCCTCGCGATGACGACGCCCGGCGATACGACCACGGTAGGATTGAATGACGTGCTTCGCGTAATGAAAGGCGGCGGTGCGAGAGTCGCGCGTTGATCGCCGAAGGGAAACGATGACTAAAGCAGAAATTGTAAAACAGATCGAAGATATTGGCCTCGTGCCGGTCGTACGGGCTTCCTCGGCCGACGAGGCGATGCAGGTGATCGAAGCGATCAAGGCCGGCGGCGTGAACGTGCTCGAAATAACGATGACCGTGCCCGGTGCGGTCCGCGTGATCGAAAAGGTCGCCGATAAGTACGGCAGCGAAGTGCTCGTGGGTGCCGGAACGGTGCTCGATCCTGAAACGGCACGGGCTTGCTTACTGGCCGGGGCGCAGTTCATCGTCAGCCCCGCATTGAATCTCGCGACGATCGAGCTCTGCCACCGCTACAGCGCACCGATAGCGCCGGGCGTTTTGACGCCGACCGAGGTGATCACGGCCTGGAGTGCAGGCGTGGATTTTGTAAAGGTATTTCCGTGCGGCTCGGTTGGGGGAGCAAGTTATGTCAAGAATCTCAAAGGTCCGTTCCCTCAGGTAAAGATCATTCCGACCGGCGGCGTCTCGCTGACGACAGCGGCTGACTTTATCAAGGCCGGAGCGTCGGCACTTGGAGTAGGAACCGATCTCGTCAATACAAAAGCGATCAAGGACGGAAATCCTCAAGTCGTCACCGACGCCGCGAAGCGTTACATCGAGATCATTAAGGAAGCCCGGAGCTGATCGAGAAAATACGCCTGAGCCCGAAAGCTCCAAGCTGACGGCCGGAAGCACCGCTTGACTAGTTCTCAGTCTCTTCGAAAGAGCATCATTCTCTCGACATACTTCGCAATGACGTCGACTTCGAGATTGACCGGATCGCCAGCCTTGAGGAAAGAAAGGTCGGTCATTTCCCAGGTCTTCGGGATGACCGCCACGTCAAAATGACCTTCGCCGAGTGCGGCGATCGTCAAGGAGATCCCTTCAACCGCTACGGAACCCTTAGAGACCATATATCGGCCGAGGTCCGCAGGAAAGCCTATCCTAACGGTGCGAAAGTCACCGTTTTGTTCGACCGATAGCAGACTTCCTCTTCCGTCAACATGTCCCTGAACGATGTGTCCGCCGAATCTCGTAGAAGGGAGCATTGCCCTTTCAAGATTCACCCTCGAGCCGGGATCAAGACCCGCTAAGGTTGTCCGTTCGAGCGTTTCAGGGGAAAGGTCGGCTCTGAAGCTCGTAAGGGTGACATCGAGTGCCGTCAGACATACGCCATTGACCGAGATCGAGTCGCCATTCGAGATGTCCGAAGTGACAAGGTCGGCGATGACCACAATGCGGGCACCAGCACCGGAGTGATCAACGGATACGACGGTTCCGAGTTCTTCAATAATACCGGTAAACATTACGTTAGTCTTGGCAACCCTCAGTCGCACGCGGGCTCGATCATCGACAGCTTCCGAATGTCGATAGAGATCGGTTCGCCATCATCGACCTTATTGTAGATACTCACGAATTTATGTCCGCAGCGTATCTCATGCGGTTTATAGGACGAGCGCGTATGTACGACCTGAGCAAATGTCTCGTCCGTCGCTGTCAGCAAAATAAGCAGCTCGGCATCAGTGTCTATCAGATCCTGTTGGCTGAGGCCCTTGATCGGCGAGTCATCATCGATCGGGTGCACGACCGTCCAAGATAATGGAAAGAAAGCGACCTTGTTACGCTCGAGTTCCAGGAAGTCAAAGCGTCGGACAGCCTTTCCGTTCTCATTCACGAATCGAGCGAACATTACCTTTACCTCAACCTCGATAAGTTGATTGCTGCGGCCATTTACCAATCTGAACATCAGGCCTTCGATCCCTCTGTACGGTGCGATCACCGCAACCTCACTGAAAAGTACTTTTGCGGTCGGTCGGGCAAATCTGGCAAATACAACTCCAGTGATCAACGCATTGGCGAGCAGGCTGTAATACGACTCGATAGTGACTAACAGATTTGGCACGATCCCAACGGGGTGAATGGTGCCATAGCCAATGGTTGCGAATGTCTGAACGCTAAAGAAGAACCCGCGAACAAACAGGCTTGCCGTCGGCTCTGCAGATGTATCGACCAGGGCCGACGAGCCAAACGACGCATACAACAAACCAAAGATAATGTTGCTTACGAAATAGAGCAGTAGAACAAGGAGCAGGAATGTCCTCCATTTCATCGAGAGCAGCGTGTGGTACAGATTGAGCGACGAGAGAAAAGGCATTCCCGTCCGGCCCACGTTGAACGACCCATCCGGATTGAGAAGCCGCTCGCGGCTCTGGCCGGCAACAACCGAACCAAAGCCAAGGTCCTTTTCCTCGTTCGTCGTTAGCTCGTTCGCATCGAATGTCCTGTCTAGTGTTTGCTCCGCCACGGTAGTGGAATTATAGCTAGCGTGCGTAGCGATTGTAAAAGTAGGGCCTGAGTGGAATAATCAGGATTTCTGTATATGGCTGAACCGGCACAGGATATTCAACCCCCTAAGCTCCGATCAACATCGGCAGGCGAGATCGACAGCTCGTCGCTCGCTGACCTGGTTGAGTGGTTTCTCAATTTTGACGAGCGAGTCGCAAGAATGCGTCACGCTAACACAGACGAGATATTTCAGTGGAAGCAAAAGGACGATGCCGCTAACGGCGTCGGTATATATCCGTTTGAGAACGCAGAGGCCAGGTTTGCCATCGGCGTGTTTCAGGCACTCACCGAGAATAAGAACGAGGCGCTTCTAAAATTGTGGATCACCGACGTGATCGAAGCCCTTGGTCGCGCTCGCGAGACCAAAGCGGAACTTACGACGGCGTACGATCTCGATATCGATCCGGAGGCGTTTTCACTCAAAAAGTCTGATAGGCTTACTACCGAGGTCGAACGCAGACTATATCTTTCAAGCTGCTGGCTAGAGGCGCTTTGCACTGCCGAGGCACGTGTCCTCGGGTGGGTCTATCAGGAGATCTACGGCAGGCCTTTTTCCCCTTAGGCAGTTGTATGGTCCGTTATCTGAAAGTCTGGCATTGCCGCATATCGCCGGACTGCATTCCTTTGGCGAAATATTGCATCCGCTGCTGTGCCGAGCCGTGGGTAAACGAATCCGGCACGACATAGCCCTGAGTTCGCCGTTGAATGACGTCGTCACCGACGGCCGCTGCAGCCCGAATTGCTTCATCGGCGTCACCCGCTTCGACGCGGCCTTGTTTTGCAGCAAAATTAGCCCACACGCCTGCGTAACAATCAGCCTGAAGCTCAAGGGCGACCGACAGCCGATTGTTTTGGCCGGCACGCTGAACTCTGTCCATGTCACCGGTCAGATTTTGAATGTGATGACCAAATTCGTGGGCGATCACGTATGCCTGGGCAAAATCACCGGGAGCCTTGAATTCACGCCTTAGCTCGTCAAAGAATGCGAAGTCGAGATACAGCTTGGAGTCGCCTGGACAATAGAACGGGCCTGACGCCGCGCTTGCGTATCCGCACGCGGATAAGATCTGCCCGGTAAAGAGTACAAGTTTCGGATCCTGGTATCGAACACGCGGGTTTTGCTGCGGCAAGATCTGCCGCCATGCATCTTCGAGATTTCCCATGATGGCCCCGACGAACTGACGCTGTTCATCCTGGGTCACGGTCCGATTTGAGGCCTGACCGGGAGCCGGCACCTCGGTCCCTGCCGGTGCGGATTGTCTGAGGAGCTGGCTCGGGTCACCGCCGCAGAGATAGATCGCAAGAGCGAGAACGACTATCCCGAGGCCGCCTCCTCCGATCGCGATCGGACCGCCGACTCCACGGCGGTCCTCAACATTCGTGCTTTGCCGTTGATCTCTCCATCGCATAAACGGGGACTCCTGAAACTGTTTGATGTAACGCAATATTAGCATTTTTGGCGATGCTCGGGCACTCAAAGATGCCTCGATCGAAATTCTCCGCAAAACCTTGACAGATGTAGATTTACAGGATTATGATTCAAGCACGCTTTAGTTCAATTTGACTTTCTCGTTTCCGAACCTTTAGGAGGAACAATGATCAAACTAGACATAGTCAATTTGGTCTCGGATCGTACCGGCGTCCCCAAGCAGAAAGCGGAGCAAGTAGTGGATTCGTTATTCGAAGCCATGAAGGAAGCACTTGCCCAGGGCAAACGTATCGAACTCAGGGGATTTGGGGTATTTGTCGTCAAGCCGCGAAAACGCGGAGTTGGCCGCAATCCGCGCACCGGCACCGAGGTGCCGATCCCCGCCGGAAAGACCATTAGATTCAAGCCCGGCAAAGAGCTGTCGGCCAAGGCGGTCGGTTAGGGCCGCATAAGTTAAATTTCGACTATTTTAAGATCGCAGATCGTAAGGTTGGAGTGTAGCCTGCGCATCTGCGATTCTCTTTGTTAGAAGTTGTAGATGACTGAGCCTGAGAACTTTGACATGCTGTACAAGGACCGCCCGGTCCTAAGGCCGACCGCCGGTGCGTATATTCGCCACCTGCTGCTGCTTGCACTGACATTTTGTACAGTGACGCTCGCCGGGACAATGTTTCCCTTCGGCAGGTTTGACACTTTTCCAGAATCCGACCCGCAGACATTCGCACAGTTTCTGGATTTCGTGTTTTCGATGCCGGTCCGATATATCACCCTGATCGGCAGTGCGGTGACGAATGTCATCACAAATCCTGCCGAACTGGCATACGGCCTCAGTTTTTCTGTTTCCCTCCTTTTCATATTGATCTGTCACGAAATGGGGCATTACATCGCGTGCCGCATTTACCGGGTTGACGCGACGCTGCCGTTCTTTATTCCGACGCCGCCTATGGTCGGGCCGGCGGGAACTTTCGGGGCATTCATCAAGATCCTTTCGCCGATGCCGTCGCGAAGGGCGGTTTTCGATATCGGCGTTGCGGGCCCGATCGCCGGATTTTTGGCATTGGTGCCGGTGGCGGTGCTCGCATTCGCGACGATGAAGGTTGGTACGCTAGAAGATCTTCGCCTCGGTAATGTTTCTCCGATTTCATTTTCCGATCCGCTGTTGATCAAAGGGCTGGCTCTTGTTTTCAAGATCGATCTTAATCTTCCAATATATGCGAACCCCTACTATTACGCCGCGTGGGTCGGCCTGCTTGTCACCGCTCTGAATCTGATACCGTCGGGTCAGCTTGACGGAGGCCATGCGATCTACGCGGTGCTGGGTGAAAAGGTGCACTATTGGACGGGCCGCGTCGCATTCTTTGTAATGGCGACGCTGTCGATCGTGGGATTCTATTTCTTTAACAGCCCGAGCGGGTTTTTGATCGCGGTGATCCTGGCGGTCATGATGCGGATCCGTCATCCGCAGCCGTGGGATCAGACGCCGCTCGATGCAAAACGCAAGGTAATAGCCCTGCTGACTTTAATAATATTCATCCTGTGTTTTGTGCCGTTCCCGATACAGATAAATTAGTGAACAGTGAAAAGTGAACAGTCGCGGGTAGTTCTGCTGCAGCTATTCACTAGTCGTTGTCAACTTGCCTGCGGCAGCAAGCCCTTGATCTCCTTTACCATCCGCTCGACGTCTTCCTGGCCGTCGAGAGCGATCATAAAGAAATCATAGCTCGTCTTAAAGCACACCATTCCGTTGCCAAAGAACCAGACGCCCTCGAGCAGCGGATTTCCGCCGATGATGTTGCCGATGGGAAAGCCCGTGACCGTTGCCGGGTTAAAGATGTTCGTCATCATCACGGCACCCGAGGCAAACGAGAATGCGCCGAGTAGCGGAGCGCCGATGCGTTTTGCGATGTCACGTTCGAAGGCGATGCGTTCCGCGTCGGCCTGGTTGAGAGCGCCTTTGTCGATCAATTCTTCGCGGCGCTTGAGATAGCCGTCGAAGCTCTCGGCAAGTTTCTTCACGGTAAAGGTTGGTATCGCGGAGTTAAGCAGCCAATGAGAGCTGAGGCCGGTGAAGATGATGCCGAGTCCGGCACCGATCGCCATCGAAGCGCCGGTTGTCGCGGCCCGCATCGGATCTTCCTTTGCCCATTCGACGGCTTTTTTTGCCGATCTGACACCGGCATCCATCGTCGTTGAAACGCTTGAACCGAAGCCGACGACCTTTGCGACGCGTTTCGCGTTGGTTCCGACCGTATCGGTGGCATCGGCAAAGAAGTCACCCGCCTTTTCGGCGGTATCGACCACGACGCCGCCCGCCGTGGCTCCGGCGTCTGCGGCAACGTCTCGAACGGGTTCGCTAACGTTCCACGCGGTCTTAGCGGCCCCACTGGCGGTGTCGATAACGTCCTCGGTGACCTTAACGGCCCGCTTCCCAAGGTCGGTCTTCTCGGCCTCGGTCTTGATATAGTCAGCACCGGTTTTGGCGACATCGACGACTGCTTTCGCGCCGCCCTCGATCTTGTCCTTGAGGCCGAGCTGGGCGTCGATCTCCTCAAACTTTTCCGTCGCCTTCTTCGTCCAAGCGTTGAATCTCTCTTTATAGTCGGTCATAACAGTTCCCATTTTGGCACATATTACTTCAGAAAAATACGGTTTTTGCACATACAATGTTCGGTTAAATATGTCCTGGCGGTGTGGTACTCTTTGACTTTATGCCGATCATTAAATGCCCACATTGCGGTAAAGAGACTGAGTACAGCGGCAATGAATTTCGGCCTTTTTGTTCGGAGCGGTGCAAGCTGCTCGATTTTGGCGATTGGGCGAACGAATCATTTAGCCTGCCCGCCGAGACGGCCGAGTTGACCGAAGAGGAGATCGATCAGATCCAGCGGGCGAAGGAGAACGCGAGATGACACTATTACTGGATGCTGCACCGGTTGCGGGCGGGGTAGCGATATTCGCCGCTGTTGCTTTTTTTCTTGTTTTTCTTGCGGCCGCATTCATTGCATTCAAGATGCTCAAGAAGTCGGTAAAGATGGCGGTCCGCGTGGTTGTCGTCGTGGTGATACTCGCCATCGCCATCGCCGGCAGCATATTCCTTTTTGCGGTCGGCAAAACCAAGACACCTCGACCAACTCCCAGGCCGGTGCCGACGAGATAATCTCACATGCCCGATGCTTCGCCCGAGACAAAGCCAGGCTTCTGGCAGCGGTATATTAAGCTTCCGCGCAACGTCTGGGCGCTCAGCCTCGTAGCTCTCCTCAACGACACCTCGAGCGAGATAATTTATCCGCTGCTGCCCGCGTTCCTGGCATTGAGTCTGGGGGCGTCGCCCTTTGCGATCGGCTTGATCGAGGGATTTGCCGAATCGGTGGCGAGCCTGCTGAAGCTGGTTTCGGGATATCTGAGCGACCGCTTTGGCACGCGGAAGCTGCCGGTCTTTATGGGTTATTCGCTTGCGGCGATAATGCGTCCAATGTTGGCATTCGTGATAAGCTGGCCACAGGTGCTAGTGGTCAGGATGGCTGACCGCGTCGGAAAGGGAATTCGCGGAGCACCGCGCGACGCACTTATCGCGGAGGGCGTACCCAAGAACGAACGCGGCTTTGCGTTTGGATTCAATCGTGCCGCCGATCATCTCGGTGCAGTGCTAGGGCCCGTCGCCGGTTTTGTGCTGCTGTCGATATTTGCGGCAAATACCGCCAGCCCGACCATCGCGGAGTATGAAACGGTTTTTCTTTTCGCATCGATCCCGGTCGTATTCGGCCTGGTGATCATTGGCTTTTTTGTCACGGAGAAAGCGAGAACCCCGAATGAACCGCATGTCGAGCCGCCTAACTTTTCGCTTCGTGGTTTTGACAGTAACTTCAAACGATACCTGCTGGTCGTCGCAATGTTCACGCTTTCAAATTCGACCGACGCGTTTTTGCTGCTTCGTGCGGCCGACGCCGGGATCTCACCTGTGGTTTTGCCGCTCCTTTGGATGACGCTGCATGTCAGCAAGGTGGTCAGCTCGCTCGTCGGGGGCGATCTCTCGGACCGGTTCGGGCGCAAGACACTGATCATCGGCGGCTGGCTGATCTATGCCGCGGTGTACGCCGGCTTCGCATTCGTGAATTCACCGTGGCAGTGCTGGGCGTTGTTCATTCTTTATGGTGCGTATTTCGGCATGACCGAGGGCGTCGAAAAGGCGTTCGTCGCCGACATGGTGCCCGAGGAAAAACGAGGCACTGCCTACGGCCTGTATAACCTGGCATTTGGGATCACGGTGTTTCCGGCGTCGCTGCTATTTGGCCTTACGTGGAATAACTTTGGCGCCGCTGCCGCATTTATCGCGAGCGCGTGCGTTTCGGTCCTGGCGATACTCTTGCTGACGACGGTAAAGGCAGAGCCCGCCGCGTGAGCGACGGGCCCATAGATGAACAGCAAAACCGCTTTTGCTATTGGCTCAATCTGATCGAGCTAAGCATATTCCTGAAAGCGTTGTTGTACGAGAACGACTCGTCCTCAGGCACGACCATCGTGATATAGAATATCCCGTCGCCCATCCTCGCCACCTGGACATTTACAAGCTCGGTCCTGCCTGTAATGGGCGAGCGGCCCGCGAGCGTCGCCATATAGCCCGGCCGCCCCGCGACAGTCGTGCGTGAGTAGCGGCTGCGGACGCTGAGGTACGGATTGCCCTGGAGTATCTCGTTCAGATAGCCGTCCGCGGCTACATCAAAGCTGTATTCTTCGCCTTGATAGATGCCGATCATTGCACCGTGTGTAATGCCCTGGTCGCCGTACGCCCCTTCCGGAGCGAATTGAGCGTTGTCCTGCGAGGTAAAATCCTGCCAATTTGACGGAACATTGAGACGGATCCAATTCAGGCCCGTATAGCTGCGTGTGCGCGTGGAGGGCAGTGCGACGCGGTTCGAGTACCGTCCCGAGGCGGTCGGGTTCCCGCCGCCGCCGGTCTTGGCGTCTTTCTCGATCTGGGCCATCGTCTTTGCCGGCGGCATCGAACGGAACCGTGCCTGCACGCGTTCAAAATCGCGAGTCAGCTTGATCGGGTTCGGCGAAACGTTAAGGTATCGTGCCTCGGCGCTTATCTTTTCATACCGTTTGCCCGGATCGGGATGGCTGCTGAGCCAGTCGGGGCCACCCCCTTTATTCTCTGCCTGAATCGTACGAAATACGTTCGCGAGATCGATCGGGTCGTAGCCGGCGGAGGCCATGATCCGCGAACCGAGAATATCCGCCTGAGACTCGTACTCGCGGCTGAATTTCGTCATCCATGCCATAGCACCTAGCATGCCGAGTTGGGCACCTGCCTCGCCGCCGACTATCGCTCCACCGATGATCATCCCCAGCATTCCGAGAGTATTCTTGGCACTCGACTGTTTGGTCGCCTGTGCGGTTGCGTGGCGAAGTGCGACGTGGCTGATCTCGTGAGCCATTACGCCGGCCATCTCGCCTTCGTTACGGGCTTTTTCGATCATTCCGCGGTTTACGTACATCGGGCCGCCCGGTAAAGCAAAGGCATTGATATCGCTCGCGTTTACCACCTTGAACCGGTAATTGAACGCCGGCTGGTTAAATTGCGGCGGAATTGCGGCTACCAGACGCCTTCCCACACGGCCGACATAATCGGTGGCATCTTGATCGCCAAGGATCGGGAATTGTCTTTCGACCTCGTTCGCGGCATCGCTGCCGAGCTTGATGTCTTCCTGGACCTTATATTTGTTCTTAGGCGCGGTGATCTGTGTCTGCGAGAATGCCGCGATCGGCAGCATCCACATCGATACAAGAATGGCCGCTGAAGCCAACTGCCTGCCAAAAGATCGTTTATTCATAATTCCTCCCGAGGTCAAAATGAGCATTGTCGATGCTCAGATATTAATGCGTCATGCGGCCGATCACAAAAACGGCGGCTCGCGGGTACTTCGATGAAGCCCCGCAAACACCGAGTTTGCCGCTATGTCGCTTGTGTTGCGTGGCCAATATGACCAAAATGTTAACAATATGTTACAGATCGATGTATCAGAGCCCTGCTGCCCGGCACATTCCAGTATTCTGTAACCATTGGTGTTCTGCTCTGGTATATACTTTCGCCCTGCATCTGGCGGCCATGAAGTATGGAGGCGTCGGCTCTCGAGCAGATCGGGCGGGACCCCCGGCACGCCGCCGGTATGAATATGATGCAACGTGATATCGACAATCAGCTCGATCTGCTCCGCGACCGCGTGTTATTGCTCGGGGGCAAGACCGAGGAAGCCGTGCATCGGGCTATGCGCTCGCTGACCGAGCGCGACAGCGAACTCGCACGCAGCGTCTGCGATGCCGACGAACAGATCGATCAGATGGAGCTTGAGATCGACCGGCTGAGCGTACACATACTAGGTTCGCAGCAGCCGACCGAGCACGATCTTAGGCTGGTCGTATCGGTGGCAAAGATCACGCCGATACTCGAGCGCATTGCCGATCACGCGACGAGCATTGCCGAGGCTGCGATCGTGCTCAACAATGAGCCGCAGATCGACAGTTATATCGATTTTACCAGAATGGCCGACATTGCCGCGGGCATGCTCGGCGAGGCCCTGAACGCATTTACGTCGGAGGACGCCGCCGCCTCGAGGGAGATCATAGCTCGCGACCGCGAGATCGATGAGTGCTACCGGCGGGTTTTTGACGGCCTGATCGAGACCATGATACACAACCCGGCTACCGCTAACGGTGCGGCCCGGCTTCTGTTCGTCGCCAAGCATATCGAGCGTATTGGCGACTATGTTAAAGATATTTGCGAACTGAACGTCTATCTGACCGAGGCCGTCTTTATAAAACACGGCTCTCTCAATTAGTTTTTGGATGTACTGTTTGCTATGTTTAGTCCACAAAATCATTAAACCTGATCAACGGGAGACCACACGACATGGCATTTAGCTTATTGCCTCGCGAAGACCAATATTTCACTCTTTTTTCGCAGATCGCCGAAAAGATCCAGGAAGCTGCCGGCGTGCTCGTTGAAATGATGAACGGGCCCTACGAGAGCTTTGAGGCGACCTCAAAGAGGATCAAGTCTATCGAACACGAATGCGACGAGATCACGCATAACGTAACCACGAAGCTTAACAAGTCGTTCATCACGCCCTTTGACCGCGAGGATATCTACACTCTCTCGGTCGCACTCGATGATGTATGCGACTACATTGACGCGGCCGCCAGGGCCACGGTCATGTACGACGTGCGTGAGGCCGACCAGCACATCAAGGATCTCGCCAGGATCATTCACGAGCTGTCAAAGGAGATCAATTCGGCCGTGGCATTGCTCAAGGATGCCAAGGGAATGAGCCGGCATCTACTCGAGATACAAAGGCTCGAGAACGACGCCGACGAGGTTTACTTCAGGGCGATCGGCGCACTGTTCAAAAATTCGACCGACGCGATCTCGATCATTCGCCTCAAAGAGCTTTACGAGATCATGGAAAACGCGACCGACAGATGCGAGAGCGTCGCGAACATCATTGAGAGTATCGTCTTAAAACACAACTGATAACGGAAAGTTGATAGTGGATAGTTTTCGTGGCTGAGAGCATCCTTAAAACCAAAGCCTACGCGCATCTATAAAGACAAGTTAGAAAGCTATCGGATATTAATGTTTGCCGCTATCCGCTATCAACTATCAACTATCAACTAATCTCTTATGGACGGACAAACAGCTGCATTCGGCCTTGTTTTCGTTATCATTGCGGTCGCTCTGGTCTTCGATTACGTTAACGGCTTTCACGACGCGGCAAATTCGATCGCGACCGTGGTGGCGACCCGCGTGTTGTCGCCCGGCGTGGCGGTTGCGTGGGCGGCGTTTTTTAACTTCATCGCGTTCCTGGTCTTTGGCACGGCGGTCGCCAAGACCATCGGCGGCGACATGGTCAATATCGCCCGTATCGACGGCGGCGACCAGTTGTACGTCCTGCTTGCCGGCGTGCTTGGCGCGACCATCTGGAATCTGATCACATGGTGGCTTGGTCTGCCGACGTCGAGTTCGCACGCGCTGGTCGGTGCATACGCCGGTGCGGCAATGACGGCATTTGCCTATCAGTCGGGGCTCGATAATCCGCTTGTCGTCCTCAAGGCTGAGGGCTGGATAAAGACGCTGACCTTTATCGTACTCTCACCTCTGATCGGTATGACGCTCGGGTTCATCCTGATGGTCCTCGTCTATTGGATCTTTCACCGGGTCTCGGTAAACAAGGTCGATAAGGGATTTCGCTTTGGCCAGTTGTTCTCTGCCGGTGCGTATTCGCTCGGTCACGGCGGCAACGACGCGCAAAAAACGATGGGTATCATCACGATCGCACTGGTCGCGGGCGGCTACCTGCAGATGATGCCTAACGGCAAACTGCCCGACGTTCCGCTGTGGGTCGTGCTCGCCGCCCACGCGGCGATCGGCTTGGGGACGCTTTCTGGCGGCTGGCGCATCGTCAAGACGATGGGCACAAAGATCGTCAAGCTGCAGCCCGTCGGCGGATTTTGCGCCGAGACGGCCGGTGCACTCACTCTGTTTGGGGCGACTGCAGCCGGCATTCCGGTCTCGACGACCCACACCATTACCGGCTCGATCGTCGGTGTCGGCTCGGCAAAGCGTTTCTCCGCCGTTAAGTGGGGCGTGGCGGGCCGCATCGTCTGGGCGTGGGTACTTACGATCCCGATGGCGGGCCTCATCGCGGCACTCACATACGGCGTTGTCCTGCTGATCGAGAAAGCCGCCGGAGTGATCTGACCATTCTTTATAGGTTTCGCTTTCTGGTGTTGGGGTAGAGCTGGGCGGCGGACACGGTCCGCGTCAAGTCGAGCAGCATTATTCCCTCGCCATCGATCTCAGGGTCGGCGAAACGCTCTGTCGTATTCAGGCGGATACCGTGGTGCCTGCAGAATACGCTTGCTCGTACGAACCAATAACTGTCCTTTGACCGGACGGGAAAGGCCTCTTTCAACTTACGGTTAGCCGGGCTGAGGCCGATCATGCTGTTTGCCTTGTCAAACAGCAGCACGACCGCCTCCGGCTTGCCAAATTCCAGATAGACCTTTTCATTGAACAATATCAATCCTCTCGGGTTGATCGAGACGTAACGCCTCGACGACCTCGGCTCCGGCGGCCCCGCAGTAAATTTCTCCCAACGTCTTATCATCTGTGTTACCTCGCTATATCTTTAGTGTAAGTTTGTCTCGTGAGTGTGCGAGCGTTGCAAAGATAGCACAAAGTTGCACCAAAAGTCAAGCCCCTTGTCCATC
>CAZJFB010000008.1:51637-58036 GCA_964545145.1 uncultured Chloracidobacterium sp. | reverse complement strand
ATCGGACTTATTCAACGATTCGCTACCGCCCTTGCTTACGCGCGGGCTTATGCAACTTTGTTTCTGCCTTGTTTTTTTTCGGTGTATCGGCAAGAGACGCCGAGCGGGCTCGTGCAAACGGTAGCCCGTTCGCGACTTGGATCACATGAGCATTACGGAAGATCTCGGGTTAGCTGACGCCTTCGACGGAAAGCGGTTCTTTTTCTTTTAGGAGCGAGTCGAGGGAATGACTGCCATTATGGCGATTCTTTAGCAATGCCTCGGCGAGTTCGTAGAGCGGCGCGGGTATCACCGCGGGTTCGGCCGGCTCGACGGCCGCATCTGCCTGCGGGTAATGGGTGTAGAATTCGACCTCGGCAGAGCAGAACTCGCATGTCTTAAGGTGACGATTGACCTCGCCGGTGCGCAGCCGCGGCAGATCGCCGTTGGCAAACTCAAGGAGTTCCTGGGACGAGGGACAATTTTCGTTCTTGCAAAATCCGTTCATCTTTGTTGAGAACATAGAGATATTATGCATTTACCTACACAAGCAAACCTCTGGCGGCAGGCCGACGGCATTCTCTTCGTTGTTACACCAAAAGTAAATCTGTAATGCGGTGATCCTTCCAAAACTCGGCCGGCAAATTGACACAAAATTACGTCAAAATCCCAAAATGGTCTCTCTTGACACGGGTAACCCCTTGTTAATACAATTATTTACAGAAAGTGTATAAACAATATACAACATAACAAAAAATGGTTGCCCAAAGTGCGAATAATTGTTAACATCTTAAGTGTGGGTCGTGAGAGAAACGAATCTCACATCCTGCCTTAACCAGATCGACATTGCTGCTCGGCAATTAAGATCACGCCAAGCTTTCTACCATAAAACAAATCGCGTAAGTCGAATTTGAGCCGCAACCGTAGGCAAGGTAGCGCGCATCGAAAGCCGGATCGTTTGCTCGAATGAGCGGCGAACGATGCACCAAAGACAGACTCAGAACCCGCAGCGATCCCACAGGACAACCCAAGATCGGATAGGCTGATTATGAACGAAGTTAAGACAAAGGAACGGCTGCCGCGGTCGATCCAGAACAAGCAGGTCAAGGTCGGCAAGTGGAACGATAGTCTGAAGACGTCGGACGTCAACCAGATCTGGACCGAACTCCACCGCATCGTCTCGTCGCACCCGTTGGTAAGGGCGTCAAAGCGTGCCGGTTTCCTCGTCGAGGAAGGCAAGTACAACGCCTATACCGATCTGACTCAGGAGCTATTTGTCGCTCTGCTGAGCAAGGACCGCTTCCAGCACTATATCGACACAGGTATGTCCGATCCTGAGATCGAGGCCGAGATCAGCCAGATCGAGCTGACCAATATGCTTACGGCCGAGCTGCGTAAGCGTTATCCGGAATCGTATCGTCTCGCCCGCCGCATTTCGACGCTGATACAGACAAGTGCGACATTCAAAAGATTTGACAATATCGGCAATCCTGACGCTCACCGCCGTCTTGCCGACCGGCTCTACGGGCTCGCCGACTGGAAGAACGAAAAGATGCGCCGCGACGTCCAGGAGATGGACGAGCGTGTCAAGGCGGTTGCCTTTCACCAACGCGACACGCGAATGGTCGGCTGTACAGGCGACGCGCAGATAGTCATCAGCAATCCTGAGCTTGAGAAGCTGATCATCAGAGTTTTCAAGGCGATCGATTCGCCGGTTGACGTTCGCAGCCTGCGTTCGTTCGTGATGTCGCGGCTACCGATCATGGACATTCATCTCGTCCCGGTCGGCAGCGGCACGGACAGCGACGATGATGACAGAATGCCGTTCGAATTTCACGATACCCGCGAAACGCCTGAAGAAGATCTGCTTCGCAACGAGGCTGAACTTGCGGCCGCGGGGTTTGTCGAGGATTTTCTGAAGACGCTGAGTAAGTCTGTCCGCGGCAAGGCAAAGCAGTACGACCGAATGATCAATGTGCTCTGGCACTGCTACCTGATCTCAGACAGCGGAACTCAGCTTGAGGTCGCCGAAATGCTTGGCGTGTCGGACTCGCTGGTCTCGGATTACCGCAAACGCATCGAGCTGAACCTTCAGCAGTTGACCTTTAACGGCGTGAACGAGGCCAGGCAGTTCGAAAAGGCGCTGAAGCGCAAGGTCCGCGACCTGATCACGATGGAAAAAGAGGGCGTCGCCGCCTAGTTGGCCGCGGAATATCGAACGTAATAGACATATGTTCAAAAGCGCCCCAAATGCCTATCGAGAGATCAAAAGAAAAGGATTACAAACCGCTATCGTCAGCTTCCCGAGGGATAGCCGACGATCGGGATGAACGCCGCCCGTTGAGGCCGCTGGGTGCCGGCAGCGAAGCGACGGCAGGCGAACCGCAAAATCTCGTAAATCTCACATACAATCACGCACCGGAGCGGCAGCAGGAACCTGCCGCTTTCCGAGCGCCTGGTCGTCGAGAAAAGGCGGAAGAGGAAGTTTTGAGCGAAGTGCCCAAGGGTGCGGAAGATGCCGCGGCCGCTCCGCAGCCCGAGATCGCGGTAGAAGAACCTTCTGCTTCGTCCGAGCGTTCTCCGAAGGCCAGTAAGAAAGCGAAGCAGGTCGAAAGAGATTCTAAACTGCTAAAAAAGGATCGCTGGCTTGTCCGCAACGGACATGCTTTTACGTTCGCCGGGCTTTATATGTTCTCGGTCATGGTCCTCTTTAGGCCGTACGAGATCGTTCCGGGCCTGGGTTTTCTCTCGGGCACGGCGATCTACTTCGCCCTGTTAACGCTTGCTGTATATCTGCCCAGCCAGCTTGCGACCGAAGGGAATATCACGATCCTGCCTACCGAGGTCAAGGCTGTCCTCGCCATGACGCTTATTGCACTATTCACTGTTCCGATCGCAAAAGATCCCGGCCTTGCATGGGAAACCTTTAACGACTCATTCATCAAGGCGGTAGTGATGTTCGTCGTTATGGTAAATGTTCTCAGGACGCGGGAACGCCTGATGAAGATGCTCTGGCTGTCGTTCGGAATCGGCATCTATCTTGGCGTTTCGGCACTCGACCTTTACATGAAGGGCAAGTTTGCCGTCGAAGAATACCGCATCGCGGTCGATGTCGGCGGCATGTTCGGCAATCCGAACGAAATGGCGATGCACTTCGTGATGATGACGCCGATCGCGATCACTCTCGGTATCGGCGCAAAGAGCTCGCTTTGGCGGCTGATATACTTCCTGACCGCGGCCTTGTTCATCGCCGCGAACATGGTGACATTCTCGCGCGGCGGCTTTCTCGGGCTGCTCGCCTGTTTCGCAGTCCTCGCATGGAAGCTGGGACGCAAACACCGCCTGAACGTAACCGTGGCATCGATCGTCGTCGGCGGTATCGCAATGGTCGCGGCGCCGGGAAACTACGGCCTCAGAATGCTTTCGATCTTTGTTCCCGGTCTCGATGCTGTCGGTTCGAGCGACCAGCGGCAGGAGCTTTTGATCCGCTCGATATGGGTCTCGCTAAGAAATCCGTGGGGGATCGGGATCGGAAATTTTCCGATCGTTGGGGTCCGCAATCTCCAGTCGCATAATGCATTCACACAAGTTTCGTCAGAACTCGGAATTTTGGGGCTGATTGCGTATTTAGTGTTTATGATCTCACCGTTCCGCAAACTCGGGGCGATAGAGCGCAAGCTCTTTGAGGCTGAGGACCATAGCTGGTTCTACTACGTTTCGATCGGGCTGCAAGCGAGCATCGTCGGCTACCTTGTATCGAGCTTCTTTGCGTCGGTAGCGTACGGCTGGTTCATTTACTATCTGATCGCGTATGCGGTCGCGTTCAGACGGATCTATAGTCTGGAGTTGGAGTCTAAGGAGAATACAGGGCTGATCGCTGCTGCCCGGCCTGCATGATCAATAGCGTCGAGCAAATGGTCTTTTGGATATGCGTCGGCATACTCGGATACGTGTATGTCGGCTATCCGCTGCTCGTGTATCTTGCGAGCATCATTTTTCCAAAGCCGGTCAAACGGGCCGATATTGAGCCGAACGTAACAATTCTGATCACGGCGTTCAACGAGGAAGCCGCGATCCGCGAAAAGCTTGAGAACACGCTGAGGATCGATTATCCGGTCGACAAATTGGAGATCTTAGTTGCATCAGACGGTTCATCTGATCGCACGGACGATATAGTACGTGAATTTGAGCACCGAGGTGTCAAGTTGTTTCGCCAAGAGGGCCGTGTCGGAAAGACAATGACCCAGAACAACGCGGTCCAGCGGGCGACTGGCGAGATCGTTCTCTTTTCAGATGCGACAACAATGTACAATTCCGATGTTTTTCGGCTGCTGCTCCCAAACTTTGCCGACCCGAGTGTCGGCTGCGTCGCCGGGCGGCTGATCTACGTCGACGATAAGAGTACCAACGTCGGAAGGGGAGTTCAGAGCTATTGGGGCTACGAGACATTCATCAAAATGGCTGAGAGCCGTGCCTGTTCGCTCATCGGTGCATCAGGGTGTTTGTATGCGGTACGCCGTGACGCATACGAGCCGATGTACCCTGAGGCTTGCTCGGACTTCCTGATCTGCACGAGCATATTTCGTCAGGGACTGAGAAGTGTTTTTGCACCCGAGGCTGTCTGCTATGAAGATACCAATCACCGCCCGGGCGAAGAGATGAAAATGCGCGTTCGCGTAATATCGCAGACATTCACGGACCTCTGGCGGAACCGTGACATGCTGAATCCCTTCAGAAGCGGGTTCTTTGCAGTGCAATTGATCTCGCACAAGCTGCTAAGATACGCGGTCCCGGCGATCCTGGTCGCTCTATTGATCACCAGCATGATCCTCGCCGGGTCGTCGCCATTTTATGTTCTCACTGTCGCGGTGCAGGTGTTATTCTACTCAATGGCGGTCGCGGGTTGGGTGATCGAGAAAATGGGCGGCAGGCTGAGCGTGCTGGCCATGCCCCTGTACTTCGTCCTGGCCAATCTGGCGTCGGCAGTTGCGTTCTATAAATTTCTTCGCGGCGAAACATACGTTCGCTGGGAGCCGATACGACAATCCCGATAGTCTGCAATGCAGCACCTTCAAGAAGAGAAGAAACATATCAGTAAACGGGTCGGTAGAAACGTCTTTGACACTCCGCCGAGGATATCTGTCGTTATTCCGGCGTATGATTCGGCCGAGCACATCTGCGAGACCATTGAGTCGGTCCTGAACCAGAAATTTCGCGAACACGAGATCATCGTCGTCAATGACGGCTCGCCCGACACCGAGAAGCTGGAACGGGCGATGAAGAGATATCTCGAGGACGTGATCTACATTCGCCAGCGTAACGCCGGTGCCGGCTCCGCCCGAAACACGGGCATCGAGCACGCCCGTGGCGAGGTGATAGCATTCCTCGACAGTGACGACGTCTGGCTGCCTGAATTTCTGGCATCGCAGTACGTATTCATGCAGCGGAATGACTTCGACATGGTGTATTGCGACGCCATTCTCTTTGGAATGAGATCGGCATATCGCAGGACGATCATGGACACCGCGCCTTCAGAGGGCGAATGTGACTTCGACGGGATCCTCAACCTGCGATGTAACGTGGTCACCTCGGGAACGATGGTCCGGAAGTCCACAGTGATCAAGGCCGGCATGTTCGAGAACGAACACGTCAAGGCAGAGGACTTTCACCTTTGGCTTCGGATCGCCAAGACCGGTGCCAGGATCGGTTACCAGACAAAGCCGCTGCTGAAATATCGTGTACACACAGAAGGCCTCTCGGGGGACGCGATCAGCCGTGTCGAGCGCTCGATCGACGCCTTTCAAAGAGTCGCACGGACGATCGAATTGACCGACGACCAGAGGTCCGCGGTAGAGCAGCGGATCAAAGGCTTTGAGGCTGATCTTGCCGTCGAGCGCGGCAAGGCGTTTCTGCTCACAGGTGAGTATCCTCGGGCGGCTGCAGAATTCAGGTCTGCTAATACTTACAGACGCTCGTTCAAACTGTCGGCGGTCGCCTGCATGGCACGCCTGGCTCCCGGAACACTCCTCAAGGTTTATCGATCAAGGCGTATCGGCGAGATCGGTTTCGTGCAGCGCTCCCAATAACCCCCTATTGACTCTCATTGCAAAAGAGTGATAAACTTTGTTGTACGAAAAGGCGCAATACGGCCTTTTCTCCTCCGAGAAGATCCCGCCTTACCGATCTTTCGATCTAAATTCCATCCAGAATCGTCGGCTACCTCCGACGCAGATTTAGAGCTGGCCGGCGTCCTCGCCGGTACTCAGTGATCCCCACTCCATTCGGAGACCAACCTAAGACCATGAAGAAACTTGCCATTTTCACCTTTGTCGCGCTTATGTGCGCTTTAGTTTTTGGGCCCGGAGTTTCCGCCCTTGTCAGCAATGGAGATTTTGAGACGGGCGCTTTCGGCGCGTGGAC
>CAZJFB010000008.1:5157-51537 GCA_964545145.1 uncultured Chloracidobacterium sp. | reverse complement strand
GGACATCCGGGTTACGTCTATGTGGACGAGATCACGGATAACGAGATCGCCGGTCCGACCGTTCAGGCGGTTGCACCTGCAAGCGTTCCTACAGGCGGAACGATCACCTATACCTACAACTATCGGAACGGCTCAGGTTCAACGATCGATCCGACGGTCGCGGCATCGCAGCCGACCGGCGTTACATTTACATCGGTCTCGGATAATACGAACTGTAGCCTGAGTAGCGGGACCGTTACCTGTAATTACACCGGTCTCGCGGCTGGCGGGTCCGGTTCATTCACCGTGACCGGCAATGTCACAGCGGCCTCAGGTACTCAACTCGCTCACGGGTCGTATGGGATTTCGGCGACGGGATTCCCGTCACTCGACGGCCAGACAGTTTTTACGAATGTCGTCAACACGCCTACGACCACGACAACGGTCGGGGCTTCGCCCAATCCTTCGGTGTTTGGCCAGACGGTGACCTTTACGGCGAATGTGACCCCAAATTCCGGCTCGGGTACGCCGACCGGAACGATCCAGTTCGTTGTCGATGGTTTGAATTTCGGAGCACCGGTCACGATGAGCGGCGGGTCGGCGCAGATCAGCACTTCGTCGCTTCCCGTCGGTCCGGGACATACTGTGACCGCAAACTACAGCGGTGACGGCAGCTTCCAACCAAGCAGCGGCTCGGTCGCGGGCGGCGTGACGGTGAATAAAGCCAACGCCACTGTCGGTGTGAGTGCATCGCCTAATCCTTCGGTTTCCGGCCAGCCGGTAGTCTTCACGGCAAACGTAGGCCCGGCGGCACCAGGCGCCGGAACGCCAACCGGAACGGTTACATTTTATGTGAACGGAAATCCCGTTTGCGTGAATGTACCATTGGTGGCGGGAACTGCGACCTGCTCGCCGGCGTCTTTGCCACCGGGCAATCACACGGTCACGGTAACGTACAGCGGTGACCCAAATTTCAATGGCGGGAACGGATCGTTACCGGGTGGTGCAACGGTTGCAAAAGCCGACACTACACTTGGCCTGACTACATCGCCAAATACCTCGGTAACCGGTCAACCGGTCACAGCGACAGCTACGGTCACACCCGTTGCTCCGGGATCCGGAACGCCGACCGGTACGGTCACCTTCAGCGTCGATGGCAATCCGGTCTGTACCAATGTTGCCCTGTCAGGACCACAGGCATCGTGTAATCTGCCTCCGCTTGGTGCCGGCAATCACACAATTACCGCGACTTATGGCGGTGACACTAATTTCAACGGCAGCAATGGCTCCGTTGCCGGTGGCCACGCCGTCAGCAAAGCTGACACCAGCGTTTCGGTAGTCTCGGCGACCAACCCGTCAGTTTTGGGCCAGCCGGTGACCTTTACCGCGACCGTATCGGTGATAGTCCCGGGTGTCGGGACGCCGACCGGTACGATCACATTCTTTGCGAATGGTAACCCGATCTGCACGGCGGTTGCGATGTCAGGCCTTCAGGCAACCTGTACTACGTCCTCGCTGCCTCCGGGAAATCAGGTCATTACGGCGACGTACAACGGCGACGCAAACTTCAACGGCAGTTCCGGGACCCTGTCCGGCGGCCAAGCTGTGAGCAAGGCAGATACGACCGTTACCGTCACAGCTCTACCCGCTTCGACCGTGACCGGACAGTCGGTGACATTCACCGCAACCGTGGGCGTAGTGGCACCCGGCTCGGGAACCCCGACCGGCACGATCACATTCTTTGCGAACGGCAACCCGCTGTGTACGGCGGTAGCCATGACTGGTGTCCAGGCCACCTGCGCCACATCGGCTCTTCCGGCCGGCAACCATGCGATCTCGGCGACATATAATGGCGATACAAACTTCAACACCAGCAGCGGTTCGCTCGCAGGCGGATTGACGGTCGGCCAGGCAGCGACCAGCATCGCGATCGCATCGTCGTCTAATCCTTCAGTAACGGGCCAGTCGGTAACCTTTACGGCGTCGGTCTCGGTCGTTTCTCCGGGCGCAGGAAATCCGACAGGAACGATCAGCTTTAGCATTGACGGCAATCCCGTATGCTCGGGCGTCGCAATATCCGACGGGCAGGCAACGTGCAGCGTGTCTCTGAACGCGGGCCTTCATCCTGTTTCCGCAAGCTACAGCGGCGACTCTAACTTCAGCTCGTCGAACGGCAGCCTTGCCGGCGGGCAGCTGGTCAACAAGGCCGATACATCATTGGCACTTGCCGCATCGCCGAGCTCTGCGGTCTTTGGCCAATCAGTCACGTTTACCGCGAGCCTGTCAGTTATCGCCCCGGGATCAGGAGATCCCAGCGGAACAGTGACTTTTCTCGCGGACGGAAACCCGATCTGCTCGAACGCCGCGGTAAGCGGATCTCAAGCAACGTGTACTATTTCGTCGCTCGGCGTTGGAAGTCATTCGATCTCGGCAACATACGGCGGAGACGCGAATTTCAACGGCAGCAACGGCAATCTCGCCGGCGGCTTCTCTGTAGGAAAGGCGAACACGACAACGACAGTCACAACGACGACAAATCCTGTTGTTTGGGGGCAGCCGGTGACCTTCACGGCTACTGTCGCTCCTGCAGCGCCGGGAGCCGGTACTCCTACGGGTACCGTCCGGTTTAACTTCGACGGCGTATATCTTTGCACAAATGTCGTACTCGTCGGGGCACAAGGGACGTGCACGGTCTCCAGCCTTCTTGCGGGGAACCATGTCGTAACCGCTGACTACAGCGGCGATGGCAATTTCAACGTCAGTGCCGGAACCTTGGTTGGCGGGCCGCTTGTAGTAAACAAGGCGGATTCGGCGACGACGATCACCAATGCTGTCGCTCTCGGTAACCCGACTCATGTCGGCGAGCCGTACACGGTCACGTGGTCGGTGGGCATACTCGCTCCGGGATTTGGTGATCCAACCGGGATCGTCACTGTGTCAGACGGTTCAGCGTCTTGCTCAGCACCTGCGATGACCCAGTCGTGCAGTATCACGTCGAGCAGTCCGGGCGTTAAATCGATAACCGCGGTTTATGCCGGTGACGCCAATACGAACGGCAGTTCGGCGACGCCAGTCTCACACACAGTAAACGTGTATATCTCGGGCAGGATACAGCAGTACGTTGACGGCGGCCCGAACACCGATATGTCAGGAGTCCTGGTGACGCTGAGCGGATCGGCAAACGCAACCGCCACAACCGATGCGACCGGCAGATTTACATTTGCGAATCTGTCCGGCGGTGGAAGTTTTGTGCTCTCGCCCTCGGCTGGAGCAAAGACGTTCGACCCGATCACCAGATCGTATTCTAATGTGGTAAACAATATCACTAACGCAAACTTTATCGGCTACGATACCAGTGCTATTCCGCGTAACCTAACGGCTGTTAACCAGTACGTTGTGCCGGGCGATAATATCGTCATGCCTCTGGAGTTGGAGAGCCGCGGCAACGAGGCGAGCATGACATTCTCATTGGCGTACCCATATTCGCCGTTGAAGTGGGACTCGGTCACCTGCGGTGCCGATGCTCCGGACTGCTCGGTCAGCGCCGACGGCTCGGAACCCGGCAAGGTCGCTATTACGTTCGCACCTTCTCAGCCGCTTTCTGCAGGGTCGCGAGAGATCGTAGTACTCAGGTTCAGGACGCATGCGAGCATTACCCTGAGCAACGCACTGATCACGTTCACGGACGATCCGCTCGTGAAGTATACGACTGACGTCGAGGCAAATCCGCTTCCGACGAGCTATACCGACGGTGCGGTCGTATTCTCGCAGGGACTCGAAAGCGACGTCGGCGGAAGAAATACCGGTGACGGAGAACTCCAGAGCAATGACGTTACATTGGTACGCCAATTTGTTGTGGGCCTGATAACTCCGGATCCTATGTACAACGAATTCCAGCGTGCGGACGCAGCTCCGGCGGTAACTAAGGGCGACGGCCTGCTCGACGCCACTGACATCATTCAGGCCAGGCGATTTACAGTTGGGCTTGATGGAGTGGTTGCTCCCGGCGGACCGTATCGTCCAGGCGCTCAGCCACAGGGTAACGCTCCGGCTCGACGGTCAAATTCGGAGAGATCGCTTCGGATCGGTTCCGCATCTGCATGGGCAGGAAGCAAGGTGACGCTACCGATCGAGATCGACGCAAACGGCGATGAGGCCGCGTTAAGCTTCAGCCTGAGCTTTGATCCGATGAAATTCGGTAACCCGCAGCTCTCGCTCGCGGATGCCATCGGCTCGGACAGCTCACTCACATACAACGCGCAAAAGCCCGGATATTTGTCGGTGCTTGTAGATTCGAACAGTTCACTCGTATCAAGCAAGCAAAAGGGCGTTGTACTGATGAACCTCACCTTTGACGTGGCGGCATCTGCTGCCGGCGGGGTGTCGCTGGTGAGGTTTGGCTCTGATCCGGCTCCACCTGCTTTCTCTGACCTTGGAGCAAAGCATCTTGATGCCAATTTTGCGGATGGGTCAGTGACCGTTACCGGTCCCAACGCAGACGGGATCGCGGTCTCCGGACGGATCCTGACACCGGACGGTCGTGGGCTCAGGAACGCTGAAGTATCTCTCATCGATGCAAACGGCGTAGAACGTACCGTGAGGACCGGTTCATTCGGTCATTACCGGTTCGACGGCGTTGCGAAAGGTGACGGTTTTACTCTCCGCGTTTTATCGAGGCGGTACACGTTTGACGCTCGCCGGATATCGGCGAGTGACGAACTGACCGATATCGACATGGTCGGAAGGCAATGAAAACCCGCCAGGATGCATAGAGATAGGCGGCCCGAGGGCCGCCTATTTTTGGCTAAAGCTGCTGTGACAAAGTTTTTCTACTGTATGCCAGAATCCCTGTATTTTCCGTAGAAGATTGCCTCGATTGGTCATATCTTTTCCACGGGACTATATCTACTCACTCCTCGTTCGCGTAGGGGTACCGGTCAAGTAACTCCCAAACAAGCAAGGTGAAGGAAGTAAGCGGTAAAACCCAATCATTAAAAGAGCAAAGCGTGTGGCTGTTGACCGCGAAGATCATCGGCTTTGCGTGCAGTTTCTTCCTTCCGCTGCTTATTGTCCGCAATCTAACGCAGGAAGCGGTCGGGCATTACCGTGAGTCTTTTCAGGTGATCATGAATGCGGTAATAATTCTGCCGCTGGGCCTCTCAATGAGTGCCTATTATTACCTCGCCCGAGAGACCGAACGTCGCGGACCTGCAATCTTCAATATTCTTCTCTTCAATTTTGTTGTCGGCGGGCTTGCCTGTCTGTTCCTGTTCCTGTTTCCGCAGTCGATCGGGAATATCTTCAGGAGCGAAGAACTTACCAGGCTTGCGCCGATGATAGGCGTCGTGATCTGGATCTGGATATTTTCAACATTTCTCGAAACGGTAGCCATTGCCAACCAGGAAGCACGTGTCGCCACGGCCTTCATCATTCTTGCTCAGCTCTCAAAGACGGTGCTAATGGGCACCGCGGTATTTACATTTGCGACCGTCGAGGCGTTCATTTGGGCCGCTATGATCCAGGGAGCGATCCAGACACTCGTCCTGATGCGATACGTATCGACAAGATTCCCCGGCTTTTGGAGGGGGTTCTCATGGGCATTCTTTCGCGAGCAGTTGAGTTACGCGATACCATTTGGCCTGACCGGCATTCTCTGGACGGCCCAGCACGACATTCATAACTACTTTGCCGGGAACAAGTTCTCATCGGCTGAATTTGCGATCTACGCATACGGGTGTTTTGAGGTGCCATTGATCGCGATGCTATCGGAATCGGTCTCGTCGGTGCTCATTCCGAAAATGAACGAACTGCATCAGGCCGGAGACAAGGACGAGATGATCCGTCTGACGGCAAGAGCGATGCAGAAACTGGCGTTCGTATATTTTCCGATCTACGTCTTTCTATTCATCACCTCTCAAACATTTATCATTACGTTGTTTACTGAGCAGTACGCAGCAAGTGCGTCTGTGTTTGCGATCAACCTGACACTGCTCCCCCTTGGTGTGTTGATCACCGATCCGGTCGTAAGGTCGTACAAGGAACTCGGACGCTTTTTCCTGATCACTCGAATAATCGTCCTATCGTCATTGATCGCGGTGCTTTACGCATTCCTTGGGTCGCTTAGCATGACCGGAATTATCGGCGTTGCGGTCGGTGCCATCATTTTAGAGAAGATCGTTGCCGAAACGATGGTCATAAGAAAGCTCGGGCTTGGACTTCACCATCTGCCATTGCTCAAAAATGTCGGCAAGGCCGCTGTTGTAAGTGCTTTGGCCGGATTTGTTACTTACGTCGTTTACTCGAATGTCCATGAATATTTGCTGATCGCCGGGCGTCATTTTGCCGAAGATACCTTCCACACGGCTGATCAGAGTGCGGTGAATTTCGTCGGCGGCAGCCTGGTGCTGGGAATTTCGGCCCTCGTCTTTGCACCGATCTACTTATTGGCAGCCAATTTTGTCGGCCTGATCGAGGATTCTGAGAAACAGGCGGTTGTCAGGTTTATTAAGAGGTTTGTGCCCGGACGCAGCGTGCCTGTCGTAGACACTAACATTTAGTATGTGTGGAATAGCCGGATTCATATCGAATGGCGTTGAGGATCGGCCGGGGCGGGCCGCGGTCCTCGATTCGATGTGCCGCGTGATCACGCATCGGGGGCCGGACGAACAGGGGGCCGCGGTGGTCGGTCGCGCAGCTCTCGGTATGAGGCGGCTGTCTATCATCGACCTTGCTACCGGACAACAGCCGATATACAACACTGACCGGACAAAGCTGATCGTCTTCAACGGCGAGATCTACAATTATCGCGAGTTGAAGAAGGATCTGGAATCTCGCGGTTACAAGTTCAAGACCAACTCCGATACCGAGACCATAATTCACGCCTACGATGAGTGGGGCGTGGAATGCCTGAAACAATTGCGAGGGATGTTTGCCTTCGCGATCTGGGACGAACGCGAACAAACACTTTTCGCTGCTCGTGACCGGGTCGGGAAGAAGCCGCTCTTCTATTCGGTGGCAAACGGCGAGCTTGTCTTTGGGTCGGAAATGAAGTCGCTTCTGGAGCATGGCCGCATCGCTCGCGAGATAGATGCGGGGGCGTTGGACGCATACTTAACATTCGGTTATGTGCCTGAAGAACTCTGCATCTTCAAAGGAGTCAACAAGCTTGCTCCCGGTCATTTCCTGATCTACAAGAATGGCGAGGTCCGCACGGAACGTTACTGGGATTTTGATTTCGGCGGCGAACCTCTTCACGAGACGGAGGATGAGATCGCAGGTGACCTACTCGATCAACTGCGAGAGGCGGTAGAGATCAGGCTAATTTCGGAGGTGCCGTTAGGAGCGTTCCTTTCGGGCGGCGTAGATTCGAGCGCTGTGGTCGGGCTAATGTCGCGGATCATGGACAAGCCGGTAAAGACATTCTCGATCGGATTTAACGAGGATAGTTTTGACGAACTCAAATACGCGCGGCTGGCTGCGAAGCATTTCAAGACAGACCACCACGAGTTCATCCTAACGCCTGACTTTGTAGACATTGTTGACGATCTGGTCTGGCATTTTGACGAGCCATTTGCAGACTCCAGTGCATTGCCGACGTATATGGTCTCAAAGCTCGCTCGTGAACACGTGACCGTCGTTCTTTCAGGAGACGGCGGCGACGAACTTTTTGCCGGATATACGCGTTATGTGATCGACCGCGGCCGAAGCGGCCTGGATCGATTGCCTAAGGCGATCAGAAAGAACCTGGTGCGTCCGATCAGCGAGGCACTTCCGCATGGGGCTCGCGGCAAGAACTACCTTTTTAACATTTCTCTTGACGCTGCCGGCCGGTATATCGACAGCATCTCGCATTTCAACGGCCCGAGGAAGGAGCGGCTATATTCAAAGGGTGCACGGTCAAAAATGAACGGCAGTTTCGCACGAGGTGAGAGGCTATATCGCGAGATATCGAGCAATCTAGATTCCGACGACGCGGTCGAAAATCTGCTCTACCTTGACAGTAAAACCTACCTTCCCGGCGATATCCTTACAAAGGTCGATAGGATGAGCATGGCGTCGTCGCTTGAGGCCCGTTCGCCGCTGCTCGACCACAAGCTGATCGAATACGCGACCCGAATTCCGTCACGCCTGAAGCTGAATGGCCGCGAGACGAAATATATCTTCAAAAAGGCGATCAGCGGCTTTGTACCCGGCGAGATATTGAACCGGGAAAAGCAGGGCTTTGGAGTACCGATCGGCGAATGGATCAATCAGCAGATGAAAGAGCGTATTTTAGGCGATCTGTCAGATCGACGCTCGATCGAGCGCGGGTACTTCGATCCGAAATACGTTGAACTACTGATCAACGAACATTCTCGCGGACGCCGCGACCACTCGCATGCGTTGTGGACTCTTTGGATGTTCGAGCTTTGGCATCGGAGGTACATCGACCGCACCGTATGAGTCTAGATAGTGTGCCATTTCTGACTAAGCTCAAATGGAGCCTGCCTTGGCTCGCGCGGTACCCGTCCGCGCGGCTCCGGGCTCTCTTTGAGCGGACCGCGTTTGAGAAAAAGCATGTCATCGTCACGGTCGCCAATCACTTCGAGCCCGGTTGGTCCGTGAATGGCTTCCTTGACCGTAAGACCCAACTTGCGAGGATGAAGGACTATTACCGGAAGGCACGGTCCATTGGCGAGGCGGTACAGGACGCGGACGGTACAAAGTTTCGTCATACGAACTTTTATCCGGGCGAGCAGTATGACGCCGATATTCTCGACATGATGGCCGAAATGCAGGCCGAAGGCCTCGGCGAGGTCGAGATCCATATGCATCACGAGGGAGACGGGCCCGATACGCCGGAGAACACTCGGCGGGTGCTGGTCGGCTTTCGCGATATCCTGGCCGAACGTCACCGGTGCCTTTCGCGAATGGACGGTACGGATATGCCGATGTACGCCTTTGTCCACGGCAACCTTGCCCTGGCCAATTCATGCGGCGGCAGATATTGCGGAGTGGACAACGAGATGGAAATACTTCGCGAGACCGGCTGTTATGCCGACCTGACGCTTCCGTCGGCTCCGGACCAGTCGCAGGTGCCAGTGCTGAATCAGATCTACGAGTGTGCGTTGCCGCTCGACCAGCCTGTGCCGCACCGGCGCGGCCGCCGTGTCGAGGCAGGTGGAAAAGAGCCTCAATTACCACTGATTATGACCGGGCCGCTCATTATCTATTGGAACGAGCGGGACGGCATTGTGCCGCTTCCTCGGATCGACGACGGGGCTTTAACCGCGAATCAGCCGCTCGACCAGGCCCGGGCGGCACGCTGGAGATCAGCCGGAGTGACGGTCGCCGGAAGGCCCGACTGGCTGTTCGTAAAGCTCTATTGCCACGGCTTCTTCGATCACGATCAGGAAGCATGTATCGGCGAGGACGCGAAAAGGTTCTTTGGCGAGATGGTCGAGCGATCTGTGAAAATGGGTCATAAGGTGCATTTCGCGTCGGCCCGCGAGGCCTTTAATATGGTCGCCGCAGCGATCGAGGGCCGAGAAGGCGATCCCGGCAAATATCGCGACCATCGCCTAAGATCCATAATGAAGGCCGGCAGCTTGTCAAAGGCAGTTTCGTTCGCGTGGCTCTCGATCGAGGCCTTTCTTGATGTTTGTCTCTTGCCTATAGGCGCTACGATATGACTGTAACAACGGTGCGTAAGCCGCTCAGCAAGTTCAAAAAGATCCGCAGCCTCGATGAGATCCTTACTCGCGGCGGACAGGCGATCTCTGCGTATCGCGAGCAGCGGCGCGGAACCAGTTCGATCTGCACCGATGACGAGTTTCTTCGTCATGTTAATACAAAACAATTTGGCAGGGCACCGATAATCGCCGAGACCCTGTGGCAGAAGTTCTTTAAGAACGGCGAAGAGCACTTCTTTCCGGCATTCAAGGATCCCGAAGCTTCGGTCTCCGCCTTTGGCGAGACCTTTGGCCGCGGCACCGAGCGGCATTTTATCGAAGCAGCCGACAGGATCGTTGCCGGCCGTATCGACCTGCTTGGTTACGGCAGCCTTTACGTAGGGGCAGATATCGACTGGCATCGCGAACCGCTTTCCGCAAAAAGTTCGCCGCTCAAGCACTGGAAGGAATTTGACGAACTCGACTCCTCAGAGACCGGAAACAAAAAGGTCATTTGGGAGCTGAACCGGCACCAACATTTCTTTACTCTCGGTTTGGCATATTGGCTGACCGCCGATGAGCGTTACGCAAAGACCTTTGCTGCCCATCTCGAATCGTGGATGGAGCAAAATCCCCCCGGTATCGGGATCAATTGGATGAGCAGTCTCGAGGTCGCCTTTCGGGCAGTATCTTGGATCTGGGCCTTTCACTTTTTCCGCGAATCGGACGCTCTGACGCCGTCGATATTTCATGAGGCGGTGAAATTTCTGCATCAGCACGGCAGCCACATCGAGCGGTATCTTTCCAAGTACTATAGCCCGAACACACACCTGACCGGTGAGGGCCTAGGGCTTTATTACCTCGGGACGCAGCTTCCGTTTCTAGAACGGGCAGAACACTGGCGAAAACTCGGCGAGGGAATTCTGTTTTCCGAGATCCCCAAGCAGATCTTCGAGGACGGCATCTATTTCGAACAGAGCACTTGGTATCATCGCTATACTGTCGATTTTTACTCGCATTTCGTCATCCTGCGAGCTCTTTCAGGCGCGTCATATTTTGACGGAAATGCGGCTGATCTCGAGCTCCGGCTGCAGTCTGCGTTTGATGCGCTGATGCACCTATCTATGCCGGACGGGAACACGCCGCTCCTGGGCGATGACGACGGCGGCCGGATGCTTCCGCTTACCGATGATCCAACGGACGATTTTCGCGGTACGCTGGCTGTCGGCTCGATACTATTCGACCGTACCGATCAACGCCGCATCGCCGGAAAGCCGAGCCAGGAAGTGTTTTGGCTGACCGGAGTCGAGGGGGTGAACGCGTTCAGGGCCCTGCGGGACACTGAGCCGGAAGCGACATCGAAGCACTTTGCCAGGGGCGGCTACTGCGTAATGCGTGACGGCTGGGAAACGACCGACAATTGTCTTATCGTCGATTGCGGCGAGGTCGGCTCACTCGCCGGCGGGCACGGCCATGCGGACGCCTTGTCGATCGAGCTTGCAATTCATGGCCGCACACTCTTGGTGGATTCCGGAACCTACACATATCACGAGACGCCGGAGCTGCGAGACTATTTTCGCTCATCCGAGGCTCATAACGTGCTGGTTATCGATGGCCGGTCGTCATCTGAGCCCGGCAGCCAGTTCAACTGGCGGTCGAGGGCCGAGGCGAGATGCGATGCTTGGATCGGCGAGGAACGCTTCGACCTTTTCGAGGGTTCGCACGACGGATACCGCCGATTGGCCGATCCGGCAACGCATCGCCGCAGCATACTCTTTCTCAAGAACGATTACTGGATCGTCCGCGATCTCGTCGAGACGGCCGGCGAGCACGACTACTCGCTTAATTTCCATTTCGATGTAGGCGTAAAGACCACGGTCGGAGACGGCGGGGCGTGGGTCGGCGGCGACGATCACCGGATCTTTACCTTTGGCGATAACGGCATATGGGAACAGAAAGAATCATGGATCTCGAAAAACCATGGCAATCGCGTGAACGCCCCGTTGATGAGATTTACCTCTGCCGGTGATGGGCCCCAGGAATTCTTCACGTTCATTCTCCCGGTCGGCGATGGCGTTGATGCTCCAATGGTGGCAGAGATGCCGATAGCGTCAGGCCGTGCGTTCGTAATACAATACGCGGGTTACAATGACGTCTTCGTTTACAACGACGAACCGGGCGTTTCGATCAACAACGGCATATTCGAGTCCAACTTCCGGTACTCATGGGCCCGACTCAGCTCGGGCGAAACGCTGCCGGATGAGTTCGTGCTGATCGACGGCAACCGGATGAAGCTCGGCGAGGACGATATATTTGATTCTGACGACCTTAGCTACGCGTCAGCCCGCAGGCTCGGCCGCCAGCTGTACGTCAAGACCGATCTTGGTCGATCGACAGGCACTCTTTCCAAATAGCACATTCCGTTGAAGAGGCGAATTTTACAACTTACGGGCAGCTTTCATCAGGGCGGTTCCGAACGTCAGGCCGTGTCGCTCGCGTCTCGGCTGCGGGCAGAAGGGACGTTCGAGGTATGGCTGGCTACTCTCAATAACGACGGCCCGCTGCGCGAGGACGCAGCCGCTGCAGGATTTGAACTCATCGAGGAGTTTCCGCTCACGTCCTTTTACAACGCGAACTTTGTTTCGCAGATCCGAAAATGCTCTAAGTTTCTTACTGACAACAGGATAGAGCTGGTACATACGCACGATTTCTATACCAACGTGTTTGGAATGGCGGCCGCAACGCTCGCCGGCGTCAATGTCCGCGTCGCCTCGAAACGTGAGACCGGCGGGATGCGGACCAAGGCCCAGGATCTGGTGGAGCGGATGGCGTTTGGGCGGGCGAGCGCGGTCGTCGCGAATTCGGCTGCTGTTAAGGAGTATCTGACTGGCTGCGGGATTCGCAGCGATAAGATCGAAGTCATTCACAACGGGCTCGACCTGTCCCGGTTCGCCATCAACGCCGATCGGCTCGCAACACTGAGAAAATATGGCATCGAGGCCGAGGCCGGCGATCCGGTCGTTACACTCGTCGCTAACTTGCGGCACGACGTAAAGAACATTCCGATGCTGCTGCGTGGGGCCAAGACCGTGATCGCAACGGTCCCGTCTGCTCGATTCGTCATTGCTGGCGAGGGCGGCCTTGAGGACGAACTGAAAGGCATAGCATCCGGCCTGGGGATCGCCGAAAGGGTCCATTTCATCGGCCGGTGTACAAATGTACCCGAGCTGCTCGCTGCCTCGGACGTTTGCGTGCTGACGTCGATCGCCGAAGGTTTCTCTAACTCCATTTTGGAGTACATGGCCGCAGGCCGGCCGGTTGTGGCGACAAAGGTCGGAGGTGCGAATGAGGCGATCGCTGAGAACGATTCAGGATACTTGGTGGCTTCGGACGACGATGCCGCACTTGCGGACCGTCTACTCCAATTGATAAGTGACCACGACAAGGCCCGGAGCTTTGGAGAGAAAGGCAGGCAGATCGTGGCTGAGCGATTCTCGGCTGAGCGTCAGCTTCGGGATACTATAGGCCTGTACGAGCGTTTGTTTACAGCAAGTTAACTCTATGGCGATGCATGTCTTACAACTCGGCCCGTATCCGCCACCTGAGGGCGGCGTAAGCCGAAATATGCTCGCCATCCGGGACGAGGTCGTTGGGCGTGGTGACCAGTGCTCGATCATAGCTACGACAAGGAGCAGAAGCATCGACGGTGCCCCTGACGTTTTTCATCCTGACGGCCCGCTAGCATTGATAAGGCTGCTCGCGTCGATAAAGTTCGACGTCCTGCATCTGCATGTCGGCGGAGACATTAATGCAAGGGTAATGGGGCTCGCAGCGGCGGCAGCGTTCTTTGGAAGGGATAAGTGTGTGCTAACACTACACTCGGGACAGTTTCCTCTATCCGCTGCCGCCGCGAACGCCAGACCAAACTCGATCCGCGGACGGATATTCAATAGATTTTCAAAGATCATAGCGGTCAGCGACCCGATCGCTAACGTTTTTCGCCGTTACGGGGTGCCGAGTGACCGGCTCGAGGTTGTCGTGCCGTTCGAACCAAAGCTTCCAGATCCGGCGGTCAAATTGCCGCCAGAGATGCAGGCGTTCGTCGATAGACATTCGCCGCTCATCTTGTCCGTTGGCGGGCTCGAGCCCGACTACGACCCGATCTTTCAGATTGAAGCAATTCGCGGTATCCTCGCCGAATTTCCCGATGCCGGGCTGATGATCGTAGGCGAAGGTTCGATGCGGCTCCCCGTAGAGTCAGTGATCCGATCGTGCGAGTACGGGGACCGCATTCATCTGGCCGGCAATGTGGAGCACGATAACGTTCTGCATTTGATAAATGTGGCCGACACTCTGATCCGGACAACATTGTTCGACGGCGACGCGATCTCGGTTCGCGAGTCGTTGTTTCTCGGAACGCCGGTCGTAGCCACGGACACCGGAGATCGTCCCGAAGGTACGAGGATCTACAAGCCCGGGGACATAGCAGATTTCCTCGGTGAGGTCCGCTCCGCGGTGACGGCTGAGAAAATACCACTCGAAATTACCGCCCCGCAGACGTCGAACATCCAAAAAGTGCTTTCCATCTACGATCACCTACTCCGAACGGACTGACTCGCCGATCAAAATGCTGCTGCCACGGCCCGAGAATTTGCTGGCCGATGTCAGCCTAAGATCATTTCCTGCAATATTTGCGAAGCCAACCTCGGCCGCATCGCGAACAATGGTATTTCCCGCCGGAAAGGCGTAATCGCTCTCGGGCACGCGGTTTAGATTCATAAAGACGTTATTTTGAAACATCGCCTTTGCCAGATCGGAGCGCATATCGATCGGGCCGTGGATGCCGTAGCTGCCATGCCCGGTGATGTTGTTGCGGAAAACGAAGCCGCGTGGCAGGGTGCCGTGCAGCGTCGCGATATTGCCGCGGTTGAAGACGGTATTGTTGGCTATGGTGATGTTCTCGCCGTCAGAGACGAGCACGAAATAGCCTGAGCCCTCGATCACGTCGGTGTTGCCGATGTCGAGAAAGAGATTGTTCTCGATCGTCAGCCGACGCAGCATCTGGCTTGGGTAAGTATCGTCTTTTCCCAGGATGTTGATGCCGTCGCCCGAACTTTTGACAACATTGTCGCGGATGACCGCGTCCTCTATTGTCGCGAATGGTGCACCGCCGTCCTGATTCCTGACCGTAATGCGAAATGCCGAACCTTTCCAGTTGTTCTCGACGAAGTTGCCCGCAAAGGTCACGCGTTTTGCATTCTTCAATTCGAACATCGTCTTTACCGTAACGCCCTCGGCCCACGCACGAGGCTTATTCAAATGGTTGCCGCGGACCTCGATATCAGACGGTATCAGTTCGGCGTTTGCAGGATCGGCGCCGCCAAACATAATGTTTTGAGCACCGCCCTCGATGTAATTATTGAGAATGCGGACGTTACGAGTGCCCGTCCAGCCGCAGATGCCCTGGCCTTCCTCGCCCGATACGGCAAATCCCTCGATATAACTGTTCTTGATCGTTGTGTCGGCACTATTCAACGCGATCCCGCGTCGCGAACGGCCCGGCTTGTGCGGATGAATGTATGAGCGGTCGATCTCGATCGTGTGCGGTACGTCCTCGGGCCGCTTTTCCCCGTTCCCGAGGACGACCAGGCCGTAGTTATAGATCGCACCGGTCGAAACGAACTCGATGCCTACAAAACGATAATGATGAGCGCCGTTCGCTGCCATGACGGCGGCCCGGCCCGCCATCCCGGATGTGATCGTCGCCATCGACGGGCGTTGTGATGGCTTGACCCGCTTGTCCGCCGGCAGGTCCGCCGCCGATGACGAGCGTATCGTCACAAAATCGGTCAAAGGTTTGTTTGGCAGGTTGATCTGGCCGGCATAGACAGCTCCGGCCTGAAGCTCGATAACATCGCCGCTCTGGGCACGATCGAGAGCGCCCTGCAGATTACCGCCGGGCGGCACCTTTATCACGCGTCCCTGCGATGTCTCAGTCACGACTGGCTCGGGCAGGATAATACCCAATTTTCCTGAGTAATAGTCATAGCCCACCGGAGTTGCCGCCAGTACCGCAACGAAGATCGCCGCGGCGGCCCAAGGCAGCATCCGAAGCCGCTTCCTCGGCATCGGAATCGCCTTACTTTTAACCCTGACCGAATTGATCGCCATTACATTAGTCACAAGCACACCACCGGCTAATAAAACGTCAAACGAGTCGATTTATCCGCAAAATTTGGTATTTCGGCCGAGGTCGGACACTGTCAGGACAAGTGTCGGACAGTGTCCGGACAATGTCCGACCGTTCAACCGTGATTTGAACACGCATCTCGTTAATCTGTAATCGGTTATCTGTCATTTTCAGCCATGTTCAATGTTCAATTCATTTTGTTAGTAAACATACGATATTTCCTAAGAAACTGTTGCAAGTATAATACAATGTTGCGTAAAAATGAACAAGTCTTTTGCGACGTTTAGGTCGGCGTAAGCAGAACCGCAAAATTCGGCGGATTCCAAAGCGATAATTCTACAATTCCGCCCTTATTGACACTTTATTTTTCCGGTATGTGCGGTATTAACGGCATAGTCCATTCTCCCAGATCCGGAAAACAGGTAAACGAGGCAAAATTGGTCGCGATGCGCGACATCTTGCATCATCGGGGGCCTGATGACGGAGGTGTTTTCATAGACGGCGGCATTGGGCTCGGCCACAGGCGGTTGAGCATCGTCGATGTCGCTCACGGCGCCCAGCCCATGACAATGGGCGACCTTGTGATCGTTTACAACGGTGAGGTTTACGACCATGCCGAGAAGCGTGAAACGCTGGCCGCACTTGGCCACACTTTTGAGAATCGCAGCGATACCGAAACGATACTTCACCTATACAAGGAATATGGCCGCGACTGTGTCGATCACCTGCGGGGAATGTTTGCCTTTGCGGTATGGGACAAGGCGAAGCGCGAGCTATTCATCGCTCGCGACCGGTTTGGTGTAAAACCGCTGTATTACGTCCACGATCAGGACGGCAGCCTGTTCTTTGCTTCCGAGATCAAAGCTCTGCTCGAGGCAGGTGCGGTCAGGCCCGAGATCAATTTCAACGCTCTGCCTGACCAGTTTGCCAATCACGGCACGTCGGGCGACGAAACTCTCTATCGCGGCGTAAAACGCCTCCTGCCCGGCCACACCATGTCCTGGAAGGACGGCAAACTCGAAATACGCGAATTCTGGGACCTAAATTTTGAGCCAAAGGAAGACTATCGCAGTGACGCTGAATACATCGACGAGTGGCGCGAAATGTTTCGCAAGGCGGTCGAACTTAGGCTGATGGCTGACGTGCCGTTGGGGATGTTTCTCTCCGGCGGCATTGACTCGAGTGCTATCGCGGGCATGATGTCAAAGATGGTCAGTGAGCCGATCAAGACATTTTCGATCGGTTTTCGCGAGCGAGAGGCCAACGAGCTCGGTTACGCTAGGATGGTGGCTGAGGCATTTGGCACCGACCATCACGAGATCACGATCACGCCAAAGCAGTTCTTTGACGAACTTCCAAATCTTGTCTGGCACGAAGACGAGCCGATCGGTTTCATAGCGTCGGTGCCGCTCTATTTTGTGTCCAAGCTTGCGCAGCGGCACGTTAAGGTCGTGCTGACCGGCGAAGGTGCGGACGAGACGCTCGCCGGTTACGCGAGATATTCAAAAGCTCTGAAGCTGCTCGAAATTGGCGAGAAGTACGAGAGCTTAACGCCGACATTTTTACGCGACGCTGTGCGAAACGGTGTCGCGACCCTGCCGGGGACCATCAACCGGAAGCTCAACAGGACGTTTCTTACACGCGACTCGGACATCGAGAACCTCTTTTTCGACAACTTCGCGGTCTTTACCAAGTCAATGCAGAAAGGCCTTTTTGCCCGCAAGACACGCGAAAGGATCGCGGACCTCGATCCGTACTCACGGCAGAACGCCTGGATCGAGAAATGCGATGCCGAGGATGTCCTCGATAAGCTGCTTTACGCCGACACCAAGACATACCTGCATGAGTTGCTCATGAAGCAGGACCAAATGTCGATGGCCGCTTCGATCGAGAGCCGCGTGCCTTTCCTCGACCACAAACTTGTGGAGTTTACAGCTCGCATGCCGCGGGAGATGAAACTCCGCGGTACGACGACCAAATGGATACTGCGCGAGGCGATGAAAGGGATCCTGCCCGCACAGATACTCGACCGCCCGAAGATGGGCTTCCCGGTGCCGGTAGGGAATTGGTACCGAGGCGAATTCAAACACATCGTGGATGAATTCGTGCTCGGCAAACGAGCACTCGACCGCGGAATATTTGACGCTGATTTCGTTCGAAACCTGGTCGCCGAACACGACGCCGGCACGAATCACGACGAGAGGATATGGGCGTTAGTGAATTTCGAGATATGGCAGCGGGGCTTTATTGACGGTGAATAATTGACGATGCTGGTGGATACAGGCACACACAAAACAAGGAAGGGAAAGGGCGTGCTTCGCGGCCGCGACATCGTGTGTTTCAGTCACGACTGGACAGGCGACCCGCTGTCGAAAACCCACCTGATGCGCGTGCTCGCCAAGGAGAACCGCATCCTGTGGATCAACGCTATCGCGAACCGAATGCCGACGACATCGTCAAAAGATGTATCACGGATCTATAAGAAACTAAAGAGTTTCACCGAGCCAATACGCGAGGTCGAGTCGAACATCTTTGTGCTTAATCCGCTCGCCATTCCCGCGTACGGCAACGCTTTGATCGTGGCGGCAAATAAGCGCTTTCTCGTAAGGCAGGTCAAGCGGGCGATGCGTAAGCTCGGCTTTGCAGACGTCGTCAACATGGTATTCAACCCTGCAGCCGGGATGATCGCAGGGAAACTCGGCGAGAAGGAACTCATCTACTACTGTGTCGATGAGTACACGGCGTTCACCGGCGTCTCGGACGGGCTGAAGCAGATAGAGGACGACCTTTTCAGACGAGCCGACGCGGTGGTCGTTTCGGCAGAGCGCCTCTTCGAGTCAAAGAAGCACCTGAACTCTAACACGCACATTATCCGACACGGTACGGACTGGCGGCATTTTCGCACAGCGGTCGACGGTGAACTCACGGTTCCGGCCGACATTGCGGACCTTCCGAGGCCGATCATAGGCTTTCACGGCCTTTTGGCGGATTGGGTGGATTACGAACTTATCAAGAAAACGGCCGAGAACTTTAAGGAAGGCTCTGTCGTTCTTATCGGCAAGGTTGCCGTGGATGCCGAACAAAAGATCAAAATACTCGACGCGGTGCCAAACGTGCATATGCTCGGCAGAAAGCCGTATGCCGAGCTTCCGGCATATTGCAAAGCATTTGATGTCGCCCTTAACCCATTTGAGATCAGCGAGTTGACACTTGCGGCAAACCCGCTCAAGGTCCGCGAATACTTGGCCGCCGGCCTGCCTGTCGTATCGACCGATATCCCCGAGGTCCGCATTCTTGACGATTGTCTGGTCGGAGAGAGCCATTCCGACTTTATTCAGAAAATAGAGGCGGCCCTCGCCGCCCCAAAACCGCGAGTCGAGGTCAGCGACGCGATCGCCCATGAAAGCTGGGAGGCAAAGGTCGAGGAACTTCGAAGTATCTTGCAAATATGAGTGCCACAATGACGAACAACATCGAGATCGCCAAGCAGCATGGCCGGGAGGTGGCCAGCGGCGAGCGTTTCGAATTTGGCAAGAACTGGAGTGCGTTCCTTTCTGTCCTCGATGACGAGCGCATCGGCAAAGCTGAGGAAAGCCTTAAGGCGATGCTCGAAATGGATTCGCTCGCAGGGAAGACCTTCTTGGATATCGGGTCGGGGAGTGGACTGTTTTCGTTGGCGGCCCGCCGCCTTGGTGCGAAGGTTCATTCGTTCGATTTCGACAGTAATTCCTTTGGCTGCACGCAGGCGCTCAGAAACCGTTTTTTCCCAAATGATCCGAACTGGCGTGTAGAACAGGGAAGCGCCCTTGACGCTGATTATCTGGCGAGTCTTGGTAAATTCGACATCGTCTATTCGTGGGGTGTCCTGCATCACACCGGCGAGATGTGGCGAGCCCTCGAAAATGCCGTGATACCGACGAGTGACGGCGGCAAGCTATTTATCGCGATATACAACGACACAGGAAGCCAGGCACGCCGGTGGCACTGGATCAAAAAGACCTATTGCCGCCTGCCGCGGCCGCTAAAAACGCCCTTTGCCGTAGCTGCGATCCTTCCCGATGAGATCAAGAATCTCGGTCGTTCGATCGTAACCCTAAGGCCTATGGAGTACGTTCGTTCATGGACGCAGTACAAGAACGGCCGGGGAATGAACCGCTGGTACGACATCGTCGACTGGGTAGGTGGTTTCCCATACGAGGTGGCGACGGTCGATGAGATCTTCGAATTCTACAAGAAGCGTGGATTCAGCCTGGCCAAAGTCATCTCGGGCGGTGTAGGTTTGGGCTGTAACGAATTCGTTTTCGAGAAACTGCCGGCGACACAGACATCTTCATCCTTACGTCCAGGGATCCTGGACTGACGGCCGCAGGCTATTCGTCCCTTGCCAATTTTTCCATTAATTCAGGCCAGCGTTCGTCGTCGCGGATGGATGCCAGGTTAATATCGTTCTCAAAGTGGTGCCGGTTTTGATTGCCGAGCTTGATGGCCTTGTTAAGCCATTTGAAGGCGAGGTCCTTTTCACCCAGGACGGCATACGTCGAGCCTGCCCAATATGCCATGTCATGATCGGCACGGGCCAGCGCAAGAGCCTCATCGGTGAGTTGGGCACGTGCTTCGTCCGGATGGCCGGATCCCGCAAGAAACAGGGCGTAAAGCGGCCGAATGCCCTCCATCCGAGGATTTTCCTTGAGCACGTCGGCGATAGTGGCGAGTGATTCTTCGTGTTTGCCCTGATAATAGAGCACCCCCGAGCGAAAGATCTTGAGCATCGGGTGATTTGGCTCGATCTGAAAGCCCTTGTCAAGCTCGGCGTTCGCCTTATCGAATTCACGCGTATAGATGAAGATGCGAGCCCGATTGTAGGCCGCGACCGCTCGTGCGGCGGGGTCTAGGCGGGCAAGCTTTTCAAATGCTTTGAGCGATTCTTCGTACTTGCCGTCCAGACGATTGATAACGCCGGTGACAAAATAAAGAGCCGCATCATTGGGAAACTGTTTCTGCAGCAATTCGATCTCGCTGCGGGCCTTTCGCTTTTCACCGCGGGCCATGTAGATCATGACCATTAGGACGCGAGCCTCGACGACGTTCGGGTCGTAGAAGAACGCTTTACTGAACGCGGCCTCGGCGTAGGTATAATCCTCGGGCTCGCCAAGTCCTTTGAAGACGCGGTTGGCGTAGCAGGCGCCCAGTCCGCTATATGCGAGTGCGAAGTGAGAATCGAGTTCGATAGCTCGCTTGAAATTTGCGATCGCGGCGTCACAGTCCTCTGCGTCGATCGTGCGGAAAATGAAACGGCCGAAATTATCACGTCCGCGAAGGTACTCTTCCCACGCTTCGGGACTGTCAGTCGCCCGACGGCCAAGCTTCTCGGCCTCCAGATCGGTGAGCTCGAGCCTGAGCCCCTCGAGGATCCGTTGGGCGATACTGTCCTGAAGGGCGAGGATATCGCTTCCCTCAGCATCGATGCGGTCGCTCCAAAGTATGTCACCCGAGACAACATCTAGGAGCTGTGCAGTGACGCGGATCTTATCGCCTGAGCGAATGAAGCCCGCCGAAAGTACGGCGTGAACACGCAATTCCTTGCCCGCTTCGCGGGGATCGATCTCCTTGCCCTGAAACTTTGATATGACGGAACTCGGCCGGACGATTATCGAACGGATCTGAGCGAGTTCTGTGATCACGGCATCTGCAAGCGCGAATTCGTAAAAACTCGACGCCGGATCGCGGCTTAGATTTTGAAACGGCAGTATCGCTACGCTCTTTTTCTCAGTGCCCGTGGCGGTCATCGAGATATCAGGAGCAAACGAAGGCTGGCTCGAACCCGAAAGCTGTGACGGAAACGACTGCGATCCCGCAGAGCTCTCAGGAATCGACTTTCCGGTGAACCAATTCAGCATCCGCTTGACCTTGCCGCCGTCGGCGTGCGACGGGGCGACCGTGTCGCCCGGCATCAACTGGACACCGGCGATCTGCTGCATAACGGCACGGAGTTCGTCACGCATCGTGGCGATCTTTTGGTAACGGTCTTTCGGGTCTTTGGCGAGAGCCTTATCGACTATCGTTTGAAGCTGCGCGGGAAGTGCGTCCTTTCGCATCTCCGCGAGAGGCTTTGGCTTACCATAAAGCACCTGGTGGCGGACATCGATAACGGTCTTGCCCTGAAACGCCCAAATGCCGGTCAGCATCTCGTAGATCAGGACGCCGGTGGAGAAAATGTCGCTGCGGTGGTCCGCGCGTTCGCCGCGGGCCTGTTCTGGGGCAGCGTAAGTCGCCGTTCCATACGGTATCCCAAGCTCCGTGATCTCATTCCGGTCGTGGCCCTCGTGGGCGGAGACCTGCTCATCCTCGATGAGCTTGGCGAGGCCAAAATCGAGTATCTTGACCTGTCCGGCATCAGTGACCATTATGTTGCCGGCCTTGATATCGCGGTGAATGATGTTCTTGGAATGTGCGTAGGCAAGGGCGTCAGCAACCTGAATGGCGATAGAGACCGCGCTCTTTACCGACAAAGGCCGTCCGGAGACAAGCTGCCTGACATTCTTGCCCTCAACGTACTGCATTGCGATGTAGAAAACGCCGTCAGCCTCGTTAAAGTCGTAGATCGTGCAGATATTCGGGTGATCGAGCTGAGAGCACAATTGAGCCTCACGTTCAAATCGCTTGAAATTTGCAGTCTTTTGAGTGAGTTCAGGCGGAAGGACCTTGATAACGACCGACCGGTTCAATTTAGTGTCGAGGGCCTTATAGACGGTGCCTTGGCCGCCCGACCCGATCTTCTCGACGATCTTGTATTGATTGACCTGAGAACCGATCATAGAAACGCGATCCGCGGCCTCGAAGCAACCCGGGCCATCTTCATGCCGCAAAAACGCAAGTGACGATAATACTTGCGGATCGCAAAAACCGCAATCCGCAATCACAAATTCAAATTTAGTCGTCCGGCAAACTGCCGGTCCTCACGGGTGGATCGTTCAGCCGCGGGGCGGATCGCCCCATCCGGAACTCTTATAAACGCCGTCCTCGATAATGCACGGAACGGTCGGATCTCCGCCTGACAACGCGAGCATCTCTCGCTGCCGGGCTTTGTCGGTCTGGGCGTCGAACTCGGTGAACGCGATACCGCTTCGGTTATAGTGATCGCGCGCCTGCTGGCAATACGGGCAACCCGGTTTCGTGTACATCACTATGGCCATTGTTCAAAATTACACCTTTTGGATAAGATAATCTAGCCAAGACGCCGTTCCCCGGAAAATCAATTTACCTAAGGTACTTATGACCCTGCCTGATATATTTCACCCCTTCGACCGGCTCGTCGAGATCGAGATACTCGGCGAGAAGAAAATGGTCCCGGAGAATAATTCGCTTCTGAGGTGTTTTCAGTTTCTGGCAATGGAAAGTATTTCTTATGGGGATTTCTGCTGGAACGGCGAATGCCTTAACTGCCAGGTCTGGATAGAGAACAATGGCAAAGAAAAAGCTGTGATCGCCTGCCGCACGGATGTGAAAGAGGGCATGGCGATCTTACGAATTTCCGACGACATTGACCTGTCTGACGACTAGTATTTTGGTACGCTAGGATCCACGTCGGTCGACCATGCGGTGATGCCGCCGGCTAGATTGATGAGTTCACCCTCGTAACCATAGTGCTGAAGGGCCTCAATGGCACGTGCACTGCGGCCGCCCATTTTGCATTGAACGACTGTTATGCGGCTGGGGTCCAACTCATTCATTCGGGCGATGATCTCACCGAGCGGGATGAGTTTGGCACCGTCTATTTTCGCGAACGCGTACTCGTCCGGCTGGCGTACATCAATAAGTTGGATATCCTCGCCGGCGTCTATCATTTCCTTAAGTTGAACCGCAGTTATCTGCTTCATATATAACCTGTCCTGTATTATTTCCGTATCAAGATATTACCATCAGGAGTCGCTGTTAGGGCAAGTCAAACCTCGGCCGCGAGGGCAGTCCGCTTGATGAAAGTGACAATTGTTGACAAAACTTTACATAGGCTCAGGGCTCTGCGGAGCCAAAGTATTGTAAAATAGCACACTTATACAGATTGGTTATGTGGATATCACGTTACAGACTGCTCACGTGTGCTCTTGCCGCCTCATTGACGGTTTCGTGCGGCTCTTCGGGCGGCAATCAGGCGAAACGGGCAAACGTAAATGCCGAGGAGAATCCAAACGCCGGTGCGATCACGATCACTGTCGGAAAGAGCGAGTCGCGTGATGTAGCCTCGGTGATACAGGCGACCGGCAGCTTTACCGCAGACGAGGCATCGAACGTAGCTCCGAAGGTCGCCGGAAAGGTCGCCAATTTGTCGATCGATGTCGGCGATTTTGTGACCGGCGGATCGGTCATTGCACGTATCGATGATCGCGACGCGCGGCTGCAACTGGCTAGTGCGCAGGCAGCGGTCAAGAGAGCGCGGGCGTCGGTGCTGCAGGCCGAGGCCCGTTTAGGGCTTGGCAGCGGCGGTTCGTTCGAGGCGTCTTCCATCCCAGAGGTCCGTGCTGCAAACGCAAGCTATGAACAAACACTGGCTGAGTTGAAGCAGGCCGAGGCGAATGAAAAACGATACCGTGAATTGACCGAGACCGGCGATGTGGCGATGGTCACCTACGAGCAGTTTCGCACTGCCCGCGACACGGCCAGGTCCAGGGCAAACGCCGCCCGCCAACAGCTCGACGCTGCCGTGAATGCCGCAAAGCAGAATAATCAGGCGATCGTAAGTGCCAGGGCCGACGTCGAATCTGCCCAGACCCAGGTTGCGGATGCTCAGCAAGCGATCGCTGATACTGTGGTCCGTGCGCCGTTCTCGGGTTTTGTCAGCAGTCGGCCGGTAGCCGTTGGCGAGTTTGTTTCGTCGGCTTCCGTTGTGGCGACGATCCTGCGGACCAATCCGATCAAGGTGCAGATACAGGTGGCTGAGGCAGATGTGCCGTATGTGGCTATCGGCCGCGGCGTGTCGCTGCAGGTCGATGCATACAAAGACCGAAAATTCGCCGGCACCGTGGTCGCGGTCAACCCTGCTGTCGATCCGGTCTCGCGATCAGCGATCGTCGAGGCGACGGTCGAGAATGGTGACAACGCCCTGCGTCAGGGAATGTTCGCCACAGCACGCATCACTCGCGAGGGCGGCGGCAAAGGTGTTTTTGTTCCGAAGACCGCGATTTATAACGACCAGAGCACACAGTCATATAGAGTATTTGTTGTCCAGGAAGGTCTGATAAAACTCAAAGTGGTCCAGCTAGGATCTGAGGAAGGTAATTTTACACAGATCCTGTCGGGTATAGAGCCTGACGAGACGGTCGCGACAAGCAATCTCGAACAATTGTACGAGGGGGCAAAGGTTAGTTTCTAGCAGGGAGTTCTATGCAGTGGCTTGCTGAAATTTGTGTTCATCGTCCGGTTTTTGCGACCGTTATCGTGATGTTCCTGACGGTCGTCGGGGGGTTCAGTTTCTTTACGCTGGGTGTCGACCGCTTCCCGAAGATCGACCTGCCGACGATCTCGGTGGGTACGAGCAATCCGGGAGCAGCCCCCGAAGAGATCGAGACCGAGATCACCGATGTGATCGAGGGTGCACTGAACACGGTGCCCGGCGTTGAGGAGATGCGTTCGAGCTCGAGCCGCGGACGTTCAAACGTAACGCTGACATTCAATCTCGAAAAAGATCCCGACGTCGCATTCCAGGAAATTCAGCAGAAACTCAGCAATGTGACCGGCCGCCTGCCCGAGACTGCCGACCCGCCCTCGGCACAGAAGAGCGATCCCGATTCGCAGCCGATCTTGATGTACACGATCAGCGCTCCGCGGGACGTGATGGAGCTGAGCGAGCAGGTAGAACTTCTGATCCAAAAGCGGATCGAAAGTGCGGACGGCGTCGGTGAGGTGTTCATGTGGGGCAGCCGGTCGCCGCAGATCCGCGTGAATGTAAACCCGGACAGGCTGCGTGCGTTCAACATTCCGGTTACTGATGTTACTTCCGCTATTCGTTCGCAGAATCAGGAAATGCCCGGAGGCAACCTGATCGAGGGGCGTCGAACGCTCGGTGTCCGAACAATGAGCAAGCTGACCGAGGTCAGTCAGTTCAACGACATCGTTATCACTACGCGTAACGGTTTTCCCATCAAGATCAAGGACATCGGCTCGGTAGAAAAAACCGGCGGCGAGCCGAGTTCGGCCGCGTCTTTGGATGGGGTACCCGCTGTTTCGGTCGGAATTCGCAAACAGGCAGGGGCAAACACGATAGCCGTCATCAATAACGTCAAGTCGCGAATGGCGACGATCATACCGAATCTGCCGTCAGATTTTAAGATCGCGTTGATCCGCGACCAGTCGGAGTTCATTCAAAATTCGCTTACCGCGATCGAGGAGCACCTTGTACTCGGCGGCCTTTTTGCGGCGATCGTCGTATTTTTCTTTCTGTGGAACTTAAGATCGACGGTCATCGCGGCACTTGCCATTCCCGTCTCGATCATCGCTGCCTTTGCAGCTATCGCAGCCCTTGGATATTCCTTGAATCAAATGACGATGCTTGCCCTGACCTTAATGGTCGGTATCGTTATCGACGACGCGATCGTCGTCCTTGAGAATATTTATCGCTTCGTCGAAGAAAAGGGAATGGACCCATTCCAGGCGGCGATCGAGGGTACAAAAGAGATCGGCCTCGCCGTTCTGGCGACAACATTGTCGCTGCTCGCGGTCTTCATTCCCGTCGGATTTATGTCCGGCATTGTCGGCCGATTTATGTCATCTTTCGGCCTGACCGCCGCTGCGGCCATCGCTGTATCGCTGATCGTATCTTTTACGCTCACGCCGATGCTCGCCGCGAGGTGGATCAAGAGAAAGGCATCTAAGGGAACGAAAGAACGAGAGATCGAAGACGAATTCAAATTTTCAGACGACGACGGCCCAAAGGCGGAAGTTCCCGAGGAGGAACACAGCTCGAAATCAGGCTGGTTCTACAGCAAGATCGACGGCGGGTATACCTGGCTGCTTCGAATGGCGATGAGGTTTAGGTGGGCGGTCGTTTTGATCTGTATCCTAACGGTCGCTTCGATCGTCCCGCTCTATAAATTTGTCGGTATGGCATTCTTACCGGACGAAGACGAATCGCTTTTCCAAGTGAACGTTCGCGGCCCACAGGGAACTTCTCTCTCGGCGACGCAGTCGATACTTGACCGTGTTGCACGAGATATCAGGGCCGAGGTTCCGGGAGTAAAAAATACACTCGTTCTCGCGGGATTTGGTCGAGGGTCGGGCTCGAATAACGGATTTATCAATGTTGCCCTTGTTCCGGTCGGCGAACGTAAGAAGTCGCAGGCCGATCTGATCAACCAGACTCGCCAGATCGCCAAGAAATATTCGTCAAAGGACTATCAGGTCACGGTGTCGGCCTCATCCTCGATCGCCGGCAGCATCGGCCTCGGTCGTGGTGGTTCGAGTGTAGGAATGTACATTGCCGGTCCCGACATGGCAAAACTTACCGACTACGCGAACGCCATCGTTGAGAAGATGAAGCAGGAGCCGATCTACCGCGATCCTGATACCTCTATCGAGGTCGGAAATCCGGAGATCCGCGTTGTGATCGACCGCGTCAAGGCCGCGGACCTCGGGGTTCGGGCTGGCGACGTCGCTCAGGCGTTGAACATACTTTCCGCAGGGCAGATCACGTCGACATACAGCGAGAATTCCAAGCAGTACGACGTTGTCGTGAGGGCCGAGGAAGCCTATCGACGCGATCGCAGTAACTTCAGGTACTTTACGGTTGGGTCGTCAAAGGGCGGCACCGTGGATCTCGAACGCGTTATCAAGATCGACGAGGGCGTATCTCCGTCGTCGATCAACCGCCTTAACCGCCAGCGTCAGGTCACGGTTTCGGCAGGTTTACCGCCTAACGCGTCTGAATCTGACGCTGTTGCCAAGATGGAGAAGTTTGCAGCCGATCTTAAGATGCCGGCGGAGTACGTGACGGGCGTAACTGGCCAGTCAAAGGAACTTGCCAAGGCGTATGACGCATTCCTTTACGCGTTCCTGTTGTCGTTCGTCTTCATGTATTTGATCCTCGCGGCGCAGTTCGAGTCATTCATCCATCCGGTAACGATCCTGCTAACTCTGCCGTTGTCGGTTCCGTTCGCGCTTCTCTCGACCGCTATCGCCGGACAAACTCTCAATATCTTTTCGGCACTGGGAATATTGCTTCTCTTTGGTATTGTCAAAAAGAACGCGATCCTGCAGATCGATCATACAAATACGCTGCGCTCGAGAGGTATGGGCCGTTACGACGCGATCATTCAGGCAAACCGAGACAGGCTTCGCCCAATATTGATGACGACGATCGCTCTAGTTGCTGGAATGGTGCCGCTAATTGTCGGCAGCGGGGCCGGTGCGGCAACAAATCGGTCGATCGGGATCCTTGTCGTTGGCGGCCAGTCGCTCTGTTTGCTGTTGACGCTGCTCGCCGTGCCGGTCTTCTATTCGCTGTTTGACGACGCGCAGCAAACGACTGTCTGGCGGACGATCTCGGGTGCGTTTAGCAGACTCGCAGGCGTCTTTTCTCGAAAGAAGCCGCAACCCCGCAATATCGAGTCAGAAGGAGACGAGGCGACAAGCTAATACTCGATGATCGTTGCAACTTACAGGTCGCCGAATTCGTCCGCGGTGCAGCTTTTGCTCGCGGGGTGCTTTGTATTCCTAATGGCCGCAGCCGTCTTAGGCCAGACCCCGACGCCCTCGGTTACGCCTGTGGTCCCGTCCGCGGAGCCTCTACCGGACCAGCCGACCTTTAGCAAGCCGTTGCGGCCGATGCCGGGTTCCGAAAGGGTCGGCGTGAGTGTTTCCAGCCCCTTGTCGCTTTCGATCGAGCAAGCGATCGAGATGGCCCTGGCAAATAATAACGACATTGATGCTTCGCGCAACGATACAAAGATCGCGGAGTTTACTTTGAAAGGGGCACGAGGCGTTTACGATCCGCTCTTCAACTCACAGTCCTACTACGAGAGCCGAACAACACCGACGGCATCGACCATCGGCGGAGCTGTGAACGGATCGGTCACGCAGAAGCAGCTCTTTAACGATTTTGGCGTCACAGGTTTTGTGCCAAAATTTGGCGGGTCGTATGATCTGGTGTTTAGTTCTTCCCGAACCAACACGACCAACCGCAACGCAACTTTGAACCCGCAGTTTCCAGCGTCGCTCATAGCGACTTACACCCAGCCGCTCTGGCGCAATCGCAGCATCGATAACAACCGGCGCTCGATCGAGATCGCAAAGAAGAACGCGTCGATATCCGATTCGCAGTTGAAGCAGACCGCGATCGAGGTCGTTTACGGTGTGGAGCAGGCCTACTGGAATCTTGTGCTCGCGATGCGTGTGCTCGAGGTCGAGACCGAGGCTCTCAGGCAGGCACGGGAACAGCTCGAGAGTAACCAGCGGCTTGTCGCCAAAGGCGTACTGGCGCCGATCGAGATAGTTGCGGCGCAGTCGCAGATATCGAATTTTGAACAGGCGGTATATGTTGCACAGGATGGGATCACCAGAGCCGAAAACACTCTGAAATCACTGATCCTTGCCGATCGCAGCTCTGCCGACTGGTCGCGGCCGATCACGCCCGTCAGCCCTGCCAACCTCACCGCCCCGACGATCGGCGTTGAGGTCGCGACGGCCGAGGCACTCAAGAATCGCCCCGAGATCGAGCAATGGGAAACGTCGGCAGATATTAATCGCATCGACCAGCAGTATTACCGTAACCAGACAAAGCCGCAGATCGACCTTGTCGGTACCTATACCTCCGCGGGCCTTGCCGGTACGCCGAATCCGCTTTCGTCCGGTGCGGCAACGGTGCCCGACAATCTCAAGGGCGGTTACTTCACCTCGCTGGGAAATCTCGCCGCTCAGGACTACCCGACCTATCGGGCAGGCGTTCAGATCGCGATACCCTGGAGAAACACTGCCGCAAAGGCCAACCTCGGCCGCTCGCTCGTAGAGGCGGACCGTATCGCAAATAATCGGGCACAGGCGGAGCAAGTGATCCAGGCTGAGGTCAGGAACGCATTGCAGGCATTACGCTCAGCGGAGGCAAGGCTTGTTTCCGCGACTGATGCCCGTGCCGCTTCGGAGGAATTGTATAGCAGCGAACAGCGTCAGTTCCGCTCGGGAACGACCACCTTCTATCTCGTGCTTCAGCGTCAGACCGATCTCGCAAGGGCGAGGAGCCTCGAACTTCAGGCGCGAGCCTCACTCAACCGCGCGATCTCAGAGTTTCAGCGAGCCATCGGTGCCACGCTCACCGCAAACAAAGTAACCGTCAGCAAATAAAGGCCCTCCGGCTTTTAGGACAAATCGTAAGAAAGCTGGAAAACAACGCTTATTCTGCGTTTAACCGAATCGTTCAGTCGTATCGATTTCGAGTCACGCAGCTATGCGATCGTTAGCTACATCTATCTTTCTTCTCTTTGCCCTCATCGGAGGGGGCTTTGTCGCAATATACGGTCAAGGCGGGACTGGCGATCAGAACTCTGCACCTTCTCAGTATCGGATCAGGCAGGGTGACAAGCTCAGCGTGAAATTCTTTACTAATGCCGACCTGAACGAACCGTCGGTTACCGTGCGGCCGGACGGGTACATCAGCCTGCAGATCATTGACGATATTAAGGCCGAAGGCCGCACGACCGCCGAACTAAAAAAGATCCTCGAAAAAGCATACGACGAGATTTTGCTCGACCCGATCATCAGCGTGGCGGTGACCGACTTTGTCCCGCCGCGCATATTCGTAACCGGCCAAATAAATAAGCCTGGCCGTTACGACCTTCGCGAGGCAAAAACGCTAATGCAGGCAATATTCCTCGCCGGCGGATTCACCCGGGATGCGAACCGCACAATGGTCATTCATGCCCGCCCGGACGGTGCAGGTGACTGGAAGATACAGCAGGCAGACGCGATGGCTCTGCTCGACCCGAAAAAGAACCAACGGGACCTTGAGCTTCGCGACGGAGACTACATTTACGTGCCTGAATCCAAGATGGCCAAGTTTAATCGCGCAGTCGAGACCGTACGAGGGCTATTGCCGCGTTTCTATTAAGGAGGACGACATCAAGATCGAAGGACCGGGAATGATCGACAACCGAAATCCAACGGCAGGCATGCGGCTCATCGGAGCCTTGCGGCGGCGAAAACTATTGTTCGTCTCCGTATTTCTGCTTGTTGTGATATCCGGGATGGTGACGACATTTCTGATCACTCCCAAATACGAGGCGACAATGAGCATCCTTGTGTCAAAGGAACGCTCCGATCCTCAGATCAATCCCTCAGACAAGACTGCCGAGATCGTACAGGCTGGTGTCAGCGACGAAGAGTTCAACTCAGAGCTCGAACTCGTCCAGAGTATCGAAGTGGTGACCGGGGCCGTGAAAGACCTTGACCTTGTCAACGACCGTTCGCCGAAGAACGATACATGGCTTAGCCGCTTGAGGAGCAGGATCAAGACCTCAATTTACGATGCTGTTTCGAGTAGCCTGGATAGAGTTGACGATCCGAAGCCGGGCCGATCACCTCAGTCTGCCGCCGACGGATTTGCGATCGAAAGGGCTGTCAACAGGGTCGTAGCCAACCTGGACGTGGTCCCTACGAAGAAATCGAGGATCATTAAGGTCACATTTACCGATACAGATCCCATTCGTGCCAAGAAGACGCTCGAGAAGATCTACGAAAAATATGTGGAGCTCCACGTCCGCATGGGCGACGCCCAGGAGGCTGACCATGTTTTCAAGGAGCAAACCGAGAAATTCAACGAAAAGCTAAGCACGGCAACGAACGAGCTTAAGGAATTCGATGTCAAGAACGGCGTTACCGGCCAAGAGATAGCGACCCAACGGGGGCTGCTTCTGAAACAGCTCTACGAGACGCAGGCACAGGTCAATTCGACTCATTCTGAGATCAGCGAAACCGAGCAGCGAGTCATCTCACTCAAGTCAAAGATCGCAACGATGCCCGAGCAGATCGAGGTCAGCTCGGTCTCAAGGTACGTTGGGGCTCTCGACAGTATGAAGGAAGAGCTTGTGAAGCTCGAACAGCAGCGGACCGAGCTGATGCAGAGGTACAAGAAGGACAGCCGCTTCGTTCGTGAGAATGAAGATCGTATAGCCCAACTTCGACGCAATATAGCCACAGAGACCGCAAATCCACCCCAGGAGAAATCGTACGCCCTTAACGACCTGCGACGTCGTCTGGAGGGAGAGCTGAACGCTGCCCAGACCAGTCTCAGCGGGCTTAAGAAGCGGGAGTCGACACTCACCGCTCAGGCTGCAAAACTCGACGCCGAAATGACCGCTCTTAATTCAAAGAGCATCGAACGGGATTCGATCGAACGAAAACGGGCGGTAAACGAGGAGGCGTATCTTCTTTACCAAAAGAAGGTCCGCGAGAACGAGATCAGTCAGGTGCTCAACAAGGAGAGGGTTCTGAATTTTGGGATGGTCGACGCTCCGCGGACGGACGGCGAACAGAAGAACCCGAAGCCGCTGCTTAACCTATTCATCCTTGTCAGTATCGGCCTTTTCGCCGGGCTCGCGGCAGCGTTGATAACCAGTCCGGTGCGGGAGGTTCGCGAGCCGGAATTTGTGATAAATGCACTTGATTTTGAGCGGCGATATGGCCTTCCGGTGCTTGCATCGGTTCCGCTGATCGACGCTCCACGCCCTAAGAGGCGGCTCAGCCTGCGATCCTGAGACAGAGGTGACCAGCCGGGCGATCTGTTCGAAAAAATATGAAAGAGCGCATTAGAGGATTACTACTTTTCGGGTACAAGCTGCTCGACCTAGGCGCGCTCTCGTTCTCGCTATGGGTCGCGTTTTACTACGGCGGCCCTGAGGGTGTCGATTACGTCGTCAAGGCCATTACCTCGCCAACACTCGAAAGTTCTATCTTCTTAATAGGGGTCATTTCGAGCTGGGCTTTTGTGCTGTCGACCTTTTGGCTGTATCGGTCCAAACGGCTGGCCAGTTGGAGTGACGAGGCTGCCGATGTGCTCAGGGCGGTCGCTTTCTGTTCATTGATACTCGCGACACTAATACTGCTTGCAGAGTGGCGGGTCTTTCCAAAGCGATTCCTACTGATCTTCGCGGTGCTGTCGTTCGTCCTGATGTCACTGATCCGTTTGCTGAAACGCGAGATCTTGCGTGGTGTCCGACTGCACGGAAGGAATCTCAGATCGGTGATCGTGATCGGAGCCGGCCCGAGGGGCCAGCACATTGTCAACCTGATCCGCGACAATCCCGAGATCGGCTATGAATTTATCGGGTTTGTTGACGATCTGAAGGTGCCGAACGTCCTTGGCAGGCTGTCCGAGGTCGAGCGTGTATTCATAGAGAATGTAGTTGATGAGGCGATCATCTGTCTTCCGATCAAGACCTACTACGATCAAATGGAGTCGATCGCCAGGACCGCAGAAGAACAGGGGATCACGGTTCGGGTGTTTTCGGACTTGTTCAACCTTAAGCTCGCGCGTTCGGTTGCCGGCGAACTAGGTGACGCTCCGATCTTGTCGCTCTATCCTACGCCGACCGCTCCTTGGAAACTTCTTGCCAAACAGGCCATCGACTTCATTGGCGGACTCACACTGCTGGTAATTTGCTCGCCTTTACTTATCGTGATCGCCCTGCTGATCAGGATGACGTCCAGTGGGCCGGCGATATTTGTGCAGGAAAGGGTTGGATATAACAAGCGCCGGTTCAAGATGTTCAAGTTCCGAACGATGGTCGTGGATGCTGAGGACAAACAGAAGGAACTGGAGGCATTGAATGAGGCTTCGGGGCCGGTCTTCAAGATACGCAACGATCCGCGCGTCACGCGGATCGGTGCATGGCTCAGAAAGACAAGCCTCGACGAACTGCCTCAGCTTTTCAACATACTTCTCGGCGACCTCTCATTAGTCGGTCCGCGGCCGTTGCCCGAGCGGGATTTTCGCCGTTTTGACAAAGCGTGGTTCAACCGCCGATTCAGCGTCAAGCCCGGCATCACATGTATTTGGCAGATCTCCGGGCGGAGCGAGACTTCGTTCGACGACTGGATCCTCCAGGACCTGGAATACATCGACAAATGGTCACTATCGCTTGATATGAAGATCCTGGTTAAAACGATACCGACCGTTATCCGCGGTACCGGAGCGATGTGACAAATATGAGAGCCGCGGAAGCAAGGTCTACTTTTCCGGGCCGTTTTGGCCCGTTCCTGCTTGTTATCGGGGCGCTTGCCTTTTCCGTGATGCTCGGGGCGATGACAGTGCTTGCGGGATCTTCGACGGCGATCGTACTTGGAGCCGGAGTTGCGGCGATCTTTGTTTTGGGCGGCCTTATCGCCTTTACGCTCGACCTTCCGGTCATTGTCGCACTTCGATTCGCGTTTATCGGTTCGTTCTTCATAAAGACGGATCTAAGTTTGTTGAAGATCGATGAGATAGAAGATCCGTCAGGCCTCAATCTTTCTCTGACACTGGCTCTCGCGGCAGTTCTCTTTTTGTACGATCAATTTGCCGACGAGCGGCCACAGCAAATACTTCCCGGATATGCATGGCTTCTGCTGGGCGGACTCTTTCTGTCAGCTGTTGGTTCGGTTCTCCTCAGCGGCAGCGAGATGCTGGGCTGGTTCTCGGTATTTTCGTTCGCCGGATCGGTTTTCATCGCTTATGCGGCCGCAGCTCACTTTTGTCGGCGTGATCGTTTGACTGATCTGATCGCGGCCGTCGCACTTGGCTTACTGCTAACAGGAGCCGCCGCTGCGTCTCAGTATTTCATTGAATTTCCCGTATCGTGGCCCGCATTGGGTACCGGTACGGAAGAGGAAATGCTAGGTACGCAGACCCAGTTACTTGCACGTGTGCCCGCCTTCATGCGGACGCCCACAGAAATGGCCTGGGTTGTAGCAGCTCTCGTCCCTCTGACCCTTAGTCCACTCTTTTGCCGCGTCAGGGGACTTTCGACGTGGCAGAGATGGCTTTTTATTGCGTCGAGCATAGCCGGGACGATCGCCGTCATTCTTTCGCTTGCCAGGGGGAGTTGGATCGCTCTGGCCGTCGCGGTCCCACTTGCCGGACTGGTCGGATGGTTTTGCCTGACCAACAGCGAACGATTCTCTTCCATTTTGTCGGCGATGGCGGTGATAGTCGTCGCGACGATGGTGCTCACCCCGTTCGCCCCAAGAATTTACGATCGCCTGACAGGTGACGATCAAGGCTCCGCAGATATCCGGTCGCCGTTAATGGAGAATGCGGTGAATCTCATCGCCGCCAATCCGATCGCCGGTGTGGGAATGAACGGCTATCGATCGAATATGACCAAATACGACGATACGGGGATCTTCGTAAGCCAGGTCTTTCCTAATCCGGTCCACAATGCGTTTGCCCACATTACCGGCGAGATCGGGATACCGGGCGGCCTACTATTTTGCCTGTTGGTGATCGTAGCGATATTCGAGTGTGTCCGTTCACTCTCTTCGCCCGATCGAATAGTCGCCGCGATCGCGGTCGGATTAGGCGTCGGGCTGATCGCATTCGTGATTTCGGCAATGAAAGAACCGGGCTCGCTAGGTTCTGTTAGGCCACCGATCAGGACTTTCTTTCTAATGTTTGGCGTGGCAATGGCGTTAGCTCGGATTCGGAGAATCTCGGTCACAGGCACGATCTAAAAAGGCAATGGATAAATACGATCTGGCAAAAGGAGATCTTGCTGTCGGGAAGAGTTTCTTCTGGATGGTCTGGTCGGGCGCCATCAGCATCGCAAACAGCGTCGTGCTTTGGATCGTCATGGCCCGAAGCCGCGATGTCGACGAGGTCGGCCGGTTTGCGATCGTTCTGGGGATCTACGCCCTGTTTGTCAGCGTATGTTCGCTGGGCCTGGTTCCTTACCTTGTTTCAGAAATATCCAGACGGTTGAATATCTTTGACCGGAGCGACGAGGTCAGGAATTTTGTCAGCAGTGCCGCGTTGTTCATGACGGGATCAGGAGTGGTTTCGGCTGTGCTGATGACACTTCTGGGGCTTTATGCGACAGAGTCTGCCAGTGCCCGAACGGCGATATTCATCCTTAGCTTTGCGATGGTGCCCGGAGGACTGATAACGCTCGCCGAAGCTGCGGCGGTCGCTCACGGGCGAACGCGGATAATTGCCGTGGTTACTTCGACAGAGAATATCGTTCGGACGATCGTCCCATTGATATTGATCCTGAACGGTTATGGCTTGCCTGCGATATGTGCAGCGTTTTTGGCCGTTAGGTGTCTTGCACTTGCGGCATATATACCACAGTCGCGGGGGCTGGTTTCCCGCAAATGGATCCGTTCGGGCGAACTTCGAGGGATAGTACGCATTGCACCAACATTCGCGGGAACCGTGATCGCGGCATCGATAATGTGGCAAGGTCCGGCAGTTCTGCTCGGGAGATTCAGCAACGAACTCGAGACCGCTCAGTATGGGGCGGCTTCGCGGTTCATGATACCGGCGTCGATACTTATGGCAAGCTACGCCGATGTTATTCAGCCACATTTGGTGCATTACGCCCAACGGTCAAGGGCAATGCTTGGCCAGTATCTCCGTCGTATAGGATCGATCCCGTTTGTCCTGGCCGTGATCGCCGCGATCTCATCGCCATTCGCTGCGGGCCTGGTCCTTTCTACGCTTTTCGGCTCCAGGTACGTCGAGGCTGCCTCGACGCTCGAGATCTTTGCGGTCTGTTTGATCCCGTATACGTTGATCATGCTCATGGCGCGCGGCTTGATCTCCATGCGAGCACAGAAGATAGATCTCTTGGCGAATATGATCGGGGCGTTAGTGCTGGTCGCGGCCGGATGGATATTGGTACCTGAGTACGGAGCGGTCGGTGCGGCAGCTTCCCAACTGCTTGGGTTCGTCCTGATGGCGGTCATCGAGGTCGCGGCGGTTACTTATCTTGTGAATAGGCCTGGCAGTAGCCGCGGGACAGAAAGATCCGTGGAAACCGACTCAGGGTGGAAAATGACGGGTATTCCGAGTCTTCAAAGTCGGCCATCTGATAATTGAGCAAATGGATATTGTGCATTAGCGGCGAGGATGAATTTACTTCGAAATACAACCGAACGGTCTGAATACCCGAGAGACTCGGTCAAGGGTTCGGGCGCAGTACATGGTGCAAACGACCGCGATCTTCCTCGGATCTTGATGGTCGGGATGGACCTGACGAGAACTCGCGGAGGCATCACTACCCTCACGAGAGACATCCTGGCGTCATCGGTTGCTGCGGAATTCGACATTACGTATATAGCTTCTCAGGCCGAGGATCTCGGAGTTTTTGGAAAGGCGTTGCTAGCAACGCGGGCCCTCGCGAAATTTCTCATCAAATGCGTTTCGAGTGGCCCCGACCTTGTGTATGTTCACGTTGGGAGTAACGCAAGCCTTTACCGTGAGTCCCTATTCATCGTGCTTGCGAGAATTCTCGGGAAGCGAGTGCTCGGGCATTTTCACGCAGGTGACATCGTCGAGTATTTTCAGCGGCAGCCCAGATTTGGGCAGGGGATGATCCGATTCGGGCTGGGCCGGGCCCAGCGATGGATAGCGGTATCGTTGGCCTCGGCAGCAATGCTCAAGCAAATTTCCGGTGCGAGAGATGTCACCGTCATCGAGAACGGGATCGATATGTCTGACTTTGTTCATCGCGGAACGAAAGATCAGAATGACGTTCTAAAACTGCTTTTTGTCGGGGCGGTTGGCAAGCTAAAAGGCGAGCGGGACCTGGTGGAAGCCCTTGCCTTGGTGAAAGCTCGTGGATTCGACTTTCGAGCATCGTTTCTCGGATACGGGGCCGATTCATTGGCCGATCAGCTGGCCGCTGCGGGCTTAAGCGAACGGATAGACCACCTAGGGCCCGTGCCTACAGAAGAGCGCGTCGAGCATTTTTTGAACGCCGATATATTTGTCCTGCCAACCTATGCTGAGGCGATGCCGGTCTCCGTGATTGAAGCGATGGCAGCAGGAAATGCGATCGTGACCACTCCGGTCGGCGGTATCCCTGAGGTCGTTGATGACGGCGAGACGGCATTGTTCTTTTCGCCGGGCGATCCGCACGAACTTGCTGACCGGATCGCAGTGCTGCTTAGCGACTCCGAATTGCGTAGACGACTCGGAGCGAATGCTCGCAAGAGGGCACTCAGGGACCTTGATATCCGAAAATATGAGGATCGGCTCTCAAAGGAGATCGTACGGTCACTGCACGCTGCCGAGCGGGTGCCGCTAAAACTTATCGCGAAGCGAGCGGTCAAGTCTGCGGCCGCATTCACGACAGTCATTCGCTCGCGGCGAGCTGCGGCAGGTGTTCGAGTTCTGGCATACCATCGCGTGGTGTCCGATCTTTCGGCCGCCGAGCGAGACGCATACTATGGGTTGGTCGTCTCGACCGAAACGTTTCGCAAGCATTGCGAGATACTCGCCGACGAATTTGAGGTTATGTCGTTGGAATCGGCCGCCGAGGCACTGCAGGACGGAACTGTCGGTGAAAGGCCGATCGCTGTCATAACGTTCGATGACGGTTACAGGGACAACTACGATGAAGCATTTCCCGTGCTGAGGGAAATGGGATTGCCGGCCACCGTGTTTGTGCCAACGGGCTGGATCGGGAGTGGTAAGCCCCTGGCACACGACCGGCTGTTTTGGCTCCTCAGCACAGCGCAAAAGCGGGAAATGTCCCTCGAGACCGCAGTCCTGTCCGTCGGTCTGGGCCCTGACCTTGCAGGCAGATTTCGCACCGTCAATAACTCGCTCGAGCTGACTGAATCGCTGGTGCACCTGCCGCATCTGATTCGCGAGCGGTTGATACGCGAGATCGAGAGTGCCATAGGCGATGCGCCGCCATATCCTGACGAATATTCTCTGCTCGATTGGGATATGGTCCACGAAATGGCGAGAAACCGGATCACTTTTGGCGGACACACAGTAAATCACACGGTACTGACCCTCGAGGACGAAGAAGCCGCCAGGAATGAGATCTACGGGTGTGCGGCGGACCTCAGACGAGAATTGGGCACGGATTGTACAACCTTCGCGTATCCAAACGGAGAATTCGATCCGCGGATAAGGTCCCAGGTCGCGGCCGCAGGCTTTTCCGTCGCGGTCACGACGAAGCGAAGGATCAACGTGCCGGGCAATGACCATGACCTTCTCGCTCTTGGCCGGATCAGCCTTTGCGAAGAGTCGACAAGAGGATCGTCAGGGAGATATTCGGAGGCTGTCGCACGGCTGCGCCTTTCGATGTAAACAAAAAGGGCTAAGTTATGAATGATGTCTATTTGATCGTGCACGAGGACTTGCCGAAATTCTGTGAGTTCGCGCTGACTTCACTTCCCGTTGGTCAGCTTTGGGCTGGTTTTCGCCAGTGGATCCGCCGCGTTTCGGGTCTGAATGAAAATTCGACATCTCCGAAAGCTGAGAACGTGAGAGTTCCTGAAAATCGACTGGCATTCGAGCGCGAAGACGTAGTCAAATTCTATAAGAATGCCGAAGAGTTGCTGCCCGCCGAGCGGGTGCTTTTCGACAGGCTCGAGCGGGAACTAACCGGGAAACGGATCTTGGATCTGGGGGTCGGCGGCGGCAGGACCACTCGATACCTTTCCAGGATCACTGACGACTACACGGGAATAGACTATGTTCTGGAATTTGTCGAAGTTCTCAAGACGAAATTCCCAAACCTTCGATTTGCCTGCGCAGATGCCCGCACCCTTGCCGGTTTGGATGACGCGAGCTACGATTTCGTACTATTTTCCTATAATGGCCTCGATTGTGTTGACGACAAGGGGCGCCGGCAGGTGATTTCCGCAGTGAGGCGAGTGCTCAGGCCCGGCGGTTTATTCATGTTTTCCACCCACAATCGCGACTACAAATACTTCAACAAACTCCCATGGCAGCGAAAGATCGTATTTGATAAGAGCTATCTTATCTTCACTTTACATTGCCTTTACCACCTTCCTACGCATTTCAAAATGAAGCGTTTCGAGGTTCACGATCGGGACTTTGCCATCTTGAACGACGGCGATCATCGATTCTCGCTCCTTTTGTATTACATCTCGATAGGTAAGCAAAAGGAGCAGCTCGAGGCAGCCGGTTTCGAGCGGATCGAGGCGTTCAATGAGGCCGGCGAGTTGGTTGATCAGGATTCTGAATCCCATTGGATCCACTACCTCGCCCGCAAAGCCTGAGTGCTCGTCTGTACCTGACCCCGACAAGTTGCTGGAAAGATAGGGCTTTTCGACGTTTAGCCAAACAGTAGGACGATCTTGTCAACTTTTTAAGAGGAAGGTCTAGGTTTATTCGATGAGCGTAGCTATTATTACCGGCTGTTCGGGCCTTATAGGCAGCGAGGCGACAAAGTTCTTTCACGGACTCGGTTATGACGTTGTCGGTATCGACAACAACATGCGTCAGTATTTCTTTGGGAGCGACGGGTCGGTTGCCTGGAATACCGAGGAACTCAGCCGCACATTACCCAACTTCACTCACTTCAATACCGATATTCGCGATCAGGACGCGATCAGAGCAATATTCCGCAGGTACGGGCGAGATATCGGAATAGTTATCCACGCTGCAGCACAGCCGAGCCACGATTGGGCCGCCCGTGAGCCGATGACCGACTTCAGCATAAATGCAACCGGCACGCTGATCATGCTTGAGGCGGCGCGAGAATTTTGCCCGCAGGTGCCGTTCATCTTCACTTCGACTAACAAGGTCTATGGGGACACGCCTAATAGACTGCCTTTGATCGAGACGGAGACGCGATGGGAGATCGACTCATCACATCCATATTTTGAGAACGGGATCGACGAATCAATGTCGATCGACTCCTCGAAGCACAGCGTTTTTGGCGCGAGTAAAGTCGCTGCCGACGTGATGGTACAGGAATACGGCCGTTATTTTGGCATGAATACAGGTGTATTTCGCGGCGGCTGCCTTACCGGCCCGGCACATTCTGGGGCAATGCTGCACGGATTCCTCGCCTATCTCGTGAAATGTGTTGTCTACGGTACTCATTACACGATATTTGGCTACAAGGGTAAGCAGGTTAGGGACAATATCCACTCGAACGATCTCGTTCAGGCGTTCTGGCATTTTGCACGGGCACCAAAGGCCGGTGCGGTGTACAACATCGGCGGCGGCAGGTTTGCTAATTGCTCGGTACTCGAGGCGATCGAGATCGCCGAACGAGTTGCGGGCCGTGAGCTCTCCTTTGACATTTCCGATCAGGCCCGCGAGGGCGATCACATCTGGTGGATCAGCGACCTGAGCAAATTCAAGCAAGATCATCCCGACTGGCGCCAGGAATACGACCTCGAAAGGACCATCACCGAGATCGTGCACGCGACCGAGGAGAAAATGGCCCAGGACGTCCGCCTCGAAAGGGCGGCCGCGTAAAACAATGATCGATCTGGGAAAGCACAATGTCCTCGGCGTTGGGATCGATGCGGTAGATTATTCTGCTGCGACGGAACGAATAATCTCGAACGCAAAGAACCGGCATTCAATGGCGATCAGCGCCCTCGCCGTCCATGGCGTGATGACCGGTGCTCTCGATCCGGTACATCGTCATAGGCTTAACAGGCTCGATCTCGTTGTTCCCGATGGGCACCCGGTGCGTTGGGCAATGAAATGGCTCTACGGGACGGCGTTGCCGGATCGTGTTTACGGGCCCGAATTGACCCTCAGAGTTTGCGAAAGAGCTGCACGCGAAGGCTTGTCGATCTATCTGTACGGAAGTACGCGAGAGGTCCTCGCGAAATTTTCTGAAAATCTTAAAGAGAAATTTCCAGGGCTCGAGATCGTCGGCGCCCAACCGTCCCGATTTCGGCAGGTCACGCCGGAAGAACAGATCGAGATCGCCCGGACGATAGCTTCGAGCGGGGCTTCGATCGTGCTGGTCGGCCTCGGCTGTCCCAGGCAGGAAACCTGGGTCTATGAGAATCGCGATCTGATCCCGATGCCGCTGATGGCCGTCGGAGCAGCGTTCGATTTTCACGCGGGCACCGTTTCTCAGGCTCCGCCCTGGCTCCGGGACCATGGACTTGAGTGGTTCTACCGGTTCGTTCAGGAGCCGAAGCGGCTTTGGCGGCGCTACGCATTGCTCAATCCGCTTTACCTATTAATGGTCGTGCTTCAAATGGCGCGGCTCAGGACGCGTGCCATCGAGGACACGGTCAAACCGGTCGTCCCATTGCGTTTTGGATAGCAAAGAAAATCGTGAGTGTGGAGCACAGAGTAGATGAACGGATATCAACCGCCGACTGGCGGTTGATCCTTTTGATCTTCGTGGTGGCTGTTTCGGCCGCTACAATTTCCTGTACGGCTTTGGCTAACTCGTCGGACGCTGAGAAGCGGGCCGAGCGGAATAGGCACGCTCTCGCCGAAGCGAACGACGGCATTGAAAAGTATCGTAAATCAGACGTAACGCTCACGGTGCTCGATAAGAAAGGCCGCCCGGTTAAGGACGCGAATGTCGAGATACGGCAGGCATCGCATCTTTTTCACTTCGGATGCTACGTGAAGCTCGACGACCTAAGGGCCGAGAATACTGCGGCCTACGAACTGTATCTGTCAAAGCTGTTCAATTATGCGGTCGTCGGGACCTACTGGGATTTTATTGAGGGTGAGCCCGGACGCGAAAATTGGGCGTGGTTCGATCGCGAGACCGAACTGGCAAAAAGCCTCGGGATGCGAGTTGGTGCGGCGCCGATACTGTGGGGCACGAAAAAATACGGAACGCCAAAATGGCTACCTCGCGAACGCGATCAACTGAGAAACGTGATCGGCAAGCGGGTAGCAGGAAGCATCGGACGCGGTGGGGCAAAAGCCGACGACTGGGAGGTGGTCAACGAGCCGCTCGCCCATGAGCAAGATCATTTTGCTCGCTACGCGGGTTCCGACTATATCGACTCGGCCTTTCGGCTCGCCCGCGAGACCGACCCAAAGAAGCGCCTGATGATAAACGAATACGGCGTCTTTGGCTCGCTCGCCGCACACCATTACAACCGCGACCGGTACTTCGAACTGCTCGGGCGCCTGTTGGACAACGGCGTACCGATCGACGTGATCGGCATTCAGGCACATTCGAATGGCGAGTGGTTCGAGCCGGCGAACGTTGCCGAGCAGCTTCAGCGTTACGCAAGGCTCGGCAAGCCGATACAGATCACTGAATTCAGTGCTCAAACCCGCGACCTGCGAGCGAAAGGCCGTGCTATGCCTATTCTGGGCACGTACCGCGACGGCGTCTGGGATGACGAACTGCAGGCGACGTTCTACCGGGAATTCTATACCGTAGCGTTTGGTACTCCCGAGGTCGAGGGGATCGTTACCTGGGGCCTTGACGACGAACGGGCATGGCTGCCGGGCGTCGGCCTGATCGACCGGAATAACCTGCCAAAGCCCGCGTTTCGAGCACTCGACAGTCTGATCAACCGTGAATGGCGGACCATCGTTTCGGCAAAAACGGACGCGAACGGGCAAGTCAATTTTCGAGGATTCTATGGCGGTTACAATATCGATGTGACGACGAGTGGCGGCCGCTCGTTACGCGCGAAACACGAACTGGAAAAGGCACGGCCGAATTTGTGGACGGTCCGGGTGACCGACTGAGATGCTTAAGACGGAGATCATAGAATTTGGAACGTCACCGGACCCGCGTTTTATCGCCGAGTGGATCGAACTCTGCGAGGAAGGCCCGTGCAACGATCCGTTCCTTCGTCCGGAGTGGTTCCTGGCTTTTGTGCCGGGCTTGGAAGCGGGCGTCAGGCTAATTACCGTTCGGCGCAACGATAAGCTTCGGGCCGTTCTTCCTCTGATGTCGGGTAAAACGAGTCTGCACGGCCTCAGGATAAATGCACTTAGTGCGGTCTATGACCTAAACACGCCGCGATTTGGCCTTGTCCATGGCGGTGACGATGCAGAACGCCGCGAGATCGCCGATGCGTTGTGGAATGCGCTAACAAAGTCAGGCGAATGGGACGTGCTCGAGGCGAGGCTCGTTGACACCGATGACTGGTTTCGCGACCTTCTGGAACGGTCAAAGACAGACGGAAGCTCCGTCGGCGTCTGGCAAATGGATCCCGCGCCTTATATCGCGTTGCCAAGCCGCGAAAACGGCGAGCAGGAAATTGACGCGTTCTTTAAGGGGTCACGTAAACATCTTGGCAAGGAGCTAGACCGTCGGTTACGCCGTTTACGGGAATCCGGAAGTGTCGAGTTTCGTGTTTCGCGGGAGTATTCTCCTGAACTCATCGACAGGTATCTTACGCTCGAAAGCCTTGGCTGGAAGGGCCGACGCGGAACAGCAGCGGTCCAGCACGAGCGATCTTCGAGGCTTCACCACGACTTTGCAAGGGCTGTTGCGACGGCCGGAGCGTTCTATTCGTATGAGCTGGTATTAGACGGCCGGACGATAGCGATGAGCCTAAATGTCGGGCTTGATACGACGATGTATCACTGGCGAACGTCCTATGACGAGTCTTTTTCAAAATTCGCGCCCGGAAATCTCTTGTTTCGCCAGCTTTTGCTCGATTGCGTCGATGACGGCGTGGAGAAGATAGACTTCTTAAGTCCTTCGTCGCCGTACAAGCGTACGTGGGCGACGGGCGAACGGGAACATGTTGCCTACTATGTGTTTCGTCCCAGCCTGCTTGGCCGTCTCGCACGAGTGTGGAAGTTCGCCGTTATTAGCCGTTTACGTACCTTCAAAGCCAGATATCCAGCGTTCGTGGGCAGACTTCCGATCTGACCTATGACCGGGTCGCTGCAGGAGGATCATGACGGAACAAAAACTTACGATCAATGCCGCCAAGGTTTCGAACGGACTCGCCATCATCGCAACTATTCTGATCGCGGCAAGCTGCGTTACGGTCGGGTTTTATTATCTTCTGGGTGATGAGTCAATGGTCGCCCGAAAGCTGATGAAGTTCTTCTATGTGGAGTTGGAGTTGAACGCTCCCGCCTTCTTTTCCGGATTGCTGCTGCTATTCGCCGCGTTTCTCCTATCACTGATCTTCTATTTCAAGAGACAGCGGTCCGAGACAAAGATCGCCCCTTGGGCAGTGCTTGCGTGTGGTTTTGTCGCGATGGCGTTCGACGAGATCATTTCGGTACACGAACGCCTGATCGAACCGATGCGCGACGTCTTGGGCGGCCATGATCTCGGCATCCTTTACTTCGCTTGGGTGGTTCCGGCAGTTGTTCTGGTTCTGGGGCTTGGGTTGTACTTTTCAAATTTTCTAATGCGGTTACCCACCGTTACGTTTATCGGATTTATGACGGCCGCAGTGCTGTTTCTCGGCGGGGCGGTCGGCCTCGAACTGTTGGAGGGCCGCCATACCGAGATATTCGGCAAGGAAAACCTGGTTTACATTACGCTTACGACATGCGAGGAGGCGTTGGAAATGTTAGGCGTAATAGTCTTCATTCGTTCGCTGCTGCGATATCTGTCTGAACAGCTGCCTAAGGTGGGGATCAGTTTCGAAGCTGACCCGGCAGAATTTGCTTACTTAGATCGATCGGCTTCAGTCCGGCAAGCGGGGATCAGGGGGATAGCCAGCGCGGCATTAAGGTCGTTCTAATTTGGAGATTGGGAGGTCGGTCATAATAAATATCCAGGTCGCACAAGACGCCGGTGAATTCACCGAAATGCGGGATGAATGGACCTCGCTTTTTGACGCCTCATCGGCGTCGCCATTCCTTGCGTGGGAATACATGGACACATGGTTTCGTTCGTTCGGGGGCGACTCGACACCATTTGTGGTGAAAGCATATCGCGGCGGCGAGTTGATCGCTATCCTGCCGTTATGCAGGACACGACGGCGAGTGCTTGGCATGTCGTCCGTTCAACTGGACTTGATGGGCGGCGAGTACGGCGGTGCGGACCACCTCGACATTATCGCAAGGCCGGAGGACAAGAAAGAAGCCGCCGAAGCGATCATCAGATCTCTAAGTTCCTCAGGATCTGGTACCGATGCTATTTCGATGAACAATCTGGCAGCCGGTTCACCGCTGCGGGATCGTGACGTCACGGAGGCAGCCGACAGACCTTCACGCCTATTAGATCGTGCCGGCTACGCGTGCCCCCAGATCGATCTATCGAGAGGCTGGCACAGGGTCCTGTCGGGGAGCCGGCGCGCATCAAACTTTAAGCGCAGGCTCAAGCAGTTAGAGAACCAACACGGTTTCCGCTTTTGCTCGGTCTCGCTGCCTGCCGAGCTTGATGCTGCTTTTGAACGATTCCTGACCCTCCACAACAAGCGTTGGGATGGCCCCGGCGGATCGGAACTTAGCGGCCATGCCCGCCTCGTTGATTTTCATCGGGCGCTTGTCCGTAATATGGCGGCGGCCGGTGTGTTGAGATTTGATGAACTGTGGGCAAACGGTGAGTGCGTGGCGTCGATCTACGGATTGGATAACGGCTCGACCTTTTACTACTTCAACGCCGGTTACGATCCTGACTGGTCAAGCATGAGCGTCGGACTGGTCCTTACCGGCCTTTCGATCAGAGCTGCGTGTGACCGCGGGCGATC